>JAADGD010000226.1 GCA_013152515.1 Planctomycetota bacterium
GGCCAATGGGAAGCACATTCCGCTGGTTCCAAGCCCTCGGGATACGTTCATCCGCTTGCTGTACGCGTCATGGGGGAACGGGGCATCGACATCGATTCGAGTCGTAGCAAGTCGGTCGATGAATTTTCCGGACAAGAATTCGCCATTGTCGTCACTGTCTGTGACAACGCTAAAGAATCGTGTCCCGTGTTTCCAGGAGCAACTGAACTACTTCATTGGCCGTTCAATGACCCAGCCGACGCAGTTGGAACTGACGACGAGAAAATGGAATTCTTCAGACGGGTACGAGACGAAATCGAAGAAAGAATTTTTCTCTTTCTAAAGGAAAATTGACAAATGGCGACGGAAGGCGAATGTAGTCTTCGGCAGCAATAAATTGCAAACTTATCACCGACGCGATCGTAATAATCGCAGCCCGTTGAAGATCACCAACAGCGAGGCACCCATGTCGGCAGCAATGGCAGCCCAAAGCGAAGCGAAACCTGCGAAGGTCAGGACCACGAAGAGGGATTTTACGGCTAGTGAGAAGATGATGTTCTGGCGGATGATCGCCAGGGTGTGTCGAGAGTGGTTGATTAGCCAGGGGAGTTTGGAAAGATCATCAGACATCAGCGCAATGTCGGCGGTCTCGATCGCCGCGTCGCTACCGGCAGCTCCCATGGCAATACCGAGTGTCGCCCGAGCAAGCGCCGGTGCGTCGTTCACACCGTCGCCGATCATCGCCACCTGTCCGTATTTCTTGACAAGCGATTCGACGGCATCGACCTTGTCGGCTGGCAGCAGCTCGGCATGAACTTCGTCGATGCCCACCTCGCTGGCGATTACGTCTGCGGTGCCTTGGTTGTCGCCGGTGAGCATGACCAGGTGTTCAATTCCAGTGTCACGCAATTGCAAGAGCGTGTCGGCAGCCGTCGGGCGCAGCGTGTCGGCCAGAGTGATGAAACCGCATACGTGAGTGTCGTTGCCAACCACCACCACCGTGCGACCGGCTTGCTGCATTGCTTCCAGTTGCTCGTGGACCTCTTGGGTTTCTTGCTTTCGCTCTTCGAGGTAGCGGTGCGAGCCAAGCCAATAGAGTTTGCCATCGATACGGCCCGTGGCCCCTTTTCCTTGGATAATCTCAAACTCGTCGGCAGCAGGGATTTTGATGTTGCGCTCGTTGGCTTCGGCAACGATGGCCCGAGCCAGCGGGTGATTGCTCTGCGATTCGAGAGCGGCAGCACGCTCGAGCAACTCTGATTCATCATGGCCACTGAGCGGCACCACGTCGACAACCGCCGGTTTGCCTTCGGTAAGCGTACCGGTCTTGTCCATCGCGATGGCTTTGAGGTGTGCCGGCGCTTCGACAAACACGCCGCCCTTGATCAGCACGCCGTTCTTCGCCGCGGCAGCCAACGAGGCAACTACGCTCACCGGCGTCGAGATAACCAGAGCACAAGGGCAAGCGATCACGAGCAAAACCAAGGCGTTGTACAAACCGTTGGACCAGGGAACCCCGAACAGTAGCGGCTGGACGAGCAAAATTGCCACGGCAATCGCCATCACGACGGGCGTATAAATTCGTGCGAACTTTTCGACCCATTTTTCTGAAGGTGCCCGACGCGACTGGGCTTGGCCCACCATGCGAATAATGCTTGCTAGGGTCGAGTCTTCGGCCCGTTTAGTACACTCGATCTCCAAGGTGCCATCGCCGTTGATCGTGCCGGCAAAAATTTCGGAGCCGATGCTTTTTTCGACGGGAACGCTTTCGCCCGTAATCGGTGCCTGATTCACATCGCTCTCGCCGCGCGCAACTTGGCCATCGAGCGGGATTTTTTCGCCAGGGCGCACGATAAAAAGGGTGCCAACGGCAACCTGCTCGGGCGGCACCTCCGTTTCGACACCATCGGCATCGCGCACACGAGCCGCTGGCGGGGCGAGTTCCATCAGCGCAGCAATCGCCCGACGCGCACGGCCCACACTCCACGATTCCAACACCAGCGACACGGAGAACAGAAACGCGACCGTCGCCGCTTCAAACCACTCGCCAATCGCGGCAGCACCCACGACGGCGTCATTAGCAGATTGATATCGGGCCGCAAACTGATTGCCGCCCGCCACGCTTTCGGAGCAACTTGCCAAACGCCGGTCGTGATTCCGACCAGATAAAGGAAGATTGCCAGCGGCGGTACGCTCTCCGCAACGCCCATTCCTTCCGAGCCTAACGCTCCAGAAAGACTACCCGCGAGCTTGGCGTGATAAATGAAACCTAACAAGCCAAACACGCCACTCGTCACAGTCAATACACTGCGACCATGTTGCTGCCAAAAACTGACGTCCGCTTGCTGGTCGGCATCTTCTTGCCACACCTCGGCCCGCATACCGGTGCGCGAAACGGCCTGAATCACCTCCTGGGAGGAGAGTACCCCCGCTTCAACAAAGAGCTTGGCGTTGAGGATATCGAACGCCAGTTTCTCCTCGCCACCGGTTAACGGGCCCAACTCACGCTTTAGTGTCGTAACTTCCTCGGCGCAGTCCATGCCGTAGATTTTGAAAGTAAGCGATGTTGTTTCTGCATTCATAACGAACGATCTTGAGAGAGATTTGGATTTGCTGGAATTGATGACCGCATGGAATTCGTACCTGTTGCGAACGACCGATTCTCACCTTGTGTTTCTACTCGGGACGTGTCTCATCGAAGGATTTCCCAGTTTTTGTAAAACAGAGTATTGACTCGGAACGCACAAGATCGGACGCAGGTTAGAACAGTACTGATAATACGAGGCCAGGGAGAAGGTCTGAGTATGTCGATGAACATGCAATAACGGATGCCGTCTGATTCATTACACGATTTGTGTTGCAAGGTGTCGTCGAAGATGAACTGTCGTTGGTCACGCCAATGGTTGGTGTGATGGGCCACTTCGATAAAACTATCGCCTTCGGGTAAAGGTCCGATATTGTACAGCACTCTGAGCGTTACTCGAAGGGGACCAAAATGCTCCGACGTCGATTGATTCTTGTTGAAGGCAGAAACTCCGATTGTCCGGATGTATTTGTAGGGTTGATGAAATTCAGGTACGCTATCGAAAGTCTCATTGTTCGCACCATACCACTTGAAGAATAGCATGACGCGCTTTTGATTTTCCATTTGGCTTTTCAGCAAATCGAGAAAAACATCGTTGTCCGCAGCTTTAAGGACTGTCGTGATTTCCTGTCGGTGGCTTTCGGGCAGGTCGGTGAGTTCGTAGATGCCTTGGTTCCTGTAGGGAAGTGCTAATACATCCATCAACAGGTTCAGCGGAGATAAGAACCACGTCAGTAAGCCATTTCCAAAGAAATAACGCCCAAATAACCCTAGGTTGCGTTTTTTGTTTCGCATCACGTCGATCAAGCCGCACAGGACATAGAAGAGAGTCAATCGAGGAAAAAAGTAGATCGCCACGACTAGCGGCACGATTCGCTTGATCAACTTTATGAATATTCTTAGCATCGTTTTACTCG
>JAADGD010000292.1 GCA_013152515.1 Planctomycetota bacterium
ATCGACCACGGAGATATCGACCACACCAGCGGGATAGAGGCGAAGCTGAATCGGTTGCTTGGAGGATGCTTCCGAAACATCCACTTCCTGGCCACTTGATCGCAAGTAAGGCGTCTGATAACGCGGCAATACGGTCAATTTGTACTCGCCGTCTGGGAGACGTGTACTCGCGAATCCGTTCTTGTCGGTCGTCACCAAGAAGCCGCTTCCTGCGACCCCTACTTTTTCCGCTGGCTTGCCGGTGTCGTCATAGACGACGCGGAATTCGACCTCGCGCGGGCGTGCAAAAACGATTTCAAAGTCTTCGCGGTAGATCGTTTCCCCTCCTCGCACAAGCATCCTGAATTCCTCGTCATGGTCGCCGGTGGCAACCAAGATATAACGACTAGGATTCTGTTTGGGTCGCACATGAATCCGCCAGAGGTAACCGCTCGGCAACTCGGAGAATTCAAAACGCCCTTCCTTATCTGTCTTGCGAATTTTAAGGCTCGGTGGGACGATAGCCCGTTCGTTTAGGACGCTGAGGTCATCGCTGGATAGGAGCCAGTTTTCTCCCCTTTTCCTCACCGTTCGGCAGGAGCGAATTTCGACATGCGTATCAGCAAGAGGTTTCCCTAGATCGTCCACAACGCGGCCACGAAAACTGTGCGGCTGCATGAACGTCAGTTCAAGATCAATCTTGTCTTCGGTTCCAAAACCACTTGGCACCTCTTTTCCGTCAATGTAAGTAGACATACTTTCGTGCTTTACGTTAGTACGGAAGCTCCAACTTCGATCCCAAGAAAGTGCAAAACCTTTTGCGATTCCAAAAACCACAAAAGACCCTGAATCTATCCCATCATTCGTGTCAGCACGATGGATCGGAAGCGGGACGTTATCGAATCGATAGCCTCCTTCTTTGTCCGTGGTGGTTTCCGCCAGTCGGCGGTAGCCAGGTCTCTCAGCAGCGAGATAGATTTTTGCGTCTGCGATAGGAGTCCCTTCGGTATCCAACGCCGTACCAGAAACAGTAATCGGGTGGGTGTACTCATCGTCGGTTGTAGGTAGTTCGTCCGTCGCTGCCATACTTTCAGCCGTTTGCGCCTCAGAACGCCAAATCACAGGTCCAAACGCAATCAGCAGCGCCACCGTCACTAAGGTAAAGACGCCTGCTCGCGATACCCGCACCGGCTCCTGCACGGGCTCGCCAAACAACCGCGCCACGCGTCGTCGCAACTCCGACGTCGAACGTCCGCTGGCGGCCAGGGCGGCTAAGTCGTTGTGAGCGTTGGGTTGGGCCAGTTCGGCCACGCGCAGCAGCGCGGTGGCGTAGCGTAGTTTCGGTTCGGGGTCGTTTTTCGATTCTGCGCCGGCCATCGCTTCGCACGTCATTTCGTCGCAGCAGTATTCTCTGAGCGTGCTGATGCGGCGGCTGACCAGCCAGAGGGCCGGGTTGAAGAACAGCACGACCTCGGCGAGGCGTTGCAGCAGGTTGACCCACATGTCGTGGCGGCGGACGTGGGCCAGTTCGTGGGCCAAGATCATCTCGAGTTCCTCGGTCGACAGGCCGGCCATTGCGGCGGTCGGTAGCAAAATCATTGGCCGCGCCAGCCCGACGACTTTTGGCACGACAATCTCCCGCGTCTCGGCCAGTATCGGCACCACTCGCAGCGACCAGCGCTGAGCAAGCGTCTGCAACATCTCGACCAACGGCCCGTCGACCACGGTTGCCGCCCTACTGCCAAGACGATGGGTACTCACCCAAGCACGAACCAGACGCACCAACATCAACACGACGCCCAAGCCATAGACAACCACCAGCCAAGGTGCCGCTCGTTGCCAAACGCTCGGCGCAACAACTGGCACGGAAGCCACAGCCAATTCGGGCGAGGAAGCAACAGCAGCCGGAGCGACTTGCAACTCGAAATTTTCGATCGGCAAAGGCCCCACGGGCTGCATATTCGAGACCAGCGCATCCACCGGAGCGACCGCTTCAGCGGTCTGGAGCGCCGACCGCTCCACTCCACGATCAAGCATCCCAAAAGTAACCGGCATCGCCACCAACGCTGCCAACAAAGCAGCCACATAAATCCCGTAGCTACCTTCAACCGAGCGCTTCAGCCAAAGCCGCTCCACCCCCCAAGCAACCATCGTCAGCGCGGCAACTTGCCATAGCGAGTGCAACAACACGAGCCCGAGTCGACTACAAAATTCGGCATCAAAAAGAAAATCGGTCGGCAACGTCATCGGCAACATCATGACTGGCGCTCCTTGGCTTTGCGATTGATCAGCTTACGAAGCTCGGCTAGTTCGTCAGCATCGATGTCGGCCGTCTCAAGCAGATTGAGCATCATGGCCGAGGGCGAGCCATCAAAAACACGGGAAAGCAGGTCGCCCATCATGCCGCCGCTCACCGATTCCTTCTTCACCTTCGGCGTAAACAAAAACGCTTTCCCGTCTTTGCGTCGCCGTAAAAATCCTTTGCGGTGCATGATGTTGAGCATCGTAATGACCGAACTATGCGCCAGCGGCCGATCGGCCTCCGTTTCGAGCCGAGCGCGCACCTCGCGCACCGGCAACGGCGATTCGTCCCACAAGACCTTGAGGATCTCGAGTTCGAGTTCGGTCGGATGTTCAGATTCCGGGCGTGCCATAGTGATTTTCTCTGACGTGTGGTAGAAAGCGAGAAAGCGAGCGTAGAATATTTAATTCTTTAGATGATCTTACGAGAACGCGGACCTGCCGTCAAGAATAATCTTCTAATTACTTAAAAGTTCTTGCCGGAAGAGAGGCAGGCCGGAACAAGCCGTTAGCGCATTCGACAACTATTGCCACCACTAGCGTTGGCATTTAGGTTTGGGCTTTTCGTCTATCCTAACGCTTTGCCTGCGCCTCGGTGAGATCGTAGACGCGCACGTAGTCGACCAGGAAACGGTCTGGCAGTTTTGCCTTTTTGATGGCGGCGATGGCGGCGTCCCATTCGCCAATTTCTTCGCTTAGCTTTAAGTACAACGGCACTTGGCAAACACCGCCGGCGGAGGTTCGCCAAGTCTCTTTGCCGTCGACGTCAAAGATGTATTCGTCTTCCGTCCACAAGACACCAAATGTGTGCCAACCGTTCATTACATCGGTTGGTTCTGATGTGTAGCCGGCCGTCTTGTGGGCGGCGCCATAACCGTTCCAGTGCAAGTTGTGTTGGTACCGGCCATCGCGGAAAGGAAACTCGACAATATCAATCTCAGTACCGTCACGCCCTTCGTCACCTTCGCCGTGGACACTATCCCCCATAAGCCAGAAAGCACTCCAATGCCCAGGTTGCTTAGCAAGTTTGCACCGCGCGACATAGTAACCGAAACGATGCTCGAATTTCCCTCGGGTACGAATGCAGGGCGAACCGTATTTTCCCGGCGCTATTTCTTTCGTCTCGAAAACGGCGTGCCCTTGATTATCGAGATGAAACGTTTTTGGGCTCCAGCGATGCCCTCTGCGCGGGCAGTCCATGAGTTCCCATTTCGTTTCGTCGAGAGCAGGCCCCTCGAACTCGTCAACGAATACGACTTGCCAAGCTTTGCCTGCGGGTGCTTGGGGGATACCGGACAAATCGGCTGCCCCGGCAACATCGGCCCTAACCGACACGGCAGATTTCGCCGGCGTATCGTTCGCAACTGGCGGAGCTGCCGACACCGCGTTGATTCCAAAAAGCAACCCCATCGCGAGACATGCTAGCCGCGCTGCTACCTTGCTTCGCCAGCAAGTTTCCCCAGATCCGATGGTTCGATCAAACTTTTCTTGCGTTGAGAATTTCATACAAGTGCGTCCTCTCCAATTCAAGCTATGATGGACGACCCAAGGGCGGCGTTCTTCGCTGCGTTGGTCTACTATCCCTCTCTGTGTTTCTCTCTCTGTTTTACTCGCTTTCTTTCAGGAATCCAACCGTCAGATAAGAAAGCGGCAGATCGTTTCGTACCCGCAGGACAGTGCCATGAAAAACTCTTTCTTTTCAAAGATTCTTCTTTTCAAAAAGACGTAGCACAACGGTAGAAGTTGCCCATGCGATATTGCCCATGCAATGCCGGAACAGCGCATAACCTCGCCCTCTACTTTTCTCGCGAAATTGCCTGCATAGAACACTCCAGGCAAGCTGAGGCTTTCTGCTGCAATAGGTAGCATGGGTCTAATTCAACTGCGTTTTCGAACAGGACACAAGCTCATGAAAATCATTACTGCTTTGGCAATTTCCATCTTCGCTTTCTACTGCATGTCGGCGGCTCATGCTGTGACATTCGAGTGGGCTACCGTCGGCAATCCGGGCAATGCTGACGACATTCGTGGCGACGGTTACGGTGGTGTTGATTACACTTACCGCATCAGCAAGACCGAAGTAACCAACATCCAGTACACAGAGTTCCTCAACGCGGTTGCAGACGCTGATCCCAATCGGCTCTACAACACGTCAATGGCTTCAGACACTCGGGGCGGGATAATACTTAGCGGGTCCTCCGGCAGTTACACGTATGCAGTAAGGTCCGATTCGATCGGCAGGGGCCCCGGTGGGTCCGATGGAGATGACTACACCTACGGCAACAAACCGGTAGTGTACGTATCGTTTTTCGACGCGATGCGATTTACCAACTGGCTAGAGAATGGTCAGCCAGCCGGTGCACAAGATGCCGGTACAACAGAGGCGGGCGTCTACGACATCAACAACGGGACGGACGAAGTTCGCAACTCCGGCATAACGTATTTCATTCCCAGCGAAGACGAATGGTACAAGGCGGCCTATTACGACCCAAACAGCGGTGGCGGTGTGTACTATGAACATGCCACGTCCAACAATATGGTACCGAACAACAACCTCCCCTCGTCCGACTCGGGCAATTCGGCTAACTTCTTTCAAAGCGGCGGCTATACGACGGGAAGTTCCCCCTATCCGATGACAGATGTTGGCGCGTATACGTTGTCTGACAGTCCCTACGGCACGTACGACCAAGAGGGCAACGTCAGGGAATGGAATGAAGCGGTCGTTAATATGTCTGCCCGTGGCTTTCGTGGCGGCAGTTGGTTCAACGAATCCTTCAACCTCGCCGCGTCTCTTCGAGGCTTCGTTACCCCAATAAATGAGAGCCCACGAGTGGGGTTCCGCGTGGCAAGTATCCCTGAACCTAGTTCACTGCTTTTAGGGGCGCTGGCTGCAGTGGACTTTTGGTGACAAGAGGCACAGTCGTCCGATAATTCAAGCGGCCTTGTGTTGAACTAACCATGCACGAAAAACCAATCCACAAACTCCGCAATCTCGGCCCAGCCTGCGAGCGCGACCTCAACGCGGTCGGCATCTACACGTTAGCCGACATCAAATCGCATGGGGTCGAAGGAACTTTTCTGCAAATGATGCAAGGCCGTCGGAAACGCAGCCAAACACACAAAAAGGGCGGCGGCAAATGTTTCAACGCCGCCTATCTTTACGCCCTTTACGGTGCTGTTCACGATGTTGATTGGCGAGAGGTGCCCGAGGCGAAGAAAAAGCAGTTTAAGAAGCTGACGCAGCAACTACGAGAGGAGTTTTCGTAATCGTAAGATCGCCATTTTGATAACAGGCCCTCTTCCGCTAGAATGAGCCCTCTCCTGCCGCCTTCCTCCTGCCACTTTATTCCCTATGCCTCGTTCTCTCTTAGCAGTCGTCTTCATTCTGCTCGTCTTGCACCAGGACAATTGGTTCTGGGCCGACGAGACGCTCGTCTTCGGCTTCATGCCGATTGGGCTATTTTATCACGCATGCATTTCGGTCGCAGCGGGGGCGACTTGGCTCTGGGCGGTGAAATTCTGTTGGCCTGCAGAACTTGAAAAAGACACGAAGGGAGAACCCTCGGCATGACCCCGTTTTTGATCATAATCGGCTATCTCGGGCTGTTGCTCGTGCTTGGCTTTTTCGCCAGTCGTTTGTTCACCGGCACCAAAAGCGATTACCAGCTTGCCAGCCATTCGATTGGTCCGTTTTTGTTGTTGATGTCGATATTCGGCACGACGATGACGGCGTTCGCGCTGGTCGGGTCGACGGGCGAGGCTTTTAAGGAAGGAATCGGCGTCTATGGGATGCTGGCTTCTTCGAGCGGCATCATTCACTCGCTTTGTTTTTTCGTCGTCGGCGTAAAACTCTGGTCGCTTGGCCGTCGACATGGTTACACGACGCAAATTCAGTTCTTCCGCGACCGTTTGGACAGCGACCGGATTGGCCTGCTGTTGTTTCCGATTTTGGTCGGTTTGGTGATTCCGTATCTACTTATCGGCGTGATAGCCGCCGGCGGCGTTGTCGAGACGATGACCTCCGGAGCGTTCCCCGATTTTTTTGAAGCGACCAAGGGCGGCATACCGCGCAATCTTGGCTCGTTGGCGATTTGTGGTGTCGTGCTTTGCTACGTTTTTTTTGGCGGCATGCGAGGTACTGCTTGGGCCAACGCTTTTCAAACAATGGTGTTTATGGTACTCGGCATCGTGGCGTTCGGCGTGATCGCCAGCCGACTTGGCGGCGAAGAAACCCTGCTGGCCAACTTGCAAAAGCTGGGGGAGGCGATTCCGAAAGAAAAACTGACCCGCGTTGAAATGTCAAAAATGAAGTTTTTCACCTATCTGCTCATTCCGCTGTCGGTCGGAATGTTTCCACATCTGTTCCAGCATTGGCTAACCGCCAAGAGTGCCAGCAGTTTTAAGCTACCGATCGTGATGCACCCGATTTTTATCATGATCGTCTGGGTGCCGTGCGTACTAATCGGCGTCTGGGCAACCACCGGATTCGTGAAAATCCCTCCACCAGTACAAGCGAACGCGAATATCGTGCTACCTTTTTTGGTCAAGGTCAAAGCAGGCCCTGTACTGGGCGGTTTTTTGACGGCGGGGATTCTTGCGGCCGTGATGTCGTCGCTCGACAGCCAATTTTTGTGCTTAGGTACGATGTTTTCGACCGATATCGTGTCGCACTACGCCGGACGAGAGCGATTCACTGACCGGCAGAATGTTTTTATTACGCGGGGGTTCATCATCGCAATCGTGGCCGTCACCTATGCTTGCAGCTTAGCGCAGCCCAAAAGCGTATTCACGCTCGGCATCTGGTGCTTCAGTGGTTTTGCGAGCCTGTTCCCGCTGGTGTTTGCGGCCGTCTATTGGCGTCGACTAACGAAGTGGGGCGCGTATGCCGGAGTGCTGGCAACGATCAGTGCCTGGATCTATTTTTTCCGCGCCGCCGAGTGGGGCAAAAACCGCAGCTACACGATCGACGTCGCAGGCTACGAAGTGATGCCCGTCGCGGCGATTTTTTTGGCTTCGTTGGTGGCGATGGTTGGGGTGTCGTTAGTGACGCGTCCGCCGAAAGCGGCGACGTTGGCGAAGTTTTTTGATTGAGTAAATGTTCGCGACACGAGCGTCGCAGCTAAATTTTTTATTCCGCAATCCGCATCCCGAATCCCGCCTTTCGTGAAAATCGCCTACCTCGCCGCCGGTGCCGCGGGCATGTACTGTGGCAGTTGTTTGCATGACAACACCTTGGCCACTGCGCTGTTGGCGTTGGGTGAAGATGTCGTGCTGGTGCCGATCTACACGCCGATCCGCACCGACGAAGTGGACGTCAGCGAGCGGCGTGTCTTTTTCGGCGGGATCAATGCTTATTTGCAGCAGAAGGTTCCGCTGTTTCGATACACGCCGCGTTGGTTTGACCACTGGCTCGACCACCCTGCCCTGCTCCGACTGTTGGCGGGGCGCGGGGCGAGTGTTGATCCTGCGAAGCTCGGCGACATGACCGTTTCAATGCTGAGTGGTGAAGCTGGGAATCAGCGTAAGGAACTCGACAAGTTGGTCGACTGGCTGATCGACGAAGTGCAGCCCGACGTGGTGCATCTGTCGAACTCGATGATGCTGGGGCTGGCACGGATGATCGCCGAGCGCTGCGGCCCGCCAGTCGTCTGCTCGCTCTCAGGCGAGGATATTTTTCTGGAAAAACTCAAGGCCCCCCATTACGAGCAAGCTCGTCACTTGCTTCGCCAGCGCGCAGCCGAAGTCCACGCCTTCACGGCACTCAATAATTACTATGCTGATTTCATGGCCGACTACCTCAGCGTCGAACGCACTAAAATCCACGTCATCCCCCACGGCCTAAAGCTTGAAGGCCACGCCCAATCGCCTCGAAATCCGCAAGAGCCCGCCCCAGGCTTGCCGTTTCGCATCGGCTATCTCGCCCGCATTTGCGAAGACAAAGGGTTGCACTTGTTAGTCGAAGCTTGCGAGCGTTTGATCACACACCACGAGTTGCCGCAAATCGAACTCCATGCTGCGGGTTACTTGGGCGCTGGCGATCGAGCGTATCTCCGGCAAATACAAGAACGGGCAGCACAAGGTGCGCTGGCCGGGAAATTTCGCTATCAAGGCGAACTCGACCGAGCAGCGAAAATCGATTTTCTCCAATCGCTCGACGTCTTCAGTACGCCGACGGTCTATCGCGAAAGCAAAGGTCTGCCGCTGCTCGAAGCCCTAGCAAACGGCGTGCCCGTCGTGGTTCCCGAGCATGGCACTTTCCCCGAATTGATTGCCAACACGGGTGGTGGACTGCTTTGTCAGCCGCACGATTCCGTTGACTTGGCGGCCAAGCTGGCCGAATTGTTGCGTAACCCCGACCGTGCCCAGCAGCTTGGCCAGAAGGGGCAACAATCGATTCGGCAACGATATCACGCTCAGGCAATGGCCGAGCAGACTCTTTCCCTGTACTCCGAACTCTCGGAAATGGCAAAGGGCTCCCCATAACCAGCAGCATGAGGACAGCAAAGTCGCTTTTTTTACCGCCAAGGACGCCAAGAGCGCCAAGGAAATGCTGGCAATGGACATTTCCGAGGGGTTTTTACTTGGCGCTCTTGGCGTCCTTGGCGGTTCATTTATTTTCCTTTTGGACTTTTCAGTTCTCCTGCCATAACCAGCTGACTCACGTTATACTGACATGTGAACTGCCACAAAATCCTGTCCTGGCCGATCCTTTTCTATGTCGATCGATAAGAGCAATTCTGGAAACAAGTCGGCCAATTCTACGGGTTCACCTCGTACCGATCAGGAGCAATTTCTGAATGTCGAGGCAGCGCTTCGCGAAAGTGAATTCAAATATCAGCAGCTCAAGCAGGAACTAGAACATCGAGTCGCTGATCGGACGGCCGAACTGCTTCGCAGTAACGAACGACTGCGCGCCAGCGAAGCACGCTACCGTTCGGTGGTCAACTGCCAAGCAGAGTTCGTCATCCGTTGGCTGCCCGGGGCCATTTTTACTTTTGTCAACGAAGCTTTCTGCCGTAGACTCGGCCAAACAAGTGACGAGCTACTGGGGACGTGCTTCTTGCCGATCATTCACCCAGAAGACGCAGCCGCTTTTCAAGATGTGATCGAGAATTTAGGTCATGAAAATTCGTATGCCGATTTTGAGAACCGTATTATTTTGCCAGACGGTTCTTTCTGCTGGACCCATTGGACCAATCAGATGCTATTTGACGGAGGAGGCAGCTTCTTGGAATATCAGTCTGTCGGTCGCGATATCACCGAGCTAAGAAATGCGGCTGATACGATTCGCGAGAAAGAAGCCCATCTAGCTCACGTTTCGCGCGTGGCTACGATGGGGGAACTGGTCGCAGGGATGGCTCACGAAATTCATCAGCCGCTGCACGCCGCCAAAACCTTCGCCGAAGCGGCCCGTCGCAATCTGGAAATGATCCGCGATCCCCAACAATCGACCAACCATATCGAGACGGCAATCGATTGTACCCAAGAGATATCGAGTGCGATTTCGCGTACCGCTAAAATTATCCGTAGCTTGCGGGAATTTACGCACTTTCGCCCCGTTAAATTCGAGGAATTTGATCTCAACCACGTTGTCCACGAAGCCTCGAAGTTGATTGCCTACGAAACCCGCAAAGCGCAAGTGAAATTGATTTTCAACCTCGTTTCGGGTATTCCTGTCATTCAAGGCGACCAGATACAACTGCAGCAGGTTTGTGTGAATTTATTGATGAACGCCTGTGAAGCCATGTGCGAGACGCCTGTTGAAGAACGCCAGATATTGATCAGCACACGGTTTGATTCCTCGCAGGTTCTGCTGGCATTTTGCGATGCCGGTTGTGGCATTGCCGAAGAGAATCGGGAAAGATTATTCGACGCCTTTTATTCCACGAAGCAACAAGGGATGGGTATGGGGCTCTCGCTTTGTAAAAGCATTGCCGAGGCACATGGTGGAACAATTTTCGGCGAGAACAACGAAAAATTAGGGATGACTTTTGTGCTGGAGTTGCCAAGAATACGTAGGCCGTCCAATAGTCCAACGATGAGCATTTAGTTCGTCTTTTGCACTTTCCAGACAAGAAATTGACCCTCCTAAAAGCGACAGTGCTATGAGCAAACAACCTAAAGTCTATGTGGTTGACGATGATCAGCAAGCGTGCAAGGCAGTTCTTGCCTTGGTACAGACAATGGGTCTACCGGCTGAAAGCTTTGCTTCTGCCGAAGAATTCTTGGACGCCTACGACGACTATCGACCAGCTTGCCTTGTGACCGACGTCCGCATGTTGGGAATGAGCGGTTTGGAGCTACAAGAACGTCTCAACGAGCTAGGTGTCACGATTTCGGTCGTCGTCCTTACCGCGTTTGCCAGCACGCCGACTACGGTGCGGGCGATGCGGAATGGGGCTTTGACCCTAATGGAAAAACCTTGCGACGATGACCACCTCTGGGAAGCCATCCGTTCGGGCATTGCCGCCGATGAGCAGAACTGGAAACTCGAACAGCGACGAGTTACGATCAAGCAACGGCTCGATTTGCTCACGCCCAAAGAACGCGAAGTTCTCGAATATGTGGTCGCCGGTAATGCCAATAAGGTGATTGCCAATCGACTTGATGTCAGCATTCGCACGGTCGAGAATCACCGGCAAAAGATCTTCCAAAAAATGCAGGCCCTCTCGTTAGCCGAGCTAGTGCGAATGGCTCTGACTGTGGGCGTGATTTCGGATTCCCGCAATTCCTAATCAACGCATTTCGCTAGCAACACTTGTTTTCAAGCTTGAATCGCCCCTCTGCTGCGGATGTCCGCAGTCAATAATCGGGATTTGCGGATATTCACCACCTAGTGGTTTTCTACGATAAGTGTGTTGGGTTTGCCCTGCAAGTTGCGGCTTCTTGAGGATTCTCACTCCCACGAAGGATTACTCCCCTGTGGCACACGTGTGGTGAATCCTTGAGTGCAACTTGAGTGCAAAACGAGCGGCCAACCCCATCCCATCTTATTTTTTATTTTAAGTTTATTTTATCTGGAGGTGGAACAATGATGAATGAGGCAAAATCAAAAATGGAACCTGTTGTTTATGTCGTCGATGACGATCCGCAAACCTGTCGTGCCGTTGCCGAGTTGGTCCATACTTTTGGCTATCAAGTGCGATTGTTTGAGTCTCCGACCGACTTTTTGGAGAGCCTCGACGAATCGCGTCCTGGTTGTGTGGTACTTGATCTGCGACTTCCTGGTCTTGATGGCATGGAAGTCCATCAGCGATTGTTGAGGCGTGGAATTTCGTTGCCGGTCGTCGTCCTCACGGGCTACGCAGATACGGCGACAACCGTACGATCGTTACGCAACGGCGCTGTCACCGTCCTCGACAAGCCCTTTCGCGACGATGAACTTTGGAGCTATGTCCAAGAGGCGCTGCAGCGAAGTGAAAGGGAATTTCGCCGCAAGCGTCACTTATCCTCTCTCGAGATAAGGCTCAAGAGGTTGGCACCCCAAGATCGCTCCGTGTTGCAACTGATGTTGAGTGGGCTGAAAAACCGTTCGATCGCCAAGCGTTTGGATGTCAGTCTGCGAACGGTAGAAAATCGACGTCGCCGAGTTTTCGACGTGATGCGAGCCGACTCGGTCGCCCAACTGACGCGCATGATCGTCGAGTTCGAGCACAACCTGCTCCCACTGGCCGACCTGGAAGAGAGCTGGTTGAGCTTGCCGTTTGAAAAAGTGGCCTGTTAGGGCAAGTCGCTTTCATTCGCGATCGTTGCTACGATTCAGGTCGCGGCATAGCCGCGTCGCTACTTGTGATTGCGGATTTTCTGTACTCCCTCGGTCGCCCATCCATTTTTGATTTGGTGGGCGACCTTTTTTGTTTGCACTTTTGACAAGGTGTCAAAAGTGTTTTTTCGTGGCAAAACTTCGGCCTTTTTGCACAAGGGCGAAATCGCAAGTCCTTTGTCTGCAAAGACTTCGGGATTCGACCCATTGCAAAACCCCCGAAGTTTTGCCAAATCGGTCCCCGCCAACATGTCAAAACCCAACCAGCCGCATGCCCCAAACACCTCTCACGAAGCGTCGGGCCTCTGGCCCGCAACATCCTGAGCGTTGCAAAACCACCATCGGTTCAAAATCGTTCAAATTGTCAAAGAGCGGAGGGCATCGTGAAGGCAGGGCAAACGCACGCTAAGTGCCATTGCTGTGAAACAAGTTAAGAACGCTAGCTTTCCGAAATACATCGCCGTTTCAGATCGCTAGCAATCGTAAGTTATTCTCAGAGCAGGAGTTTAGCGTGCGTTTGCCCTGTGACCGTGAAGGCCACACACAATCGTACGACATCGGCGCGAGAAAATCAGGTGTGATTTTTGGCCACCCGTATTGCCAACGCTGTAACACTGCCAGCACCGCCACAACGAACAAGTAAAGGAACAAACCCAGCGCGGCCGTAAGGCCGCAACCAAAAACGTAATTTGACAGGATTTACAGGATCGACAGGATCAATTCAAGGCCTCACGGTCCTGTTAACAGGAGGACTGCAAAGTCGCATTTTTTACCGCCAAGGACGCCAAGAGCGCCAAGGAAATGCTGGCAATGGACATTTCCAAAGGGTTTTTCTTGGCGTTCTTGGCGTCCTTGGCGGTTTTCTTTATTCAGTGCGACTTTGCAGCTCTCCTGGATCCTGCTAATCCTGTAAATCCTGTCAAAAAGCTTGCGCATGCAGCGCAAGCTTTTACCGAACGTGACTATGTTGTCCTCCGGGAATTTCCCTCCGACAAACTGCAAAGTCTCTTTCCTCAGCCTCGTCTACAAGGCTCTAAACACAACGAGCACAACGTAAAAACTCGTTGTGTCCGTCGTGTCGTTGTGGTTCATTTTTCGTAACCGTTCACGGGTCAACGAACAATTATTTGGGTTTCACGCAAAGGCACCAAGGAAATCAAGAAACCGTCGATAAACGCAGATAAACGCAGATGTTTTATTTCAATTTTTCGCATCTGCGTTCATCAGCGTCCATCGGCGGCTCCTACTTTTGCGTGAACGGTTACCATTTTCGATCCTTGGCTGAAAAAAGACTTTTTGCAATTCGCTTGAATACTCCGCCATTGGCCCGCCTTTCCCGGAATGGGGATTGCTGGCCTGCTGCTGTGGGCCGTTTGGGAGCAAGCAGCGCAGGCGTTGTTTCGAATGCCATGAATCGTTGCTGGTCTCGGTGATTT
>JAADGD010000030.1 GCA_013152515.1 Planctomycetota bacterium
AGCGGTGGCTTGCCCTTCGCTAGCATGGCTGCGTAGATCGCTTGCATGGAAGGCACTTGAAATGGGTGGAAGATTTCGCGGATGCGTTCCCACAGTGCCCGCTTGCTCTGACACTCCTCCCAGGCGGCGGCAAACTGCGGGCAACAAAGCGGTTGCGTTTAATCGACCAGAAACGCGAGCATCAGCAGCATCGCCAATACCACCGACAGGTTTTGATGGCGAGTCCCAATACGGATCGGCACGAGATTTGCGCCACGCAAACTAGGCAATCCGCACAGTTTAGTTGAACTTACACCCCACGATTCTCTCTCGCATAATCGTCGGCATGGGATCGAACAAGCGAAAAAAGCTTAACGAGCGGGACATCACGGGCCTGAAATTCTTCGATAAGCTTGCGCCGCTGCTGGAGCGTTTGCACCACGATGGCTGCGAGCGTGATCGTGCGGGCAACCGACAGTTGCATTACGATCAGTATTGCATGCTGCTATTGCTCTATCTTTTCAACCCGATCGTGACGTCGCTACGTGGGATTCAGCAAGCGAGCGAACTGATGTGACGCCCAACGGTGGCGGTGAATACGATGAGCGTGCTGTCTTGGAAACGACCATTGAAGCTGACCGCCTGTACGTGACCGATCGTGGTTACGCCAAGTTCGCACTTTTCAACAAAATCGTCGCCGCGAACAGCAGCTATGCCTGTTGGTTGCGAGACAACAGTGTTTGGGAAACGGTCGAAGAAATCTATCGCAACGAGAATGCCCAACTGGACGAAATCCTTAGCGATGAGGTCGTTCGCTTTCCTAACGGCGCCAAGCAAAAGCAACCCGACCACCCGATTCGTGTCGTCTGCCTACGGATCAATCCTCACACGAGTCGGGGCAAGTACCGTGGTGGCTCTAGCGGAGTCGACAGCGACGGCATCTTGCGGATGGCAACCAATCTGCTTGACGTGCCAGCCGAAACGATCGCTTTGGTCTATTCCAAACGCTGGGCCATCGAAACTTTTTCCCGATTTTTCAAGCACATTCTAGGCTGTCGGCACTTGCTGAGCCACGATGCCGAAGGGATCGCCATTTTCCTGGAATACGGGGCCAGACGTACGCTGCGATCATTGCGAGTATGTTGATCGCCATTTGGACCGGCAAGAAGCCAACGCTCCGGACTTACGAGATGATTTGCTTTTACTTTTGCGGCATGGCCAGCGAGGACGAGCTCATAGCACACATCGAAAAACTAAAGCCGCAAGCTGCGTAGGAATCCGCGTCGCGAGATCCCTGTGTCTCTTCACGCTGCGCGAATAGGAAACTCAAAGCCCTTGGCTGACAATCTAGTTGGCAATCGAAGTGCGTGCGGATAAAATATTTAGCAACCAAGCCGCAACTTGGGAGAGAGAAATACCCTCGTGCCGAACAGTATTGGCTATTCTCCGTTTTCCTTGACACTCTTGGTGAAGTGGCATTTTAATGACTTTGAGGTGATCGGCAAATGAACGAAAGGTATGGCGCTCAAGTCTTGCTAGCACTCCGCCGCTCTTGCCGCCTCAACGGCCCCTCTCTATACTCCTCGCCCTCGATATATTTCCGCTATTTGGCCTCTCTCTCATTTAGGAGAACTCCGATGCACCTACGCATCGCGGCACTCGTCCTGTCCACCGGCCTATTGCCTACGCTCGTCTATGCTCAAGCGAGCGGTTGGCGGCCTACCGGTAACAGTGCGGCACCTGCTGGCCGCTATAACAACAATACACAATCGTCCAACACGCAAACTGTCGGCGGGCGGAACGCGGTCACGCCTACAGCCAGCCCGGTTACCCCGCAAACTGCTAAGCCGCAAGCGGCTATGCCGGTTACGGCTACTGGTCATCGGATTACTCGTGCGCCGGTCACTAAGGGCTCTGGGCAGTTGCCCAACGATCATGGTCAAGTTTGGCGCGAGTACGACATTAGCTCTTACACGCTGCGGCTTCAAACAACGTCGAACCCCGAGCAGCTCATCATCGACTGGATCTTGCGCGAAACGGGCTACGAAACCTGGCACTCGACACCCGTCGGACTACTCAGCGCCGACAGCCGCACGCTGCGCGTTTATCACACGCCGCAAATGCAAGCCGTCGTCGCCGACATTGTAGACCGCTTTGTGAACCGCGCCGCCGAGAATCACGGTTTTGGCTTGCGGATCATCACGATCAAAAACCCCAACTGGCGGGCACGGGCGCTGCCGCTAATGAAGTCGTTGCCCGTTCAATCACCGGGCGTGCAAGGCTGGATGCTGGCCAAAGAAGACGCCGCGCTGTTGATGTCCGAACTCCGGCGACGGACCGACTATCGCGAACACAATCCGCCGCATCAAATGGTGCAAAACGGCCAGTCGTTGGTCGTCTCGTCGATGCGACCACGTCCCTACACCAAGGGCATTATTCGCACTCAACAAACGTGGCCCGGCTATCAGCCCGAGATGGGACAACTCGACGAAGGTTTTAGTTTGGAGTTCAGCCCGCTCCTGGCGATGGATACCCGCACCGTCGACGCCGTGATCAAGCTGCGTCTCTCCCAAGTCGAAAAGATGATCTCCGTCAAACTCGAAGTCCCCAACAACATCGCTCCCAATCAGCGGGCCGAATGCCAAGTGCCTCAAATGACGATGATTCACATACACGAGCGTTTCCGCTGGCCCACCGACCAAGTGCTGCTGCTGAGCTTGGGTGTCGTCGCCACGCCCGGCCCCCAAAAGCCCAACCTGATCACCGACGCACTGCAACTCTCCAAAGGCGCGCCACGAGCCGACGCCCTGCTTTTCGTCGAAAGCAAAGGGCCGGTCGCCCCCTCGCTGCCCGGCGGCGGACCGCCGGTCTCGACCGCGACGCGGGTGGATAGGACATTTCACGGACGGTATTGAGTAGGTCGGTCAGCTACGTGCTGACCCTGCAGAGGCAACATCCTCGTCGACGCGAAAAAACACGCACCGCACTCCAAACGTGGCGACGTTGACGTCGCGGCTACGCGGAGCCTGCTCACCCCGGCATAAATTCCCCTAGCTATTACCGCAACTTGGGGGAAATGCAGAAACGCCCCTGTCTATGTGACACTCGGGCAAACTCGCACTATGGTAGTACGAACATCGTCGTGCATTACCGTTCCCCTTTCCCTCAATTGCAAAGACCTTTGATACC
The DNA here is from genome assembly GCA_013152515.1 of Planctomycetota bacterium. Lineage (GTDB taxonomy): Bacteria > Planctomycetota > Planctomycetia > Pirellulales > Lacipirellulaceae > Bythopirellula. The sequence goes on from JAADGD010000030.1 coordinate 3,169, forward strand.
TTTAATTCCTCATGGGTGAACGCGAAATTATTGAACGAACCCAGGCCCTGCCTGCGACGGTAAAATCACTCGCTAACGACCTCGCTGCCCTCGGCGTAGTACAGGGTTCGGTCATTCTTGTACATGCGTCTCTAAGTTCGCTGGGGTGGGTTTGCGGTGGTGCTATTGCGGTGATCGAAGCGATCAAAGCAACGGTCGGACCTTCCGGGACAATCGTGATGCCAACTCACTCAGGCGACCTTTCCGAACCTTCTCTGTGGAGCAATCCGCCCGTACCACGCCCCTGGTGGCCGATCCTTCGCGAAACGATGCCCCCATTCGATCCGAGGACGACACCAACGCGGGGAATGGGGGCGATTGCAGAATGTTTCCGAACAATGCCGGGCGTGTTACGAAGCAATCACCCACATGTCTCTTTCGCAGCTTTCGGTCCGTGTGCCTCGCAAATCACCTCTAATCATCAGCATGAAGATGGATTAGGAAACTCTTCACCATTGGGCCAATTGCATGGACTACAGTCCTCGGTATTACTGCTTGGGGTTGGGTATGGCTGTAATACTTCGCTTCATCTTTCCGAAATCCGTGCGTTGGGCGAGCGTACCAAAAAAGTCAAAACCGGAGCCCCTGTTCTGGCAAATGGCCAGCGTGAATGGATCGAGTTCCTTGAAGTCCAACTCGATAATTCGGATTTCTCGCACATCGGAAAAGCTTTTGAAGATTCGACAGGATTGGTGCAATCGGGTTGTGTCGCAATGGGCCAGTCGTTGCTAATGCCGCAAGCCGCTCTGGTTGATTTTGGCGTACAATGGCTCGGAGCAAATCGGGTACAAGCCCCGTAGGGCCGGTGCGAAAAAGCGGTGAACCGCCCGGCTAAAGCCTGGGAGCGTACCCAAAAGGTCGCAGATGGCAAAGATGAACGCTGAGCGCCAAGGCTTGATGCTCAGAGCCTCCAGCCGATAAACTAGAGAGATTCCCAACCACTACCACCAACCACTACTCACCCCATGAACCACCGACGCGTCGTGATCACCGGACTCGGAGCCGTTTCCCCATTGGGCAACAGCGCGGCTGAATTATGGGAGGGGCTGCTCGAAGGGCGCAGCGGCGTCGCACCGCTGAGCCTGTTGCCGTCGCTGGAGGGCTTGGTCCATTTTGGAGGCGAGGCGACCGGCTTTACTGGGAAGATCGACAATTTTGGGACGCTGCGAAAAGAGCAGAAAAAGGCGATCCGTAAAGCGTTCAAGGTGATGTGCCGCGAGACGATGATGGCCGTTTCGGCCGCGCAACAGGCGGTAGCCGACGCCGGCTACGACGAGCAGCCGATGGAGCCAGAACGCTCAGGCATCGTCTTCGGCTGCGACTACTTGCTTAGCCCGCCTGACGAGTTGGCCGATGGCATGGTCAAGTGCGGCGTGCGCGATGACGGCGGATTTCGTTACAGCGAATGGGGCCAAGACGGCCTGCGCGAGATGAGCCCGCTATGGATGCTCAAGTATCTGCCCAACATGCCCGGCAGCCACATCGCGATTTTCAACGACCTGCGTGGGCCGAACAACTCGCTCACGCTGCGAGAAATCGCCGGTGTCATGGCCATCCGCGAAGCCGCCCAAACGATCGCCCGCGGCCACGCCGATCGGATGATCGCCGGGGCGACCGGTTCGAGGATTCACTCGTTCAAAACGATCCACGCGGTGCAGCAAGAACAATTGGCCGACCCGAACGCCGATCCCACCACTGCCTCACGCCCTTTCGACGCCAATCGAACCGGCATGGTCGTCGGCGAAGGCGCGGGCGCGATCATCCTCGAAGAACTCGAGTCGGCCCGCGATCGAGGAGCAACAATCTACGCCGAAATCGTCGGCACCGGCAGCAGCACCGTCACCGACAGCAACCTGCAAGGCGACCCCGCCCAAGCCTTAGCGAACGCCGCCCGCACCGCCCTGAACGAGTCCAACATCACGCCCGCCAAAATCGGCCATATCAATGCCCACGGCCTCGGCACGACCCAAGGCGACGCCATCGAAGCCGAGGCTCTAGCAGAAGTGCTGGGTGACAGCAGCAAAAGCACTCCCGTCGTCGCGGCGAAAAGCTCGTTCGGCAATCTCGGTGCCGCCAGCGGCGTCGTCGAGCTAATCGCTAGCACCAAAGCGCTGCACGAGCAAAAGCTCTTCCGCACACTCAACTTCGAGACCGCCGACCCGGCGTGCCCGCTGGCAGTCGTGGCAGAGGACGGCATTTCGCCGGGTAGCAGCTTTTTGAAGCTGAGTGTGACGCCGCAGGCACAGGCGACGGCGTTGGTGGTGGCGTGTGTGGACGGTTAACCCTTGGGCACGTTTTGGGCACAATAACGACTAACTTAAAAAGGTGGATTCGCATCTCGTGTACAAAATTCACCGAGTCGACCCCAGTCTGTTTGAAGCAGTCGAAACACTCGGCGCCAAACGAAAATCTTGGTTTAGGCAGGACAACAAACGCGTACTCTTCAAAGCTGAAACTCGCGGCACCGGCGAAGACTGGGCTGAAAAAATTGCTTGCGAACTATGCCGTCTACTCGGGCTACCTCACGTACATTATGAGCTAGCCCACGAATACGATGGCAAAACGGCTCGTGGGCCGGGAGTGATATGTGATAGTTGTGCTTCCGGAAATCGCTGGTTGATGCTTGGCAATCAACTTTTGCTAACTATTGATTCGGACTACCCTGCGCATGGAGAAAAAAATTACAAGGTCAGCCAACACACGGTTGGTGCAGTGGTTGATGCGATTGATTTCGTGACAATGCCTACCGATGAGTGGATGCAGGACATGCCATTCGAGGCGAACTCTGCCCTAGATATTTTTGTTGGTTACGTGATGCTTGATGCTTGGATCGCCAATCCAGACAGGCACCATCAAAACTGGGCAGTCCTTTGGGATGGCCAACAACTATCTGGCGAAAGACTACAGTTGGCACCGACATTCGATCACGGGGCCTCTTTGGCTCGCAATTTATCGGACGAAGAACGAAAGAAGCGTCTCACTAGTAAAGACATGAACTACCAAGTGCCCAAGTTTGCCGCAAGAGCCCGTTCTGCATTTTATGGCCAAGTGTCCGACGAACGGACTCTGGGAACCCACGAGGCGTTTTGGCAGTTTGCCGAAATCGCCTCCGAAGCAGCCAAATGCTGGCTAAAACAGCTTCAATTGATCAAACCGGCGTCAATTCAGGCCATTCTGGACAAAGTCCCTGAGCAGCGAATGTCGATGATAGCCAAAGAGTTTACGTTACAATTGCTATCAGTGAATCAGCAACGCCTGCTTGAGGAAAACCTTACATGAAACAAGCCTTGTTTGTAGCTTGGAGAACTCGCGATCCCGACAACCCTGCTTGGGGACCGGTCGGTCGCTTGGAATTCGATGGCAAGTTCTATCGCTATTTCTACACACAGGGTGCGCAGTCGCTGCCCGGATTTCAGCCTTTTCCTAAGATGGATAATCTCGACGTCGTTTATGAATCGACCGAGTTGTTCCCACTATTTGTAAACCGGTTGCTTTCTCAGCGAAGGCCCGAGTACGAAGCCTATCTACGATGGAGTGGTTTTGGCCACGACAACCCTCCCAACCCACTGACAATCCTGGCAGTGACCGAAGGACAACGCCAGACCGATGCAATTGAGGTTTTCCCTTGCCCTATTCCAGATAGAGAAGGCTGTTATTTCAACCGATTTTTCCTACATGGTATTCGTTACGCAGAAGAGGCCGGACGAGCCTATGTCGGCCGTTTGAAAGTGGGAGAACAACTGCGACTGGTTCCCGAGCCTACTAATCCGGCTGACCCTCTAGCAGTCGCAATTTATCCATTGAACGCCGATGAAAGAATTGGTTACGCTCCTCGTTATTTAGCCCATGATATCCATACGCTTCTAGGGCAATGTCATCCGGACTTTGTCGAACTCTTCGTCGAGCAGATCAATGACGATGCCCCGTTACAGCAACGCGTTCTCTGCCGTATGCAGTCGTGTTGGCCGGATACCTTTGAACCATGCAATACGGAGGCATTCCGACCGATCCCTAGCGGGGTATCCGCTGATTGTGGGTCATAATCAGTACTCACTTTTAAGGCGGAGAAGTGCTGCCACCTACTTCGCCATTGTCAGCAATTACAAGCCATCTAGGTGAATCCTCGCCAAGCCACCGCTTGACACTCGCCTGCCTCGCCAGTAGAGTGGCCAGATTGTGAACCGGCGTAAGTTGGCTTCACAACAGGGCTTTTGGCTTGCCGGACGGCTCCAGTGACGTATTCTTGCTTCTGGGAGTGTGGCAATAAGGATGAGCTATGGTCTAACTACAATTTGAACATCTCGAACAATTCGGTTGGCCGACGGCGGGCGAAATACGCCGTGGAGGAATGCTACTATGAACGCCAGTGAAGTGCTGAGAATCGTTGATGCGATCCATCGCGACAAAAATATCGAAAAGGAAATCGTCTTCGAGGGAATCGAAGCTGCGCTTGTCTCTGCTGCGCAAAAGCACTATGGCGAAGAAGCTGAAATAACGGTCAGCATCGACCGTGAATCGGGAGAGATCGCCGCCACGCACGATGGCGAAGTACTCGACTCCGAAGAAACCGTCGGTCGCATCGGCGCGCAAACCGCCAAGCAAGTGATGATCCAGAAGATCCGCGAAGCAGAACGCGACGCACTCTTCGAGGAGTACACCGAGCTGCAAGGCGAAATGGTCAGCGGTATTGTCCAGCGCTACGAAGGCGGCGCGGCGACCGTCACGCTCACCAATGTCGAAGCAATTCTGCCGCGCAGCGAGCAGATTCCTGGCGAATCGCACCACGTCAACGAACGTGTGCGTGCGACCATTTTTGAGGTTCGCAAGTCGGGTAGCCGTGTGAAAGTGATTCTTAGCCGTGCCCGACCCCAACTCGTACAGCGTCTGTTTGAGCAGGAGATTCCCGAAATTATTGATGGCGTGATCGAAGTCCGCGCGATGTCGCGCGAGCCTGGCTACCGATCAAAAGTCGCTGTTAGCAGCAGCGACCAACGTGTCGACTGCGTGGGTGCTTGCGTTGGCGTGCGTGGCAACCGCATCAAAAACATCGTCGACGAACTGAGTGGCGAACGTATCGACATTGTCCGCTGGGACGACAACCTCGAAATCCTCATTCCCAACGCCTTGCAGCCAGCAGAAGTCGAGCAGGTAATTCTTTGCAAAATGCTGGGGCGTGCGATCGTCCTAGTTCGCGAAGATCAACTCTCGTTGGCGATCGGTCGCCGCGGGCAGAATGTTCGGCTGGCGAGCAAGCTCTCGGGCTGGGACATCGAAATCATGACGCAGGACGAGCTAGCCGAATCGATCGACCGAGCCGTCGGAGGATTCAGCGAACTCGACGGACTCGAGGTCGAAGTGGCCGAGCGTCTCGTCGAAGAAGGCTTCCTGAGCTACGACGACCTCTCGATCATCGAGCCAGACGCTCTGATGGAAATGGGCGGCCTGACCGAAGAGCAAGTCGACATCATCGTCAACCAAGCCGAAGCAAGAGCCGAAGTTGCCGAAGCCGAGGCGAACGAAGCGCGTAAGTTGAAGCGAGAACAAGATCGGCTCGCCGTGATCAAAGCCAACAAAGCGGAAGCAGCAGCCAAAGCAGCAGCAGAAGCTGGCGAGACAGAAGCTGGCGAAACGGAGTCTGGTGAATCGGAAGCTGGTAAGATGGAAGCTAGCGAAGAGGTCAAGGCATCCGCTACAAACGAAGATGCTGCTACCGAGGCTGCGACGACTACCGAAGCTGCGGCGACTGAAGCCGAGCCAGCCGCCGAGCAGACTGTGGCGGAAACGCCCTCTGCTGAGGCAACAGATGCCGAAACCGCAACTGTTGAGACGTCGACCCCTGAAAAGGCAGAGTAAAACAAGTCAAAAAAGAACGTATATTTACCTAACGGTAATTTCCTAAGTGACACTATCCTGACTGGCGCAAATTTTGGAGGACGTTAGTTATGGTTTCCTAGTTTGAATTAGTATTGCGAGTCTCGTGTCCCCTTTGAAAACAACGCCATTGAAAACATCACCTTTGATGGCAACGATGGCAACAGGGACACTTCCCCTCGCACGGAGAATTTGATTTGGCGGTACGCATTTACGCACTGGCGAAAGAACTCAAGATAGACAGCATTGAGCTGGTTGATGTCTGCGCAAAGGTCGGCATCAAAGGCAAGGGGTCTGCGCTGGCCAGCCTTTCTGAAGACGAAGTTACAAAGCTTCGCGATCACTTCGCAAATCCCTCGCCGCAGGGAGGGCCTGCAAAAGCGAAAGGGCCTGCTGCTCCAGCGGCGCCAGAACGTCCGAGTGGGCCAGCTCGAGTCGGCAAAATGCCGGTGATTAGCACCTCTCGCCCTCAATCTCCGCTCGCTGGGATGCGTAAATCGAAAACCAAGGATGAACCTCCTGTCGAAGAAGCAGTGGCAGAAGAGGCAGCCGTTGAAGAAGTTCAACCTTCTCAACCGGAAGCAGCAGAAGCCCAGGCAGAAACCTCGACTAAAAAACCCGCCAAGCCCGATTCTAGCGAAGATGCAGGCCCGCGTTCGCCTGGTCCTCTCGCGGGTGTGATGCGACGCGAGGAATACGTTGGACCAGGACATTCTGGAAAAATGCCGACCATAGGTGGCCGACAAACAGGAAACGGCGGCTCGAAGCCAGCAGGCACACCCGCACGTGGTCGTCCTGTGATCAAGCTCGCTCCCATCCCAGCAGCCGACCAACCTGCCTCCACTCCCTCTGCCAAAAAAGACGACGCGCCGGTTCAAAAGCCGGACATGAGACTGCCTGCCGATGCACTCAAAGCGGGCAAAAGTGGCGCAAAGCCGCTCGCGGCCCATTTGCGACGACACGAGGAGTCGCTCGAGTCGGCGAAGCGCAAAGGAAGTGCTGCTTCGACCGAAGGCGAGGGCGACGCCAAGAGCAAAGGTCGTCGTGGCAAAGGCAAATCAGACACGCCGATGCTTGGTGGTCGCGAACAGCGTCAACTTAGCCGCCAACGTCAACCCCAACGGCGTGGCGGCGGCATGCGTCCCCGCCGTAGTTTCCGAAGAACTAGAAAATCGGGAGTCAGCACTGCCGCGCCGCGTAAGGACAAAATCGCCTTGCAGTTGCCCTGCACGGTCCGCGAATTTTCTGAAGCCGCCGGCGTGCCAGCCGTCCAAATCCTTCGCTTTTTGATGGACGAAGGCGTGATGACCACCATCACCTCGCTAATGGATCCCGACCTGACCGAATTGGTAGCCGCTGAACTCGAAGTCGATATCATCCTGAAAGAAGCGGTCACCGTCGAAGATCAATTGCTCGCAGACATCCGCGAACGAGAAGATACCGCAGAAGACTTGGTGTCTCGTCCCCCTGTGATCACTTTCTTGGGTCATGTCGACCACGGCAAGACCTCGCTCTTGGATCGTATTATCGACATTGATGTTGTGAGCGGCGAAAGCGGCGGCATCACGCAACATATTCGGGCCTACAGCATCGAGAAAGATGGCCAACAGATTTCGTTCGTCGATACGCCGGGGCACGAAGCGTTTACCGAAATGCGGGCGCGCGGTGCCAACGTGACCGACATTGCGGTGCTGGTCGTTGCGGCAGACGACGGCGTCATGCCGCAGACCGAAGAAGCGATCAGCCACGGTCGGGCCGCCGAAGTGCCGATCGTTGTTGCACTGAATAAAACCGATTTGCCAGGCGTCGACATCAATCGTGCCATGCAAGGTTTGTCGGCCAACGACTTGCTCCCCAGCGAATGGGGCGGCGATGTCGAAGTGATTAAAACGAGTGCTATCACCGGCGATGGCATCGACGATTTGCTCGATACTCTGCTCACGGTGGCAGAGTTGCACGAATACAAAGCCAACCCCAATCGACCTGCTCTCGGCACTTGCCTCGAAGCGCAGCAAGAAACAGGCCGCGGCGTGGTCTCCAAGCTGATCGTGCAAAACGGCACGCTCCGCGTTGGCGATGTGGTGGTTTGCGGCGAATCGTACGGCAAAATAAAAGCGATGTACGACACACTCCATCCCACCAAGCGTGTAAAAGAAGCAGGCCCCAGTATTCCGGTGAACGTCACAGGCTTCGACACGGCTCCCGGCGCTGGCGAACATTTCTACGTACTGGACGATATCGCCGATGCTCGCACCGTCGCCGAATCGCGTGCTGTGACCGAACGCACTTCTAACCTGGGAGTGGGAGTCCAACACGTAACGCTGGAGAATCTCTTCGACCGCCTAGAAGGCGAAGGAGATGTCCAAACGCTAAACCTTATTCTGCGAGCTGACGTGCGTGGCTCGATCGAAGCCATTCAGAAGGAACTGGAAAAACTCGACCACCCCGAAGTGAAAATCAAGCTCCTGCAATGCTCGGTCGGTGGTGTGACCGAAGCCGACGTGACGTTGGCGGATGCGTCCGACGCGATCATCATGGGCTTCAACGTCGTGCCCGACGAAAAAGCCAGAGTGATGGCCGACAAACGGGGTGTTCAGATCAAACGTTACGAAGTGATTTACAAGATCACCGAAGACCTGAAAGCCGCCCTGGAAGGCATGTTGGTCCCCGAAGAACGCGAAGTCGATTTGGGCCGCGCGTTGGTGCAGCGAATCTTCAAGATCAGTCGCATCGGCACGATCGCCGGTTGTCGTGTGTTGGCCGGCACCGTGGTTCGAAACGCTCGCGCCCGCGTGATTCGCGACAGTACGATCATCGGTGATTATTCGGTCGACACTCTCCGCCGCGAGAAGGACGACAGCAAGGAAGTACGCGAAGGCATGGAATGCGGCATCAAGCTGGCTGGCTTCAACGACGTCAAAGAAGGCGACATCTTTGAAGTCTACAAAGTCGAAGAAATCGGCCGCAGCTTTGACGAAACCAACAACTAACTCAAACTTTAGCAGCCGTTCCGATTCACCAACGGAGTCACAACGGAGCCACGGAGAACACCGAGTTTTTCCATAGAGACAACGATCAAAGAGATTTCCTCACCCGATGAGGATTCGTTCTCTTTCCTCCGTGCCCTCAGCGCCTCCGTAGTGAAACTCCGCTATTAAGATGACATCACGACGTGTTCAAAAAGCATCCGAAGCAATCCGCGAAGTGGTCAGCATGGCAATTCTCGCCGATCTGAAAGACCCACGCATCGAGGGCGTGACGGTCACTTTTGTCGAAGTTTCGCCCGACATGCGTAATGCCAAAGTTCACGTCTCGATCATGGGCGACGACACGGCCCAGCGGCTCTGCTTGAAAGGCTTGCAGAGTTCTGCCGGTTTTTTACAGAAAAAGATTTCGC
>JAADGD010000201.1 GCA_013152515.1 Planctomycetota bacterium
CCGCAAGACGACTTCGGCGAGGCGTAGCTCGCCGGCTACTGGTCCCCATTCGTCAATGACGGAGAAATCGGTAGAACCAGAAGTGCCCGAGACGGTCGAAGACGAAACGCTGGATTTCTCACGCTTTTATTCTCTTGTGGCTGACCACGTTGCGGTGATTTTCGATACCCAGCTCGTACAATCGATACGAACGAAACACTCGGAATGGGTAAGGTGTGCTGAGTCGGTAATTTGTCGAAACACGTCAAGCTTTTCGAACGGGCGCGTCGATACGCTTTCATATCCAATGGAGCGTTAGCCGCTTGCATCGGATACAGCGTTTAGTAATCGCCTTGGCACTCACCAACTAGTAGTGCAAGCGAGACGCCTGACCGTCGCTGAGCGGCAACAGTGTTTCCCCCCCCTTTAAGGAGCCTTCCCAATGAAAAATCACCTTCTTCTGTCGACGATAGGTTTAAGCGTCGCCATCGCTCTGAGCAGTGCCCCGAACGCCAATGCGTTCTTCGGCATGTTCGGTGGCTGTGGTAGCTGCGAGCCTAGCTGTGGAGTTGCAACAGACTGTTGCGAACCTTCCTGTGGTGTTGCAGACGCTTGCTGCGATCCTTGCGGCAGTTGCTGCAAGCCAAAGCGTTGCGGCCTACTGGCCAAATTGCGTGCTCGTCGCGCTGCTCGTAAGTGCTGCCAGCCTAGTAGCTGCTGCGAAGTATCGTGTGGAGTAGCCGACAGCTGCTGCGAGCCTTCCTGTGGAGTTGCCGACGCCTGTGGTGGCGGTTGTGAGCCGAGCTGTGGAATTGCCGACGCTTGTGGCGGTTGCGAGTCAAGCTGCTGCGACCCTTGCAGCAAGCCACGCTGCGGTTTGTTCGCCAAGCTGAAAGCTCGTCGCGCTGCACGCAAGTGCTGCAAAGCGAGTAGCTGCTGCGAAGTTTCCTGCGGTGTTGCTGACAGTTGCTGCGAGCCGAGCTGCGGTTGCGCAGGCTGATGTGAGGAGTGAATTACTCCCCAGAAGTCGAAGTAAAAAGATCTAAAAGCGGCTCCTTGCCATCATTGGGCAGGGAGTCGCTTTTTTTTGCGCACACAAAATCACTTGTTTTCTCGCGTCATTCTCTTGCCGGAGGTATTCCTTTCCCGGTTTAGCCCCCTGGGCTTCATTGCCAAATTTGATAAGCTGCTCTAATTAAGCATTCAACTAATCATGTGCAGAACCAACGGGGAAAGAATATGAGTCGTTCGAGTTTATTTATGCGTTTGTTGCTGATGTTGGCCGTGATCTATGGCACCTCAGCTTGCTGCTTCGCCGACGTCAAGCTGCCAACGCTATTCAGCGATCACATGGTTTTGCAACGCGATATGCCGCTGCCGGTTTGGGGGTGGGCCGATCCGGGCGAAGCGGTCGCCGTCGTATTGGGCGAACAAACGCACGAGACGACCGCCGATGCCGAGGGAAACTGGCGTGTCACGCTCAAACCGCTCTCGCTGGGCGAGCCACAGACGATGGTCGTTGAAGGAAAAAACCGCCTGCAAGTCAACGACATCCTCGTCGGCGAAGTCTGGCTCTGCTCAGGTCAGTCGAACATGGGCTGGGAAGTACGGAATTGTTGGAGCGCCGATCTCGACATCGCCGCGGCCAAGTTCCCCAACATTCGGATGATCACCGTTGGCGGAATAGGTAGCCAAACCCCGGTCAAAGATTTTGACGGCCAGTGGGATGTCTGCACGCCCGAGACGGTGGGTAGCTTTTCGGCGGTCGGTTACTTTTTTGGGCGAGAGCTGCACCAAGTTCTCGACGTGCCGATTGGACTGATCGACAATGCCTGGGGCGGTTCGAGTTGTGAAGCTTGGATCCGACGCGATCTGCTCGAGGGCAATCCGATGTACGAGGCGCTGTTAGCGCGATGGAAAAAAACCGAAGACGAGTACGATCTCGAAGAAAAAAAGGCGGAGTTGGCAGAAAAAATCAAAGCGTGGGAAATCAGCGTGGCTGACGCCAAGGAAACTGGCAAAAGGCCTCCAGCTAAACCGCGGTTGCGCAACCCGCTCATTAACCAGCACCGTCCTGCCAATCTCTACAACGCCCGGCTCATGCCCATCCATCCCTTCGCCATGCGCGGCACGATTTGGTATCAGGGCGAGTCGAATGCCGGGCGCGCTTACCAATACCGCGAAATGTTCCCGCTCATGATCCAAAACTGGCGAGACGCCTGGAAGCAGGGCGATTTCCCGTTTTACTGGGTCCAATTGGCCGATTTTACGGAGGAAACCTCGGAACCGGGCGATAGTAACTGGGCCGAACTTCGCGAGGCGCAGACGATGACGATGGATCGGCTGGCCAACACGGGCGAAGCGGTGATCATCGATTTGGGCGAGGCGTCAGACATCCATCCGCGTAACAAAATCGACGTCGCGCGGCGACTGGCGCGGTGGGCTTTGGCACGCGACTACGGGCTCGACTTTGTCTACCACAGCCCGCGCTACGATTCGATGGAAGTGGTTGACGGAAAAGTCGTGCTCAGCTTCAAAGACGTTGGCAAGCGATTGCGAACGGTTGACGCGCGCGAAGTGCAAGGTTTTGCGATTGCGGGGGCGGACAAAAAGTGGGTTTGGGCCAATGCAAAAATTATCGATAACCAACACATCGAAGTTTCGTGCGAAGCCGTAACCGAACCGGTCGCGGTCCGCTACGGTTGGGCGAACAACCCCGTCTGCAATGTCCACAACGACCTCGGCCTCCCGTTGACCCCGTTCCGCACCGACGATTGGCCCGGCGTCACGGCCGAAGCGAGGTAAGCTTTCCTCGAATGTGACACTTTGTGAAAAGCCGAACCGCGCCCGTAAGGAAGCGTTCATAAAACCGAACCGCGCCCGTAAGGAAGCGTTCATTGATCTAGACGCCTGTTGGGACGCTTCCTTACGGGCGCGGTTCGGGGCATATCGTATTGGAAGTTTGAACACACCCTGGGCATTTAGAGGGAGCGAGAGTGTCATGGCAACGGTCGATCAGAATCCGGCGCAGCGCAAACGAAGTTCTCGATCTTCGCCGATCGAGCGGCAACTGCCTCGCAATCTGGAGGCCGAAAAATCGGTCTTGGGCAGTATTCTATTGCTGCCTGAGGTGTTTGACGAAGTCGCGCTGATCCTTCGCCCGCATGATTTTTACGATACTGCGAATCGCATCTTGTTCGAGCATCTGCTGCAAATGCACGATGGGGGGCAGCAACTCGATCATGTTTTGCTCATCGACCGACTACGTAGTGCAGACCAATATGAATCGATTGGCGGCGGTGCGTACATTGCCGAGCTAGGCGGAATCGTTCCGACGGCAGCCCATGCCGAGTATTACGCCAAAATCGTCGCCGACAAGGCCGTACTGCGTTCGCTGATTCATGCCGGGACCGATATTCTCCACGATGCGTACGATCCGACCGCTGACACACGCGAGATGCTCAGCAAGGCAGAAGAAAAAGTGTTTGGCATCCTCGAATCGCGTGGCACTGGCGAGCTGAGCAAAATCGGCGATGTCTTACACGACTCGCTCGTGCGGCTTGATGCGCGGATGGATCAAGACCACGCTGCCGGCGGGATCGAGACAGGGTTTGAGGATCTCGATCAAATGACCGGCGGTCTGCAAAAGTCGGAACTGATCATCCTCGCCGCTCGCCCGAGTATGGGCAAAACAGCGTTCGCCATGAACATTGCTGAACATGCCGCGATGCAAGGCAACCACACGGTGCTGTTTGTGAGCCTGGAAATGTCGGCGATCGAGCTGGGCGATCGCCTCCTCTGTTCAGTCGCCGAGGTCAACGGCCAGCGGCTTCGCAATGGAACGATCACCGGCGACGAACGCCGCAAGCTGGTGCAGACGGCCGCCGAAATCAGCCAGGCGCCGCTGTTCATCGACGATTCGCCGAGTCGCACGATGACCGAAATCTCGGCCAATGCGCGCCGGCTGAAACGCCGCGATGGACTGGGGCTGATCGTGATCGATTACCTGCAGTTGATCGACCCTGACAACCCGCGCGACCCTCGCCAGGAGCAGGTCGCCAAGATCGCCCGTCGTTTGAAGGGCTTGGCGCGCGAGTTAGAGGTGCCCGTTTTGTGCCTTGCTCAGCTCAACCGTCAGGTGGAAGCAACACGCGACAACAAGCCGCAGTTGAGCAACCTGCGAGAATCTGGGGCAATTGAGCAAGATGCCGATGTGGTGATGTTCGTGCATCGCGAAGAATACTTTCAAACCAACGAGGAAGACCGCGAGCAGTTTCGTGGCCAAGCCGACCTGTTGATCCGCAAGCAGCGCAACGGCCCGACGGGCGACGTAAAGCTGGCCTGGATTCACGATTTCACACGTTTCCGTAGTTATTCGCAGAAGCCTTACGAAGAGTTTGAGGCTTATGGGGAAACCTCTTTTTGAGTGTTGGTTCGCGGTAACCGCGTCGCTTCGTTGGTCAACAGTACGGCCAAGTCCTTTCTGACTGCTCTGCTAGCTTTATAGCTTAGAAAAGAAAAATAAACCACGACGACACGACGAACACGACGAGTTTTTTACGTTGTGCTCGTCGTGTCGTCGTGGTTCAATTTCATATTTCCGTCACGATCATGCAATTTTCTTGCCATTGCAGTTTTCCTGCTATTCGTTGGTGCTAGCGTAAATTCGCCTTGCCATTCTGGGGTCGATTCGCTATTTCTTTGCGGCCCGAATTGGCAGATATCCCCCATTGGGAAAAAAGACTGCGCGGGAATGCTGCGCTTTTTATTCGTTGCAGGGTTTCCGTTGCGGGAACATTGCTTCTTACGTACTACTACGCGATTGCTTTGCCCATGCACTTCTTTGAATCATTGCCCAGTGTGGCTCGATGCCTAGCTTGCATTCTTTTTTTGAGTGCTGCCAGTGGTGAGTCTCGAGTTCGAGCCCATAGCGAACCTTTACCTGCGCCTCCGCCACTTGCAAAGAAACCGCCTGCGGGGATGCAGCTTACGGAACAACAACTGGCAGAAACGCCCCAGTCGGACAAAGTGCTGGAGATCCGTATTTTGGGCAACGATACGATCACCACCTCGCAAATCAACGACCACATCAGCACGCGCGTCGGGCGACCGTTCGATCGGAGTGTCGTGCAGCGCGATGTTCGGCGGCTGGCGAATTTGGGGTGGTTTGTCGATGTGAAACCGCTTTACGAATCGACGCCGCAGGGCCAAATTGTGATCTTTCAGGTCGTCGAACGCCCGACGATTCGATATGTCACCTACTTGGGCAACGAAAAAATCAGGGACAAGGCGCTCGCCAAGCAGACGAATATCAAATCTGGTGGAGCGGTCGATCCTTACGCCGTCGAAGAAGGCCGACGCAAGATCGCCGAGCATTATCAGAGCAAAGGCTACAACAACGTCCAAATCACGATCATGGAAGGCACCAAGCCGACCGACAAGGGAATTGTCTATCTGATCAACGAAGGTACTTTTGAAAAAGTCTGGGATGTCGAATTCATCGGCAACGAGTTTGTGAGCGATGGTCGACTGAAAACTCTCGTCAAAAGCAAGCCGCCGAAATTTCTGTTTTTCAAAGGCTACATGAACCGCGAAGAGATCGACGCCGATGTCGATAAGCTAACAGCTTACTATCGTTCGTTCGGTTATTTTCAGGCACGTGTGAGCCGCAAGATTGATTACTACCCGGGCAAAAAGTGGATCAAATTGACTTATGTCATCCACGAAGGACTGCGGTATCAGATTCGTAGCGTGCGTTTCCTGGGCAATACAAAATTCGAGCCGACGGCACTGGCCGATGCGGCAAAGCTAAAGGCGGGCGAACCGTTCGAGCAGACAAAAGTCCGCGAAGATCAGCGGTGGATCCAAGATCTTTACGGCAGCCACGGCTATGTCTACGCCGACATCCGTCCCGAAACGGTTTTTCTCGAAGAGCCAGGGGAACTCGACCTTATTTATCATATTGACGAAGGCGAGCAATTTCGCATCGGCAATATCTTCGTCAACATTAGCGGCGACAATCCTCACACGCGCATCCAAACTGTCATCAACGAATTAAGCGTGCGACCAGGTGACATCGCCGATATCCGCGAAATCAAATCGAGCCGACGGCGAGTTCAAGGCAGTGGGATCTTCCACGTCGATCCTGCGACCAATGTCCGACCGGAAATTACTTTCCGGATTAGCGAAGAAGGCAATGAATATGGGATGGCGAATCGTCCGAAGAAGCGAAGTCGCCGCAAACAGACTCCCCAGAGTCCGCCCCAAGGCGCTGGGTCGCGTGGATTTGGAGGCCGTTCGGGTGGCGGCATGAGTGGAATACGAGGGCAAAGTCCCGACGATCGCGGGGCCGTCGACACCAAAAGTCCCGCAGACCGTGGGCCACTGGTGTTGCCACCGCCTCGTGGGAACGTGCAACCTCCCGCAAAACCGAGACCCGCGCAAGAAACAATCATTCGTGGTCAAAGCCCCGAACCCCAGGATCTCCAGCCCCGCAACATCGCGTCTCGGCCGAAGCAACCGGTCTGGTGGGTTCGCCCCCAACGACGCAGGCCTGTCGCCCAAACCGTCCGCAAGCCAACAAATCCGTATCAGCACCTGCGCGGGCAAAGCCCGAACGTTCCCATGCAAAACGCTTATGCGGCTTTGCCAGCCAATGGAGTTGCTCAGCAGCCTTATGGCGGCCAACTCGTCGGCGCGACTGGGCCTGCTTCGACAGGGCCCGCCACCGCAGGGGCCTACGCAGCACAGCAAGGTTTGCAACCGGTACAGTATTCGGAAAACATCCCGCCGCCTGCCGGTTCGTTTGGGCCAACGCCCGGATTTTCGGCGAACCCCGTGCCTGGGTACCAATTGTACCCCGATGGTCGTTTTGGTTTGCCAGGGCAACCCTATCCAGATAAAACGGTCGATCTCATTTTCAATGGTCAAGAAACTCAGACCGGTCGGCTGATGTTTGGCGTGGGCGTCAACTCCAATGCCGGACTTGTGGGAAACATCGTCCTCGACGAGCGTAACTTCGATTGGAGACGACCGCCGCGTAGTTTTGAGGATATCCGTAATGGCACAGCCTTTCGCGGTGATCGTCAACGGTTTCGCATCGACGCCTCGCCCGGTAGTCAAGTGAATCGCTACTTAATCAGTTTTCAAGAACCTCATTTGTTCGATGGTCCAACGACGTTAGGTTTGAGCGGCTCGTTCTTCGACCGCCGTTACCGCGATTGGGACGAATCGCGTCTGGGGGGGCGCGTCTCGTGGGGTTATCAATGGGTCGAAAAAGATCTGTCGGCGAACATGTCGTATCGAGGTGAAAATGTCACGATCGACCAAGCGCCCAATGCCGCTGCTGTACCCGAGTTGGCGGCAGCACTAGGCACGAACTCGCTGCATGGATTCAAACTGATAACAATCAACGATACACGTGATAGCACGTTTTTGCCGACACAGGGTCGTTATTTAGAGTTGTCGGGCGAGTATGTGACAGGTTCGTTCGACTACCCGCGAGTGGGCGTCGATTACCGCCGTTTCTTTTTGCTTCGCGAGCGTCCCGACCATTCAGGGCGGCATGTGCTGAGCTTCTCGACCAACGTCGGTTGGATGGGTAAGGATGCGCCGATTTACGAGCACTTTTTTGCCGGTGGATTTACGACCATGCGTGGTTTTGATTTCCGCGGTGCTTCGCCTGTGGACGCTGCCACACGCGTCGAGGTCGGCGGCCATTTTCAGTGGCTCAACTCTCTCCAATACCTCTTCCCGATCACCGCCGACGAGATGCTGCATGGCGTCGTGTTTTGCGACTTCGGTACAGTCGAGAGCGAAGTGAAAATCAGAGACTTCCGCGTCGTCCCCGGTTTCGGGTTACGCGTCACGGTGCCTGCCCTTGGCCCAGCACCGATTGCACTCGACTTTGGTTTCCCAGTGAATAAAGCCGATACCGACGATACCCAAGTCTTCAGCTTCAGCATGGGTTTTGGAAGATAACGAGTCGCGAGTTGTGTGTTGCGAGTAACCGAGATGCAACGCATCGCCGGAGCGCCGCCACACTACTCTCCCGTTGTCGTCTTCGCACAAGGGCAATCGTTTTTCTGCGCTGGTGCGCTAAATCGCCCACGATAATAATCAAAATGATACGGATACGGTCGAGCGTACCAGCTACCGGCGAAGGCTGGTTGATAGGGAGCGTAGCCGGGATAATAGCCTGGGTAAGGGGCTAGATATTGCGAACCGTTGTTCCAAAACCCCTCGGCACGTGCGTAGTCACGCTGGCGAGCGTAAACCGGCGCGTTGCTTGGCTGGGCGCGGCTTGTTGTTGTGACCAAGCAGCACCAGAGCAGCGTGAGGACCAAGATCATCTGAGGGAATTTTCGCATAGCAACAGCCTGAACAGGTTGACGAGAGGTGAGCCACCTCCTCTATGCTAGGCAGATGGTAGCAGCAGGGTCAAGCTTTTTGCCTGTGGGCTTCCAGGCGAACGGCAAAGTCCACTGGAAACTAAATGAACCGCCAAGAACGCCAAGAAAGTAACCGTTCACGGAAAAAAAGAAAAAGCCGCTGATGAACGCTGATAAACGCAGATATCTGAACTTAGGTTTCGCATCGGCGTCCATCGGCGTCCATCGGCGGCTTTTAGCTTTCCTTGGTAGCGTTGCTAGAGGCTCGCTGGCCCCGTGAACAGTTACCCAAGAAGAAACTCCTGGAAATTTACTAATCTTGGCCATGTCCCGCTTTTGTCGGTCTCATTAAGGCTTGAAAGCTACTTCGGGGATCAACTAAACTGGTGTCTTGGCACTTCCCCCTTTCCGGCAGTTTCCTTGGCGACCTTGGCGGTTCCTTTTCAGCTTGAATTACTAAAAATCACAATTACGAGTCACCCTGTGAAAAAAAATCCCCTTGTCGATCTTGCCGCCGATCCGTTGTTGGAGGAAATGCGTTTGCTCTGGAAAGAGTCAGACGAAATCTGGGATCAGTGTCACGAACACGAAGAGTTCGGCGGTTTTGTGTCGGCCGACTACGTCGAGGTTTACCAAGCGCTCGTTGGGCTGCAAGATCAAGTTGATACGGTCTTGGAATGGGGCTCGGGGCTGGGCGTGGTTACCATCATGGCGAGCCGACTCGGGTTTCAAGCTTATGGTATCGAAGTCGAACCTTTGTTGGTCGAACGATCGCAAGAGCTGGCCGAGCGCTACGGTCCCGACGCCCAGTTCGCTGCCGGCAGTTTTATTCCTGACGACTATCAATGGGGCATCGAACTGCCCGGTAACCCGTCACGAACCGAAACCGACTCGCGCGCTGCCTATGACGAACTGGACATGCAGCCTCACGATTTCGATCTCGTCTACGCCTATCCCTGGCCCGACGAACATGGACTGTACTTCGATATCCTCCGAAACCACGGCGGCGACAAGACGTTATTCCTGAGCTTCGACGCCCGCGAAGGGGTGTCGCTAACTCGAATCGACAACTAAGGCGAGCGACAGTTGAGAATTCACCTGCATTGACTCAAGGGCAGAGAAATCTTTGAACTAACACGTCATAAAAACCACCTGGAAAAAATGAACCACGACGACACGACGAACACAACGCAGCCCCAGTGGCCGCAATAAAAAAATCTCTCACAGAGACGCGGAGGCACAGAGGTGCAGGTCTTGCTTCTCCGTGATCTCTGCGTCTCTGTGAGAGTTTATCTCTTGACAGAATAACAAATACCATTGCTGCCGCAATGAAAGCATTGAGGAAAGTTTTGTCAGGAAACGAAGATTTCAACCGTTAGTAACACAACGCAGCCCCCGTGGTGTTCGTCGTGTCGTCGTGGTTCAATCCCCAGGCATTGCGGAAATATTCCCACATTGAAGTTGGTAAAATTTTATCTGCCACTCCCTAAACTCATTCATCACCAACAGGAGACCACGATGAACCGATTAAACCTAGTCTTGACGACTTTGATGTTTGCTTGCCTTGTGCTGTGGAGCGCTGGCCAAGAAGCGATTGCCGCCGAGCAGGGGACGGGCAAGCCGCTGAAAGTTTTGATCATCGATGGGCAGAACAACCACGATTGGAAACTCACGACGCCGATCTTGAAAAAGTACTTTGACGAGTGCGACCGCTTTTCGGTCGAAGTAGCCACTTCGCCCCCAGCGAAGCACGACATGAGCGGCTTTCGCCCAAAGTTTGCCGACTTCGATGTCGTTGTCAGCAACTACAACGGCGACGCTTGGCCACGCGACACGCAGACAGAGTTTCAAGCGTTTGTCCATGGCGGCGGCGGTTTTGTGGTGGTTCACGCCGCGAACAATGCCTTCGGCGATTGGCCAGAGTACAACGAGATGATCGGTCTCGGTGGTTGGGACGGACGTAAAAAAGCGGCCGGACCTTATCTCTATTTCAAGGAGGACCAATTGGTCGTCGACAACGATTCGCCCGGTGGCGGTGGCGGGCATGGCACACAGCACGAATTCCTGATCAAAACGCGTGATGCCGAGCACCCGATTATGCGCGGGCTGCCAGACGCTTGGCTGCATACCCAAGACGAACTTTACGAGCGTCTGCGCGGACCAGCAAAAAATCTAAAAATACTAGCAACCGCCTACGCCTCACCCGAGCAACGAGGTTCGGGCCGCGATGAACCGATGCTGATGACTCTTAGCTACGGCCAAGGACGCATATTCCACACCACCCTCGGCCATGCCGATTATTCGATGCAGTGCGTCGGTTTTATCACCACCTTGCTACGCGGCACCGAGTGGGCGGCCACTGGCGAAGTAACGCTCGGCATCCCCGCAGATTTCCCCACCGCGACAACCAGTAGCTTACGAGAATAGATCCCTGAGAATGACCATGCAATCGTACCGCAAAGAGCTTTGGTTCAACATTCCCGATCGTATGGGCTTTGTGAACATCACTGCCGAAGTCGACGACTGCCTGCACAAAAGTGGCATTCGTGAAGGGCTTTGTCTTGTGAACGCAATGCACATCACTGCCAGCGTCTTCATCAACGATAACGAATCGGGCCTCTTGCGCGACTACCAAAAGTGGCTGGAAGAACTCGCCCCTTTCGATCCCTCGCCCGAGCGCTACCACCACAACCGCACCGGCGAAGACAACGCCGACGCCCACCACAAACGCCAAATCATGGGCCGCGAAGTCGTCGTCGCAATCACCGCAGGGCAACTCGACTTCGGCCCCTGGGAGCAGATATTTTATGGCGAGTTCGACGGTCGGCGGAAGAAACGGGTGCTGGTGAAGATTATCGGGGAATGAATCATTTACCCTACTGCTCACTCACTTCCGAATCAACTCCGAAAAATCCTCTCGCTCTGCGAATAATGTTGCCTTGGTCGAAACGTATGCTTGTGCTTTCGTCTCCTCAAACGTCCCGTGCCGCTCGATGAGGCCTTCGTCGTACGCCAATTTGTCGGAGTAGCCAGGCAGCAAAATATGGTAATCGTAACGTAAACGTCGCGGCGAGATGCGATTAATGTGGCGGGCGATGTTCGTGGTGCAATTGTTGGTGATCGTGTTGTAAAACTCGGGGCGGCTGGCCAATTCGTTCGTGCGGCCTAACACATCGACCAACAGTTGCCGTGCTTGATCGGGGGTGGCGGTTGTGTGGTAGCGGTAGACGTCTTCGCCGCGGTGATTGGCGCGCACTTGCACGACATCACGTTCGTCGGCCAGTACATACATCAACTCGTACTGCCGCGCACTTCCTTTCCAGACGGCGTATTCCTCGCCGACTTCTTTGCGGATTTCGACGCTTGCCACGAGCCATTGGGGCGGTCTGTCGGCTGGACGAAACTCAAAGCTGATCATTGTATGCGCGATCGCTGGCATGTTTTTGAACGGGATGACAAAATAATCGACGCCCTGCAAATCAGCCAAAGCGTACGTCTTGTCGGAATGATTGACCACATACGTATCGTCAGAAAAGTAACGACAGCGGCGGACGTTGTGGACGAGGACTTGGTCACCACGAAATTCCGCATACGGCAGCACCGCCTGATCGGGCGACCAATCGCGCACGTTCGACGGGGCGACGACCTTGGTCACCGCCTGACAGCCGCAATGGCTGAGCATCAGCATTAGCAATAGTGTCCGCATCCCGCTGCATCCGTAAGAGATGGCAAATAAGAAAGGCGGGGGAGTTTAGCGAACCCTCGAGAATTGAACAAGTGAAATGAAAAGGGGCCACTTTTGAGGGCCAAAGCTTGTTAAAATGGAAGTCGCCGCAGGATCGGCTTTAGGCGAACTGCAAAGTCCTAATTTCTAGCCAAGGATTAAAAAATGAACCACGACGACACGACGGACACGACGTGCCAGCTATCCGTCAAC
>JAADGD010000185.1 GCA_013152515.1 Planctomycetota bacterium
GTGATATTGCTGCGAAGGGGCCCTCGCAGGATGCCAAGAGATTTCAGCGCCGGGCCGCCCAGTTGCTCGGCGCAGATCGGGCCCCGTGGCAAGCATGGCGTTCGCAAAAGCTGACCCAAATGTACGCGAAGATGGCTTCGGCGCTGATTGCCGAGCGAAGCGATTTGCAGCTGGTCTTGGCGACCGAGGAGCTGTTTTCGGGAGCCCCGCTTCAGCAACAAGTTCGCCGGGCGATTTCCAAGCCGACGAATCTGAGCCAGGTCTTGCTTGAACACGGTCTCGATTTTGCGAGGCTGGCTCAGACCCCGGGCATCGTCGCGATGGCGCCTTTGCGATTGAGGACTAGCGACCAGTTTCAGCAGCGGGCCCTTGATTTGCGAATCAATGCCGCCACAGATCAGGGAGAGTTGTTGCCTCTCGCCGGACGGTCGGCCCTGTTGTTCCACCACTCGGCCGAGCCGCTTCGACTTGCTTCGTTTGATGTCCTGAGCCCCTTTGGGCCCGAGCAGACTCGCCTAACGCTCACGTGCCAGCCGTTGCCTGCCGGAGCAACACAGCGGCGTTATTTGACAGAGGCGTTGGCTCGAAGCGATGCGCTAACGATCGTCGAAGGCGGAGAATTTTTGCCATTCGGTTCGCACCCTCAGTTGCGAGACCTGCGAAAAACAATGCAGCATCTGCCGGGGCCTGAGGCGGAAGTGCGTACTCAAAGAGTTCAACCGTTGGTGATGCGAGTTTATCGGTCGAAAAATTCGACGACCGTTTCGTTGATCAACCAGTCGCCTTGGCCGATAAGCGTGAGATTGCCGCTCAGTTCGGCCGCTCGGTGTGCTTGGAGAAAACTGGGAGCGGAGGGCTCGGGGGCGCTCGTCGGGGGCGAGCAAGAGTGGCTTCTCGATCTACCGCCTACGGGTCTTCAAGCATGGACTTTCGAGTCGACACGACTGCGCGTCGGCTCGCCAGAAGTTTCGTTGGATTCACATGCTCGCGAATATCTCCAGCAACGGATCGAAGCCATTGAGTTGCGGACCGGCAATCTCAACATTCGCAGGCTTTATCCGCAGTTGGCCAATCCGGGATTTGAATTGGAAGAAGCGAATGGGATCGCCGGTTGGCAACCCCTGCTCGGCTGGCAAGGACGAGCGGAGGTCGTTGGCACGGAGGCCCATTCAGGGACTCATGCCTTGCGAATGCGAAGCGAAGGCCCGGCAGGCGTTGCGATTCAAAGCGATCTTTTCCCGATGCCCGAGACGGGGCAGTTGATGCTAAGTGGTCAGGTTCGTGGCCTGGGGTTTTCGCCCGAGACGCGGCTGCGTATTGTTTTTGAAGATCCCAACAAGAGCTATCGGCAGGTTGCGACCTTGGGCGGCGAGCAACCGATCGGCAGCGAATGGTCTCGATTCGAGTTTCCGGTCGACGACATTCCTTTCCGCACCGAAGGCCAGATGCGCGTGCAGTTTTATTTGACCGGCGAGGGGGAAGTCTTGCTCGACGATCTCGAACTGATCGATCTGCAGTTTGGCAAACTTCACCGCGGAGCGTTGGTCAAGGGCGTCTACGCTGCCAAGACGGCGCTCGACGAGGGACGGGTTGTCGATTGCCTGCGGCTGGTCGAAGAGTACTGGTCTCAGTATTTGATCGAGTATGTCCCACCGGTAGAAGTGGGAACGCTGCGCGAGGCGAAGCAGCCGTCGAAGCGTGAGGCATTGAAATCGAAAGAAGAACGACCAAGTCTTAGCGGTCGACTGCGCGGGTGGGTGCCGAAGCTTTGGCGGTGAATCGAATAGCCGCAGGAGGATTGCCAAGTCCCAGCCAGCCCGAAAAAAACAAGGATTTGAACCACAACGGAACAACGAAAAGCCTTCGTAGTTCCCGTTGTTCTGTTGTGGTTCCTTTTTTAAGACGATCGGAAGATAAGAATTTACCTACAATACAAGCACGACGCGCAAGCGAGTGAGCTTGGAAGACCCACTTGCTTGCGCTGCGTGCGCTGGTATATTCTCTCCTGCCGCTCGCCTAATGTTGAGGGCAGGTATTGTCTGTTTTTCGACTTGGCAATCCTCCTGTTGAGTAGCCGTCCATTTCTTGCATTCGGATCGGGAGTCTGATACGATGCGCTGGAGCGGTACGCCTCATGAAAAAGGCGGGCGTGTATAAGCCCTGCTTGCGCACATTTTTTGTTTCGAAGAACAAGTTCTGCACGTGAACCTGTCACATCCAACGGCCCCAAACATCAATAGGTATCCTTTCTCATCAAGATCGTCATGGACGAACACCAACAACGAGCGTTTAACAGCTGGGCGAAATTCCTCAATCCACAAGTTCTGCGCCAGAATCTGATAACGGCGTCGTTGTTTCTCGCGGCGTTTGAATCGCTGAAATCATCCGTCACTAATCCTATTCGAGACTTCTTCTCGAATGGTTTTGACGAAAATGGATTTATCGTCGATCCCGAGTACCAAGCCGAGGTGCTTGATCGACACAAGAGCCCGTTACGTGCATCGTTACTATGGTTACACGACAGGGAAATCGTCGATGACGCGGACATTGCGACGGTCGATCGAATTCGTGAACATCGAAACGAGCTTGCCCATCAACTGATGAAATATGTCGCTCAAAGCGAATCCGAAATCGATGTCGAACTTATTGGCGAAATTTCGAAATTGGTGACGAAGATTGATCGCTGGTGGATACTGGAGGTCGAGGTTCCTGCAAATTCAGACTACGACGGGCAGGAGATTGACGAATCTGAGATAATTTCG
The DNA here is from genome assembly GCA_013152515.1 of Planctomycetota bacterium. Taxonomy (GTDB): domain Bacteria; phylum Planctomycetota; class Planctomycetia; order Pirellulales; family Lacipirellulaceae; genus Bythopirellula. Next base: position 2,763 of record JAADGD010000185.1, read on the forward strand.
GGTAACATGTTCTTTCTGCAAATGATGATGCAAGTTGCTGCTGGTGACGATTCCTCGGACGAGACCTACGTCGCGTTTATGGAGGCCGCCGCAAAACGCGGATTTGAACCCGCAGATCGTGCATAACAAAACGATGAACCGGAGCCGCGGGTCGCGAGGCTTTTTGAAATCAACATCGTTCGCCGCGGCCCGATGACCTCAATCGTTATCTGCGATAGACTACTCGAATGGATATCGTATACATCGAAACCTCGATCGTAAGTCACGCGACTTCGTGGCCTAGCCCTGATCCCGCAACTGCGGCACTTCAGACGCATGCTAAGCGCTGGATGGACGAACATGCGGCTAATTACGATTTGGTCACTTCGCGAATCGTGCTGGCAGAGGCCCGGCGTGGGGATCCCGGCGCCGCGGTTCGGCGACTCGCCATGCTGGCAGACATTCCCGTACTGGATGAAAACCCGGATACGGATACCGTCGCAGACGCGTTAGTGTCCCGCTCGCTGATGCCCGAATCTGCGAGACTTGATGCAATGCACGTGGCCACGGCTGCTCTCGCCGGTGTACAATACCTACTGACTCAAAACTGTACGCATATAGCCAACGCGCGCGTACTACCACGTGTCTACCGGCTGCTTGACGAATTGGGACTTTCGGGACTGCTGATCGCAACCCCAATCGAGTTCCTTGGAGGTGACAAACATGATGAATCCGATACTTAAAGAACTGCACGACATCCGGAAAGAAATCCTCGCCGAACATGGTGACGATCTCAACGAATATCTGCGCGCAGAGTGGAAGCGTGCGAAAGCATCTGGTCACCCGGTTGCGCAGATCAAGCAGAGAACCCTCCGATGCACCGGAGCGGAGACGTCGGGCGAATTTGCAACGGACAATCAATCGTCGCCGCCTCGTGATCGGTGACGCTCTGCGATGAAGGATACTCCCTTGAATATCAAAGACCCTATTCCCTTGCTGGACGCAATCCTTGAAGAGCATCGCCGGGTGCACACGGGAGCACTCAACGATTACCGGCTGAAGCCCGTGCCGCGTTGTTTATTGCAGAATCGGCTTGGGTTCGTCGATGGGTGGCACGATCCCTGGGGCATCGACGCGGTACCACTTCTCTAGCACTTCGCGCCAAGCTCCCG
>JAADGD010000293.1:0-307 GCA_013152515.1 Planctomycetota bacterium
AGCCGGACCTTGGCCGATTTGTGGTGACGGGCGAGGAAAAAGATCGTGGCGCCTTCAAAACGCCCACGATACGCAATGTTTCGATGACTGGGCCTTTCATGCACGATGGCTCGCAGCAATCGCTCGAAGAAGTGGTCGAGTGGTATGCCAAAGGAGGTCACCCCAATCCGCAACTCAGCGAGAACGTCAAAAAACTCGACCTCACCGAGCAGGATAAAAAAGACTTAGTCGCGTTCATGGCGGAAGGGCTCAAAAGCGAATTCCCGAAAGTCGAAGAGGCTCGTTTACCGCAGTAGTTGGTGAGTAG
>JAADGD010000293.1:325-12562 GCA_013152515.1 Planctomycetota bacterium
TACGCCTCGCCGACGCGATAAATTTTCGGAAGCGAACGTCGGCGAGACGTAGCTCGCCGGCTATTTGTGCTTCCAGCGCGCACTAATCCTCGACGACGTGCGCATCGACGACTTTGCCCTCTACCACATTGTCATTCATCGAAGGCGGGCCTTGCTGATAGGCCTGCCAAGCCGCACCCGTTTCGACTCGTACATGCTTGGCCAGCCAAAGCTGCAAGCTCTTACGGACACCGAATCGCACCGGTGGCAGCAGCAACGACAGCCCGACGATGTCGGTAATCACACCCGGCGTGATTAACAGCACGCCCGCCACCAAAATCAGCACCCCGTCACCCATCGCCTCGGCCGGCATTTTTCCTGCTCGCAGCTCGGACTGGATGCGAAACATCGTCTGAAAGCCTTGCCACCTGGCGAGTGCCGCGCCCACCATGCCAGTGAGCAGCACGACAGAAACCGTCGTCCAAAACCCGAAGTGACCACTAAGCTGAAACAACAGCCACAGTTCCAGCAGTGGCATCAGCGTGAACAGTAAAAATAGGAATAAAAGCATTTTGGTTGTCCGAGATTTCGTGGCGCTACTCTGTAAGTATAGACATGAAGGAAAGTTTGTAGGCAATTTTTACCGCCAAGAACATCATTAGCGTCAAGAAGAAACCCCGAAAATCGGCTTTTGAGGGCACATCCTTGGCGTACTTGGCGGTTCAAAAAAATGACTTTGACGTATTTCTTGAAGGTCGTCGCAGGCCGGTAATGTGGTACTAACGTAGTACTCGGTACTTTTTCAGAGTTTTAGGCCTTCAAGCCCCGTATGCCCCCTCGACGGGCAGCCAAATATCGGCTAGCCTGTAGGGCTCGATTCACCCTGACCCCTGATCCCTAGAATCTTATGTACGCAATTTTTGCCGCCGACGGTCGTCAATACAAAGTCGAAGAGGGCCAAGAGCTGACCATTGATTTCCGCGACGCCCCAGCAGGCGAAAAAATCACTTTCGACAAGGTCCTAGCCGTTAGCGACGGTGCAGGCGACCTCAAGCTGGGCGCTCCCACGCTCGAAGGCGCTAGCGTCCAGGCCGACGTTTTGGGTGCCGAAAAAGGCGAAAAGCTCGTCGTGCAAAAGCTCCGCCGTCGCAAAAATTCTCGCCGCAAAACGGGTCACCGCTCGGTTTATACCAAGATTAAGATCGCTGCCATCAAAGCTTAGGCAAGCGACTTGGCGTAACAGGGCATCTGAAACACTCTACTTCCCGTTTGTACAGCACTGCTGCGCCATGGAGTGTGGCCTTGCGCTGAAGGCGTCTCTAAGGCAAGCCACATATCTCTAGGCAGTTCTCCTGCAGTTGATTGGCAATTCCTTGCATTGAGCTTGGCTACTGCTTAATCTAGTGGCGGAAGGGTGAATGAACCTTTCGGCTGGCTTTTCTGCACTTCTGTTTCTAGGTGAAAGCACTATGAGTGAACCGGCGATATTTGCCTTGATTCGCAATGGTGAGACGCATTACTACGCCGATCGTTGGGCGAGTGCTCTGTTGCGACGCGAGGTTCTGTGGGGGCCCGAAGATTTTGAAGCCTGGGTCACACAGTTCGAACAACTGGACGAATGGGACGAAGACTGCGATGGCGGTGCAGTGGTCGACTTCGACAAACGCTCGATGCTTTGGAGTGGCGACACCTCGAACTATGGCATTCCGCGGATATGGCAGACCTACTGCCAACTCATGACAGCCGCCTGGCCTGGCTTCGATGTGAAGGTCTCAGCGAATGGGGCAGAAGCACTTGCCGAATACTTGGGCCTCCCTCGAAACGAAGAGGACCCTGAAGACGCACTCGAAGACGACGAGGACGAAGAAGAATACGAACCCCGCCCGCTTACCGTCGAAGACGCGGGAGCTGACGACGACGGCGAGGATATCGACGAAGACGACGAACCCGACAAAGACGCACCTTATCCGCGCGCCTGGGTCACGTTGATCGACGAAGAGGGCTCGACCCGTCAGCGGCAACTTGACGAGCTACCGATCGACCTACTCAAAGGCCAAGTCGAGGCGTTGCAGGCAGTCGCCAAGCTGCGACCCGCGGAGATCCCCAAAGAAGCTCACGTCTCGGAAGGATTGATCATCAACCCAAAGAAAAAAACGGCCCGCATTTGGGGATCGCCAGAGCTACTGACCAAAATGAAGCAACTTGGCGGCCAGTGGAAAGGTTGGCAGTTGAAGTGGACTCATCATGGCTATTCCGATCAATGTGCAGTCTGCAACACACCGGGCCAGCCAATGACCGAAGTTGACGTGCTCGCCAAGATTTTGCCGGTGGTTATTTCGACCGAGCAGTTTTCCCTCGGAACGGTCTTCGGAGTAATCGGCGGCGGCATGAAGAAGTTCGCCAAAAAGGCGACCGGGTGTTTGGGGGTGGTGCTTTGCATTCCTCTGGTGTTGTTTGGCGTGTTTTCGGGCAATTGGACGGCGGTACTCTACGCCATCGGTGCGACGGCGGTGGTGGTCGTGGGGCTGTACATGTTCGTTGCACGCAAATTCCGCAAAGCGGTCACCAAAAACATGCCTGCCCAGGACAATGACGAAACGAGTACTGCCGTTGCCGGTCCGCAGGAAGAAGAAGCACGCAAGGCGCGAATCGATCAACTGCTCGCTGCCGCCAAACTGCCGCCTTTAGCAGAAATCGAGCCGCATTTCCCCGACGTGTCGGGCTTAGAGTTATTGGCAACATAATGTTGGCGACATAATGCCTTTCCCAAATCCCCCTCTCCCGTTTTCGGAGGAGGGGTTAGGGGAGGGGGTTTTCCAGTTCTGGTAAAAGTCCTTAGCTCACAGCCGATTCGTAAAGGCTCAACTTCCGATGCAATACTATGCTGAAGACACCTCGGCGGTTCCGTTTCGATTCCTCTGCATCGCGCTGAAGCCGATGATGCCTCGACCCGCTGCTTGGTTGGTGGCGGCGCTGATTCGCCTGGGCGGCAAACTGGGATTTCGTTTACCACCAACATATGGGGTCGGTTACCCTGGTACCGAAACGGAGATTGATCCGCAAGAATTGCCTCCTGGCGCGATTGCCCTCTGGGCTCCGATTCTCGAACAACTTCGCGACCTTGGTTTTCAACCATTGAAGTGTGAACGTATGGCCACAGTTGGGACAAAACTGTATTGTTCGACCGTGCTTCTCGATCAGCCCGGCAGTACAACTGCGATTCTGGAATGGACCCGTATGGTGGGCGCAAAGGGAATCGAGGAAAACACACCACTGGAGTTCAACTCGTACGTGGACGATGCTCTCGACGTCGTAACTGGCGTGGTCCGCAAAGTAGACGTGCCGATGTCGGAGATGCTGCAACTCGAGTCTGTCGAGATGATCAGTCTCGAAAACAGTCGCCCACTCGCAGAGAGCTTCCAACAGCATCGACAGCGCTGCGAAGGGCGACATGTCCTACGGTTGTCGGAAGAAAACGCACTGCAAGTCGTCTGCGATCGCGGCAAGCAGCGTTTTGAAGCATTGCTAGAATCAGGAATTCTTCGCGAACTCAGCTCAGCAGAAGTCGACCGCTTGCGTGAAATAGATTTGACGGAATTGCACGCTTTTTAGTCGCCCGTTCGCTAAAATTATCGTCGCAAGACAGGTGATCGCTCGGTCTACATCAAGATCGCCGCGCTATTACGACCGCCTAAAAGCCGGCTCGGCGTAGTTCGTCAATCGATCTCGCTCGTTGCCGGCATTGCGGAATAGTTGATTCGTTCGTTCGTGTCGTTATCAGCTAGGTTTTCCGCTGGAACGGGGATGATTCTTGGGTATTTGGTGGACGGATAGGACAAGTTCACCTTTTCAATGGCAAGGTTTGGGGTTGGCTGAAAGTCAGCGAGAGGGTCGTCGCTGCTAGGCCCATCGCCGACTTGCCAGCCGAGTTCACGGGCACGGCTTGTGAGTGTGTGCGACGAAGTAACACTGCCGAGGTCGCTCAGACGGGCGAGCGAAACGTTGAGCATCAAAAAGTTGTCTTCGGGTCCTGATGTTGTTACGTAGTAGCTCGCTGAGCCGGTGACTCGCCAGCCTGGAGTGAGCCAGAAATGGCAGCCTGCTTCGGGGATCAGCGCCCCGACAAAAGTGCTCTCGGCTTCGCCGCTATTGTCGACGAAGCCATCGAAGTCGTTGTCGATACCATCTTCGGAGCGTCCGATTTCTGGGGTGAATCCCGCGTAGGCACCAATCCCTACGAAGGGCGCCAGTCGTGTTGGGCTTTGCAAACGAGCCCCGGCAAGTAGCCCGCCTGAGACCGGTTCGTCACCTTCATAGATTAGCCCTGCAAGCCCCAGGCGGCCTTCGACATGCGGCGAGGGATAATAGAACCTCCCAATTTCGCCTCCCAATGCAGCAGGAGCATCGCGTCCGGAAAGGCCGACATAGCCACCCCCTTTTTCCTTGAGGTGCCGAGCATCCATCGACTGCTTGATCATTCGAGGGATGCTATCTGTATGTCGCGGGTATTTTGCTGCGTAGTCTGGATCTTCCCGCGCCCACCGCGACCCAGTGCAGCCAAGCAAAGCTGCCAAAAGCGTTAGCAGGTGTAGGCTTGTGCCGCGCATTAAGTTTTTGGTTGTGGGCAGTGACCTGAGATTTCCTCTGGAAGGAAAGAGTAGCTACGTAGAGGGACTCACGCGAGGTCAGCATTGGTGGAAAGGCAAGCTGGGCGTTAACTTGGAGCCGAGTAGGTAGACAGGGCATTTTACGACAACCTCCGCCGCCGGTTTTTTTGGCTTTCTGTCCAGTTCACGAGACGCTTTCTCAAGAGACCTCAGAATCGCCGAAAAGCACGGTTCTTGCCGCTCGAAATCGGCCTTCACCTTCTGTAATCATTCTCGTTGCTAGCACCCAGAATTCGCCACAACCTGTTGTATGATAGCACCTTACGCCCTTTTAGAAATAGGGCACAATAGGCGATTGACTGCGGGTCCGATCTGTGTAAGATCATGCTCCTCGACCAACTGGATGTAGTGGGTTGATGGGTATCGCCCACAACATGTAGTGGTGAAGGTCGTTGAAATGTCAATAAATAGCTCGTTTTTACGAGTCAAGGTCATAGCGGACGCAAAATGTAGTTGTTGGGTATAGCCGGCCGGCCAGCCAATCGTTGGTTGGCGAGCCCCGACCGTAAGGGAGCGGGAGTAGTGAGCAGGGCACTCCCATCCCTTACGGTCGGGGTTCGCCGGCGGCTCGTAGCTATGACCAGAATATTGATGAAGAAATCGGAATGGCGAGCCGATCGATGTTGCAAAATGTGTGTACTTATGTACACTGGTAAGGATGCCCAAATTCAAGCGTGATAAACAGGAGGTTTTGCCGTGGCGACCGCTGATCTGAAAAAGAGTGCCGAGGGAGTTTCTAGCACCATGTCCGAAACGAAAGCGACCCAGCGAACCCCGAACGTAAGGGACGGGAGCACCGCAAGCTTGGCTGGCATGAAACAATTTCATGGACGGATGAAGTTCGATGCGATCTTCTGCCCGACCGAGGTGGCCAGCCCGTTTGATACGGTCGAGTGGGAGACGCGCACTTCGGCGATCAAGGGCGAAGACGGCGAGGTGCTGTTCGAGCAAACCAATTGCGAAGTGCCGACGACCTGGAGCCAGTTGGCCACCAACGTCATCTGCAGCAAATATTTTTACGGCGAAGTTGGCACCGACGAGCGCGAGTACAGCGTCCAGCAACTTGTCCACCGCGTCGTGCGGACGATCACCGACTGGGGTCTCGAAGACGGCTACTTCGCCAGCGCCGACGATGGCGAGCGATTTTATCGCGACCTAGCTTGGCTTTGTCTGCATCAGCACGGTGCGTTCAATTCGCCGGTCTGGTTCAACGTAGGTCTTTTTCACCAGTACGGCGTGAAAGGCGACAAATGCAACTGGCGCTGGGATCCGACGACGCAAGACGTGGTCCAGCCGGAGAATCCTTACGAATTTCCACAGGGCAGTGCGTGCTTTATCCAGCATGTCGAAGACAACATGGAAGACATCATGGAGCTCGCCCGCAGCGAGGCCATGTTGTTCAAGTTCGGCAGCGGCACAGGCACCGACCTGTCGACGTTGCGTTCGTTCCGCGAGAAGCTCGCTGGTGGCGGCAACCCGAGCGGTCCGCTGTCGTTCATGCGGGTCTACGACCAGATCGCCGCGGTCGTCAAATCGGGCGGCAAGACGCGTCGGGCGGCGAAGATGCAATCGCTCAAGGTTTGGCATCCCGATGTGATGGAGTTCATCGAGTGCAAGTGGAAAGAAGAGCAGAAGGCCCATGTGCTGATCCAAAAGGGCGGCTACGAGGCGAATTTTAATGGCGAAGCGTACAGTTCGATCATGTTCCAAAACGCGAATCTCTCGGTCCGCCTGACCGACGATTTTATGCAGGCGCTCGAGAAGGACGAGGATTGGACGACCCGCTGGGTGACCGATCCGACCAAGGACGGCCCGACCTACCGGGCGCGTGAGGTGATGAATCGGATGGCCGATTGTGCTTGGCACTGCGGCGACCCGGGCGTGCAGTACGACACGACGATCAACAACTGGCACACCTGCCCCAATAGCGGGCGGATCAACGCCAGTAATCCATGCGTGACAGGCGACACTCTGGTCGCAACGGCCGAGGGTTACCGTCGGATCGAAGATTTGGTCGGGCAGGAAATCGAAGTGATCAATGGCCAGGGGAATAAGTCGCCCGTGAACCGTGTATTCAAGACAGGTCGCAAGCCAATCTATCACCTGAAAACCCGTGCCGGTTACAACGTACGGCTCACGGCAGACCATCGTGTGTGGACCGAGAATCGCGGTGACGTGTCGGCCTGCGATCTGACGACCGACGATGTGGTTCGTCTGGAGCAGCCCGGCTTCGGCAACGCGTTTGTGCCTGAACATTTTGGCGAACTGGTCGGTGCCGCCCTGGGAGACGGCTGTGTCACTCGCGGTGCGAACGAACAAGAATTCTTGTTTGTCACATTGGGCGAACATGAAACCTTGGTGGCAGAGCGTTTGCGTCGAGGCATCGAACAATGCAAGGCATGGCTCGACGAGGGAGACGCCCGCAGCACACGACCGACCAACATTACGAGTACCGCCACCGGTTTGCGAGTCGGCACGTCGGTCGCATCGGTGCTGGCCCAAGCTCGGCAGTTGGCTGTGCTGGATGCGGGGTCGACTGGCAAGCGATTGACGGACGACGTCTTCTTGCTCGATCGTCCCAGCCAAGCGGCGATCTTGCGAGGTCTTTTCACCGCCGATGGCACAGTGGCCAACTACGGCGACAAATCGCAGTATGTCAGCCTCGATAGCACCAGCCGCGAACTACTCGATCAAGTGCAGCTACTGCTGTTGGGTTTTGGTATCAAGTCGAAACTCTACGAAAACCGTCGAGCCCTCGACCAAGACACCGCCCTGCTGCCCGACGGCAAAGGCGGAAGCAAAGCTTACACGGTGCAACAGATGCACTCACTACGGATTTCGCGGAGTTCTCGCTTCGTGTTCGAGCAAGAAATCGGTTTCTTGCCCGGCAGCGAAAAAGTAGAACGGCTAGCTAAGCTGAACGCCGAAGTGCGAGCTTACAACGACCCGATGACCGATCGGGTGGCATCGCTCGCCGCCTGTGGCGAAGCAGACGTCTACGACCTGACCGAGCCCGTGACGAGCCACTTCGTCGCCAATGGCATGGTCGTACACAATTGCAGCGAGTACATGTTCCTCGACGACACGGCTTGCAACTTGGCGAGCGTCAACTTGATGAAGTTCCGTCAGGAAGATGGTTCGTTCGACCATACGCGTTACGCGTCGGCGTGTCGGGCGTTCTTTACGGCTCAGGAAATTTTGGTCGACCACGCCAGCTATCCGACACCCGACATCGCCCGCAACAGCCACAAGTTCCGTCCGCTGGGCTTAGGCTTTGCGAACCTCGGCAGCTTGTTGATGTCCAACGGCATGGCTTACGACTCGGACGCGGGACGTGGCGTCTGTGGGGCGATCACCTCCATCATGCACGGCACGGCCAACCTCACCAGTGCCGAGTTGGCCGAAGCGGTCGGCACGTTCGACCAGTACGAGCCGAACCACGAGCCGTTCATGAACGTGATGCGGATGCACCGCAATGCCATCGAAGAGATCGTGCCCGAATGTCCAGATTACATGGTCGACGCGGCCCGCAACGTGTGGGATCAAGTGTTGTCTGCCGGGCAAGTGCATGGCTTCCGCAATGCCCAGTCAACCGTGTTGGCTCCGACCGGCACGATCAGCTTCATGATGGATTGCGACACGACCGGCATCGAGCCCGACATCGCGCTCGTCAAGTACAAGCAGCTCGCCGGCGGCGGGATGCTCAAGATCGTCAACCAGACGGTGCCGCTGGCACTCGAGACGCTCGGCTACGAGGCCGCTCAAATTGAATCGATCCTCGAGTTCATCGAGCAGAATGATACGATCGAAGGTGCCGAGGACTTGAAAGACGAGCATCTGCCGGTGTTCGACTGTGCGTTCACGGCACGTAACGGCTCGCGAAGCATCGCCTGGAAAGCTCACATCACGATGATGGCAGCGGCTCAGCCGTTTCTGTCGGGGGCGATCTCCAAGACGGTCAACATGCCGCGCGACACCACGCCCAAGGAAATCGCCGAAGCGTACGTCGACGGTTGGAAGCTCGGCCTCAAGGCCTTGGCGATCTACCGCGATGGCTCGAAGGATAGCCAACCGCTGAACACCAGCACCGAGGCCGATCAGGCTAATGATAAGGCAGCAGCGTTGGCAGCAGGAAAACCTCGTCGCGATCGCTTGCCAGACACGCGGCAGTCGCTCACGCACAAGTTCAGCGTCAGCGGCCACGAAGGCTACATCACCGTCGGACTGTTTGATGATGGCCGCCCTGGCGAGCTATTCATCACAATGGCCAAAGAAGGTAGCACGATCGGCGGCCTGATGAACGCCTTCGGCACGGCGGTGTCGATGAGTTTGCAGTACGGTGTGCCGCTAGAGGACTACGTTCGCAAGTTCACGCACATGCGATTCGAGCCACAGGGCTTTACGAAGAACCCCGACATCCGCATCGCCAAGAGTCTGATCGACTATATCTTCCGTTGGCTAGGTATCACGTTTCTACCTGGCTACCGCGAGGCGAGCATGGGCATCACGCCGGGAGGCGACAGGTCAGGAAGTGACGGGCCTTCGGCGGGCGGCGATGACGGCGACGGCATTGACGGTAAAGGCGAGCCCAAGCCTGCTGCCCCAGTGTCTTCCAGAAAAACAGGGGCTAGCGGGCAAACTGCTGGCCAGGACCAGGCCAAGTTGACGACGTCGGCCACGACGAACGGCCACACCAACGGCGCTACCAAAGTCGCAACCAACGGCCACAGCGACAACCTGCTCGAACGGGCTGGCGTAAAATTCGAGCCTGCCGCTGCCTCTTCCGCTGGAGGGGGCCGCAGCGAACAGTTCGCCGGGTTCCAAACCGATGCCCCCAGCTGCGATGGCTGCGGCTCGATTACGGTCCGCAACGGCAACTGCTACCTATGCCACAACTGTGGTAATTCGATGGGATGTAGCTGAGGGGGCGCTAATTGCGAGAGCTGATCACTGATCGCTGACACGGGAAGGGACGCGAACGGTAGCCGGCGAGCTACGTCTCGCCGAGGTTAGGGTCTCGCCGAGGTATGCGTCGGCGAGACGTAGCTCGCCGGCTATTCGCCTCTAACCTCACGTTCATCGTAGTGTCTCCACGTCATCAAATTTATGTGGTCGATGCCCTCGGTTTTGACCGTTAGCGTTTGACGGTCACTCCAGCGAGATAATTGGCAAGCCAGGGAGAGGCGATGAACCCCAACAGAAATATAGTAAATAGCATTTGACCGATTTCAAATCCGGAGATCAGGCTGAAAATTGCTCCAACGCCGACAACAGCCATAGCCAGAACGAAGTACGTCATCATCTTGCGAGGCCACCCCACGTCGCAGGCATAGAGCGTCACCAACGGCATCGCCATACCTCCACCGAAAACGGCAATAAGAAAAGCAACCTCAGAGGAAGTGAACAAGTCCACCGCAATTCCGCCCAGGACTACCAACAGGCATAACCCAAACCAATTCGAGGAAGTCCGTTGATCGCGTGAAAGGGCATGACGCCCGAATTTGTTGATGCGTAGCAAGAGATTGAAAAAAGGCACCGAGAACCATGTGAACAGAACGAAGACCATGTAAAGTATGAGCAAAGGGGATATCCAACGTGCCCATTCGGGATTGTTTTGGGCTACCGTGCGGAGCGTTCGATAACCAAAGTAGCCGCCGAGAATCACGCCCCATTTTGCGCGATCGCCCAAGCGGGCCATCCACAAAAAGTAGGCTAGCATCCAGCGATAGATCGGATTGCGAGCCTTCAGCGCTTCGACGATGCCTTGTTGCGCGTACTCAAAGTTGGGATCGAGTCGCAGTGCTTCGCGAAAGTGATCGAGCGCCGGTCGTGGTTTCCCTTCGTGGAGCAAGGCCCAGCCCTTATTGGCGTGGGCCATTTCGTCGTCTGGGTTCTGCGCCAAAGATTTGTCGGCGGTTGTGATCGATTCTTGTTGCCGACCAAGTTTGGTGAGCGCCATACTACGCAAATTTGTGCAGCCGGCGTGTTCGGCATCGAACTGTAAACCTTCGTGACAACTGTCGAGTGCTGCCTGCCATTGCTTCTGTTGAAAGAACGTAACTGCGAGTTGCGCATGATAATCTGGAGAGGCCGGATCGAGCCGCACAGCTTCTCGCGCCGACTGTTCGGCCTCTTGATACCGTTGGCGATGGTCCAAGACGATCGATCGGCAGTAATGCGGAAAAGGTTCGTCAGGGCTCAACACGATGGCCTGCTCGGTTTCCTGTTGCGCTTCGGGAAGTTTGTCTTGGCGCATCAAACAGAGCCCGAGCAAGGCATGGGCATACGCATCATGAGGCTGCTCGTGAAGAGCCTGACGAACTTCCAGTTCGGCCGGTTCGTAACGTGATTGTTGGTAGAGCAGTTGAGCGCGATTGAGGTGTGCAGACATATCGTTTTATCGGATTAAGTGTGTTTGATCAGGCAAACTGGCCCAACTCGCAATTTTTTCGCTAAAAAATGTGGTTAAGAAAATGGTAACCGTTCACGGCTTTACGACTGATTGGTCACCAGCGAGTGTGCAGAACGTCCGTTGATTTTGGCATCAATCGAGTCGTGAAGGAAGTGAAGGAAGTGAAGGAAGTGAAGGAAGTGAAGGAAGTGAAAGAAGTGAAAGAAGCTGTGTCCCTGCTTGCCGCAGGTAGCGATGGCGATCCACATTCGCTTGTGATACCTCTGGCCCACTGCGCTGCGGGTACCTTGCGGCTGTATTTCCAGTAAAAGGGCCGGCGGTCAATCACACACAATGGCGAATCTGTTGCTCGGAATGATTGTTGGTTGGCTCGACGCCTAACTCGAACATAAACCGAAAATAGTCCTGTGACAAATCATACGACTCGATTTCGTCTAAATCTTTCGCTCAAATGGAATCACCGCGAACCGCGCAGCAAGGTTCCTCGCTTTATTCGAATCAGGCTGTTTGCGGAATATTTCCAGGGAACGACCACGATGAGTGAGCATCGAACGGCGAAAACCGGTCTCGGTGGTTATTGAGAATCTTTGCACGCTTCGCAAACTTTTACCGTTAGTAACACGGAAAAACGCAGATGCAGAGTTTTGCCAGATAACCCCGTGACACAGGAACTTGCTGTACGTCGTCACCGTATTTTTCAATCGTGGTGTAACTACAGTGCGCCCGCGACTTGAGCCAGACGATCGAGGCCCGTAAGCGTGGCCCGCCCCGTTTCTTTTTCATGGCGGCTGGCTCTGGACTTCAGGAGCGTACGGAGAATAGCAACTTTCGCATTTTGGCGAACTACCGATTGTACCCGTGAACTGTTACGTTTTTTTAGCTAGCAGAGCAGACAGAAAGGACTTTGCAGTCCACCTGCTACGAAAGCCTTTTTGCCAACTCATGGAAAACGAACCGCAGCATTTTACAGAGGGGCATTCCCTTCATTGGTAAGCGGAATAAGGCGAATAAGGCGTCGGTTGAACCTTTGGAGGTGGTTTCCACGCGGAGGGTTGCACTCTCTTCTCGCTGGAGAGAGTCTTTCTTCGGACGAAAATGCGGTCGCCCGGTAGCAGCTCGAAATTGGCTGCTTCGTTGTTTTTGGAATAGAGAGTTTTGAGGTCAATCTCCAGACGTTCA
>JAADGD010000036.1 GCA_013152515.1 Planctomycetota bacterium
GTATTTCTTGACGAATTGGAGCCCTTTGATGACACTTTTCAGATTTGTTTTTTCGTTGATTTGCGCTGCGTATTTATCGTTCACGAATGTGAACAGCTTACTGGCACAGGTTACTGCCCCCAGTACATTCACTACCGCAATCCAGGTGCAAGGAGAAGACCTGGGGACGGAATTCGATGATTGGAACGCTTCAGGGATTTCGGTAGTTGATGCGGACCCGGCTGACAACCCTGGTTTTCTCGATATCGCGAATATCCAAGTCGCCAATGACAACGATTTTCTCTATATCCGGGCTACCTTCTATTCCAACGAGTCCAGTCCCAATCTTTTTTTGGCCTTTGATACCGACCAAGATTCAGCGACCGGCTTCGATACCTTACAGGCAGGACTGCTCGGGTCGGAATTCGGATATCAAAACGATTTTGCCTTTCATCAAGCAGCAGGCACGTTCAACACAAACATCGCTCTTACCGGAGGGCCATTCGGCAACGGAGGAGCCCTGCTTTTTCCTTTCTGGGATCAAGATGGGCCTGAAAAAGAATGGGCCATCCCGCGTGACGCGATGATTACCTTCCCCGCACCGGGAGTCCCCACCTTTCCAAACAACTCGTTTGATTTTGTGGTTTACACCGACGAAGGTCTTGGGGATGTCAGCCAAGTGATTAGCTATACATTCGCCGAGGCACCCCCAGGTCAACCTGGCGACTTCGACAGCGATCTGGACGTCGACGGTGCCGACTTCTTGGAGTGGCAACGCGAATTTGGAAATACTCTCGGTGCTTCGGATTTGACCGATTGGCAAACAAACTATGGTCCGGGCGCACTATCCGCGGTATCTGCGGTGCCCGAGCCAAGCAGCGTTTTCTTGGCAGGTCTAGGACTGGCGTCATTGGCAATGCATCGACGACGCGTTTAATTCAACGAAGCTTTAACCGTGTGCATAGAGGCAGCATGCACGATCGGTGGTGAGTGTGGACTCATGACTGGCAGCGGCGTGAATAAGGGTGAAGCTGGAGTCTTAGAATGTTTTTTATGGCGGTTAGAATGTTTGCTCTTGACCATTGGTTTTTCGTTACGCGAATACTCGGTGTGTGTGCATTTGCAGTCTGCTTTAGAATACCAATTGACGTGAAAGGGGCTGAGGAACCGTCGCTGCAGACGATTACTTTCCAACCTTCTAGCGCCGATTTCTTAAATCCAGAACGAGGGTTTCTCCGCTTTACCGATCTGACCAATCCGTGGAGCTATGGCAATATCCGCTCTCAAGGCCAGTCTTTGGTTTACGGCCGTATCTTGGCAAACAACTTTCGCAATGGACCATTTAGTCAGTCGTTTCTCAATTCCATTCAAGCCGGTTTCGATGCCGCACGAGCAAACGGCATCAAGGTCAAACCTCGCGTCCAGTACAACGACGACGGAGGGGCAGACGCACCCAAGTCAGTAATTCTCGGTCATATTCAACAACTCAAGCCGCTTTGGGAAGCCAACAAAGACGTCATCTTCACGATGGACGCGGGGTTTATCGGCGGCTGGGGCGAGTGGCACAGTTCGACCAATGGACTAGACAACAACGCCGACCGTACCGAGATCCTCACCGCGATTCTCGACGCCTTGCCTTCCGACCGGATGGTGGGAATTCGCACGCCTCATTTCAAGCGAGAGATTTTCAACGGATCGCGTTTCTCCGATGCGCTGAAAATCACCGCAGCGAATGCTTTTGATGAAAGCAACCTCACCCGAGTTGGCCATTTGAACGATTGTTTTTTGGCCTCGGCATCCGATTTTGGCACGTACGTTACTCCCGGTTGGTCTCGTCAGGATGAACTCGACTACATCGGCGGCGAAAGCCGTTTTGCCCCGCAGGGAGGAGAGACTTGCGCTCAAAGCAGTTTTTCCAATGGCCCCAATGCGATTTCAGAAATGGAGCAACTGCATACCGACTATATGAACCTCGATTATCACCCCGATGTGATTCAGGGCTGGGTCAACGATGGCAGCTTTGACGAAATCAGCAAACGACTCGGATATCGCTATGAATTACAAACCGCTGGCTTGCCCGACGAGGTGAAACCGAGTGGCTTGCTTGAGGTCGAGTTTACGATCGACAATGTCGGCTTCGGCGAATTGTTCAATCCGCGTGACGTGGAAATCACACTCAAAAACAATGACACCGGAGAAATCACGACTGCCCCTTTGCAGATCGACCCTCGGTTTTGGAGTGGTGGAACGAGTAACAATGTGCAAGCGGTGTTGAGCATCCCTAAAGACCAAGCTGAAGGGAATTACACCGTCGGCATCAAAATGCCTGATAAAGACGATTCCCTCAGCGACGACGTACGTTATGCGGTTCGTTTTGCCAATAACGGAGTGTGGGACGCCAGCACCGGTATCAACGTACTCAAAACGGATTTGCAAATCACTCAAAGTGCTACAGGCGCGAGTTATCAGGTAGGCGAGGGCTTCGAGGAAGTCTTGGTTCCGAGTACGCTGTTGCTGTCAGGCGATTTCGATGCGGATGGCGATGTCGATGGTGCAGATTTTTTTGAATGGCAGCGGGGCCTTGGTACTCTTTTTCAAGCCAGTGACCTAGCGGACTGGAAAGCCAATTTTGGCGCAGTATCGGGGTCTGCCGGTGTCGAAACAGTTCCAGAACCGAGTAGCTCGGTACTCGTCAGTCTGTTTGTGCTTGTTCTAAGGCATGTTCGACCCTTCATGAGAGGCCCTCTTCGTTCGCCTAGCGTAAAGTGCGAAAGTTGAACGATGGCTCTTGCACTGGGAAAGCTTGAATCAGCGAATGAACTAACCGGTCTGATTCTCTATGCTGGCGGCGAGACGTAGCTCGCCGGCTATTCGGCGGCAAATCCCCCCTATTCTCCCTGGGTTTACATCTCTTCTCGCAATTACCCTTAAAATCGGAAAAAAGCTCCGATTCCGTAGGGTTGATTGCCGAAACTTCAAAGCAGACCAGCTATTCAAGAAGTTGCGAGTTTCGAGTCGTGAGTTGTGAGAAGATCTCTCCTGGCTTGTGACTCGTGGCTCGCAGCTCGCGACTTTCAAAAATCAGGAGGGGATCATGCGGAGTTTCATCTTTAGCTTGGCTTTGGTAACTGCAGTGTCCGGGACAATGATCTCGACCAATGCGGCCCATGCAGGTGACGACACAGCACAAGCGATTGCCAAAAATCTTAAAGAGAGTGGCAAACTCAAGGACTATCGGGTCGGCGTCAAATACGAAGACGGCGTCGCATGGCTGATGGGCACAGTGACCAGCCCGCAGCAAAAGCAGATTGCTGAGCAACTGGCTCGCCAAATCGAAGGTGTCGATCACGTCGTCAGCAAGCTCGAAGTCGAAGGGGGAGCCAATGCCCCAATGGCAGACGACCGCTTGCAAGTTGCTAGCAGAGAAATGCCAGCAGAACGCAATATCGCTCGACAGGCTCCCAGACAGCAGCGCTCCGCGCCTCGGAACAATACCCCGATGCCTTATGCTCGCACGGGTGGGCGTAGCGTTCAGCCAGCGAACTTTAGTCAGGCTCAATACCAGGGTGCCCCGATGGCTCCTGCAGCGATGGGGCCTCGGCCACCAATGGCTGGTGGTGCTGCTGTGAGTTACGACAATCCTCAGTTGCCTGGCTACGCTTGGCCAAGTTATGCCGCGTCGCCGAACTACGCTGCGTTGACCTATCCCAAGCAGTATTCTGCCTCGGCTTGGCCTTACATCGGCCCGTTCTATCCTTATCCTCAAGTCCCACTGGGATGGCGGAAAGTGACGCTCGAATGGGACGACGGCTGGTGGAACCTCGATTTCGCCGACGGAAAGCACTAAAGCTAGAAGTAGCGGTCAACGTAGTTCGTCGTTAGAATTTTGAACCCTCGCCAATCTCACCGTTGGCGGGGGTTTTTTCGTGAGTCGTCAGCAGCGGGTGTCGTTAGCGTCGGTGGCGACGCCGAATTATTTTCGAGGAACGTTGGTTCAGTAAACCATTGGTGCCAAGCCTTGCGTTGTAATTCGGCGTTGCCGCCGACGCTAACACATTGCGTTCTTGTTCTGGTGCATTTTTGGTGTTGCTAGCGACGCTAGCGTTGGGCTTGTCGGTTCTCGGAAATAATTCGGCGTTGCCGCCGACGCTAACACTTGGCCTACTTTTCGTTTTTTTCGACATAATCGGAAAAGGCCGCAAGTTTCCTCCAAACTAACACGATAACTCTTACATCAGGTCTCAGCTCTCAGCTAAAGGTAGATTCGATGTCACGATCAAAGCAATTTACGATGGCAACTATCGCAACCCTATTCGCGATCACTTCGCTGTCGACCACCGGTTGTTTTTGGGGGTTAACTTCCCTTGGCCCCAGTCTTGGCCCTTTTGCGGTGCCTGTGCCAGTCAGCCCGTTGCTCTCGAAGAAAAAGGAAGACGCTTTCTGGCAACATGAGCGGTACGACCGTGTGCCGATCTTAGGGCCGATTCAATCGGGAGGCGAGATCGCCGCCCTTGATCCGCCTAGCGATGACGAAGTGATGCGGGCGCTCGAAAAAGCTCGGCCCGTTCAAGGCGGTATTCCCTTCTTGCACGAGCACAGCCGCAACAACGTCCGTATCGTGAAAGAAAAAATCGCCGACTACATCGATCCACCACGGGTCTATCCGATGATTGGTCCTGCTCAGCAGCATCACGCTCACTACAAATGCACCATCTACTACGAAGATGTCCGCCGCATCGGCTGGCCGGTGCCCCACACGCTCCGCGACGAAGATGCACGCGAAGTAATTTATGTCGACCACAACCATCTGCACATGGTCGGCAACGTCGACACAGGCGAAGGGGCGGGACCTCCGGTGCAGTGAATGTCGAATGACGCAATGACGAATGAAGCCCGAATGACGAATCCTCGTTATTCGGGCTTCGTTATGTTCTCTTGGGGGGCTGCCAACGAGAAACGCTGATGTCGAAGCTTTGTCGCCAGTTCCTGATTATCTTTGCCCTGTCGGCGATCGTGTTGGATGCTCATCATGCATTCGCTGCCGATGCGTTCGCAGAGGCAACACAGCTTTACCAATCGAGCCAATGGCAACAAGCCGCTACCGCGTTCGACCGCATCGCCCAAACAACACAAAACAACGAAGCGACGCGACTTACCGCGCAACTCTACGCCGGCGAATCCCTCGTCCAACTAGGCAAATACGCCGAGGCCCGCCACCGCTACCAGCTAGTACAAAAAAGCGTACAAAAAAAAAGCGCCCCCCCTGCCCCGCTCGCCGCCCAAGCCCTATTTCGCCTGGGCGAAGTCGCCTGGCTTTCGGGCGAAAGCGAAGCTGCCGCCGAGTTGTTGCAAGCGTATGTCGACAAGCATCCGGCAGGAGCTTCGACGTCGTTTGCACAAACCTACCTCCAGCAAATTCGACAGCAACAATCATCGCAAGCCAACTTTGCCGTACTCGACGAAGCCGTCGGCTGGGAACGCGACGGACGACACGATGCTGCGCTGGCTGCCTATCGTAAACTCTTGCAACAACACACGAGTCGCGATCAAATCCGAGCCGAAGCACTCCGCCGAGTTGCAAAATTACACGATCGACTTGCTCAATCGCGTGAAGCGATCGAACTCTATCAACAGTTTCTCACCGAATTTCCGCACGCCAAGCAAACGGTCGAGGTACAGACGGCTGTTGCCTGGTTGCACGATCGGCTGGATCAGCCTACCCAAGCGGCAGAACAGTTTCGGGGGGTGGTTGCAAAGTTCCCCCAGAGCCCCCAGGCCGCTGAGGCGGCCTATTGGCTCGCACGGGACCATGCCGATAAACAAGATAATACTCGATCAAACAAATACGTCGATTGGCTATTGGCACGAGAGGATTTGCCAAAGAGGCGTCCCAAGCTGTGGGGCAAGACGCTGTGTCTGAAGTGTCAGTTGCTTGCCGGTCAGGGCGAGTGGCAGCAGATCGACAAACTGGTCGAGACGACCGAGGGACGCTTGGACGACGGGCCGCTCTCAACGAAATTAGAATTTTGGGCAGCCGAAGCGGCCTTTCGACTACGGAAATACAAGACCGCAAAGGACCGATTCACAAAGTTGCAACCGAAGACTATCGGGATCGGCCAGTCGTGGACGGCTATGATCCCACTACGCAGAGCACAACTGGCCGCGCGTAGACAGCAATGGAGTGCCGTCCTAAAAATACTCGACCAACTAGAACGCGATCATCCCAATTTTGAACTCCCTGATTTTGAATTAAACTACGAAGTCGATTACCTCCGCGGGCGGGCGATGGCCGGTCGCGGAAATATGACGGCAGCACGCAAGTTTTATCGTCGAGTGTTGGACAACCGAGCGGCGGCAGATACCGAAGCAGCCACGATGGCTGGCTGGATGACGGGAGAAACGTTTTTTCATCAGCGAGATTACACGCGTGCTCGGTCAGCTTACCAAAAGGTGATGGAGCAAACTTCGTTTTCTGAATGGCAGTCGCGAGCCGCTTTGCAGGCGGGGAAATGTTGGGAACTCGAACAGCACTGGGACGAGGCCGCCGAGGTTTACACCGCTGCGTTAGAACGCTGGCCAGATTCCGACTCGGATTCGCAACTGGAATTACGACTTCGTTGGGCGCAGAGCCAGCAAAAAAACAGGAAGTGATGATCGGCGTTGCTGCCGACGCTAACGAAGTAATTTTTTGAACACGATAAGGGTACGCAAGGATGCGACCAACGATCCCATCGAATTGGCTATTCACGCGGCTCGTCACGATGCTACTCGTGATGACCAGTGCTAGCGAATGCTTGGCCCAAGAGACCGTCTCGCTACAAACCAAAAGCCTGTGGCAAATGCTGTGGGCAGGTGGGCCCCTCTTGCTGCCGATCGTGATCTGTTCGTTTGTGTTGATGCTGGTGGTTTTTGAACGCACGCTCAGCCTGCGCCGCGGTCGCGTGTTGCCGCGATTGTTTACCGAGCGATTTTTGCTGCAAATCGGCGAAGGTGCCCTCGACCGCTCAGACGCTCTTGATCGTTGCCTCGAAAACGACAGCTACATGGCCCAAGTTTTTGCCGCAGCGGTACGCAAATGGGGCAAGCCAGCCGTGGAAGTCGAACAGGCAGTGCTCGACGAAGGCGAACGAGCGGCGAACGAACTGCGGCGTTTTCTGCGCGTGATCAATGGCGTCGCGACGGTTTGCCCATTGATGGGCCTGTTGGGCACCGTTTGGGGCATGATGGAAGCCTTCGAGGCAATCGCCAGTAGCTCGGCGATGGGCCGACCCGAACTTTTGGCTGGTGGTATCGGTGGGGCGCTGCTGTCGACGGCCGCAGGCTTGTCGGTCGCGATTCCGGCATTGATTTTGTACCTCTGGTTCGTCGGCCGAGTCGACACGCTAGTGATGGAGATCGACCGTCGTGGCCAAGATTTGGTCAACCTGATTTCCGCCGAAGGCCTCGACGAGCGCCGTGCGTCACGTAAACTCCGTTTGAAGAAAGCAGCGTGACGAAGGAGGAGGGATGAAGGATGAAGGATGAAAACTCCTTCCGCCTTCCACCTTCCGCCTTCATCCTTCACTCGATGCCCCTCAAAATTCAACATGACGAACAGCTTTCGCTCGACCTGACGCCGATGATCGACGTGGTGTTTTTGTTGATCATCTTTTTCATGGTCGCCACGTCATTCTCCGAGCAGGAACGCGACATCGAGCTTGAGCTGGCCGAAGTTGCCTCGACTACGGCGATGACTGCCGCGCCGAAGCAGCGGGTGGTGAGTGTGCAGGCAGAAGGGCAGATTCGCTTGGACGGAGAAGACGTCACACTTGCGGAATTGACGCAGCGTCTTTCGGCAGCACGCAGCGAATACCCTGAGCTGAGTGTGGTGATTCGTAACGACGCGGCTTGTGCGTTTCAACATTTTGCTGCCAGCTTGGCGGCGTGCAAAGAGGCTCAGATTTCCAACATCGGCGTCACGGTCCGCATTGCCAAAAGCCCCGGCACAACAAAACGTTAGCGTCGGCGGCAACGCCGAACAACCACTCAACGGCCTGCCCTCAATCGCTGCTTGAAGTTTTTGAATCCGTGTTTTTCGGAAATAATTCGGCGTTGCCGACGACGCTAACGACGTCAAATTATTGAGTAAACATTTATGCTTGCATTCACACCAACACTTACGCCAACACTCGGGTACTTGTGGGGCCTCACGTCGACGACGTGGCTGGTGCTGTGGGCCGTATTGGCTACGTTAACGGTGTTGCTGATTGTCTTGTTGCGCACGCGTTGGTCCCAAGCAAAGCCTTGGCGGAAGTGTGCGATTCTTTCGCTGTGGGTACACGTGTTGTTGGGCTGCGTGGCGACCACGGTGCGGATCGTCACGGGGGCTCCCGAACTCGGCAACGACGAGCCGATCCGCGTCTCAGTCACGACGGTCGTTGCTACCGAATCGCCGGAGCCAATCGAAGAGATCACGCCCGAATGGGAACAGCCCAGCGAGCCACCGCTGATCGCTCCCGAGGCCGAGCCGCTCGAGGCGCCACCGCTCGAACCGGCAGAAGAGCTTGAGCCGCTCCCAGAGCCCGAGCCAAGCGAGCCCGCGCCGCCATTAGAAGCGCCGTCGTTGCTCGAAGCCCCAACACCAACAAAACCGCAACCGAATCCCATTAGCGACGACGGCAACGTCGAACGCCCCTCAAAAGAGTTGCCCACAAAAAAGCCTGCCACTCAAACAAACGCCCCCCCCGAACCCTCCGCCCCTCTTGTACCTGAAAAACCCACCAACGCAAAAGAACCGACCAAAACCACCAATCCACCTCCCACAGAATCGCCACTCCCCGATACCTACGCCGATCGCTTTGCCAAAGATCGCGACGCGCTCGTTGAGCAACGCGGCGGAAGCGCGCAGACCGAACGTGCCGTGCGCGCCGCATTGGGTTGGCTCGCGACGGCTCAGTCGAAAAATGGTGGCTGGGATGCTTCGCGGTTTGGTGCCGGTATAGCGCGCGTGGTGTTGGATCAAGATCGACGAGGTGCCGGTGCCCAGGCCGACATGGGGGTCACGGGGTTAGCGCTACTCGCATTTCTTGGTAGCGGTCACACGCATACTGGCGGCACCTACACGCACGAAGTTGCCGGCGGGCTTGAATATCTGCGGCAACGTCAGCGCGTCGATGGCTCGCTCTACGGCGAAGCAAATTTTTTCGCACGCATGTATTGCCACTCGATGGCCACCTTTGCCGTTTGCGAAGCGCTGGCCCTGACCAACGACGAACGTCTGGAGCCAATGGCCCGCGCCGCAGTCCGCTACACGCTATCGATGCAACATCCGACCGATGGCGGCTGGCGGTACCAACGAGGTGACACCGGCGACACGAGCCAGCTCGGCTGGCAGTTGATGACACTCAAAAGCGCGCAACTAGCCGGCATCGACATTCCGCCAATCACTTGGACACGCGTGGACCACTTCCTGCGACGGGTGCGTCGCGGCAACGCTGGCGGCTTAGCTGCCTACCGACCCCATAGTTCAGTGAGTAGGACGATGACTGCCGAGGCACTTTTTTGCCGGCAACTACAACAGGAGCAGCAACTTGGCCAGTTGAGCGACGCCGCGATCAAAGAAGCAATCGCCTCGGTCACCAAAGAACTCCCCACCGCGTCGCGACGCAATTTCTATTTTTGGTACTACGCCACGCTCGCTTTGCATCGCAATCAAGGCCAATCTGCGGCGGCGGCTGAGGCCTGGGAAGCCTGGAATCACGCCCTCACCACCACATTGCTCGCCACCCAGCAGAGTGACGGAAGCTGGGACGTCAACACCGCCTGGGGAGGCTGTGGCGGCCGAGTCTACACAACCGCCCTGTCGGCCCTTTGCCTGGAGGTCTACTACCGTTACAACCCGGACCAATCACCAAGCAAAATCGCCGATCGCGACGGTTGGCACAGCGTACACCGGTGAAAGAAGTCGAAAGTCAAGGGTCGAGGGTCCAGAGGCACGGGGAAACAGTGTCTTTTTCTGCCTCTGGACTATCGCCTCTGGACTCCCGACTCTCACAGGGTAGAATTGAGTCAGGAATCAAGCCATCCCAGGCTTGTGGTGGTTGACGATTCCAACAAGTTTAAGTTTTTACCAGCGAAGTGTTTGAGGTCGTCATGGCTCCTGCAATAGCCGCGACAGTTTTGGCGTTTCGTACCCCAGGCCCTACGCAGTTGATCATCGTCGGCATGATCGTTTTGCTGCTCTGGCATTGAATCAAACAATCGAGGTAGTCATGGCTCCTTCAATGGCCGCGACAGTGTTGGCGTTTCTTTCTCCCGGACCTGCTCAAGTAATCATCGTAGGCATGGTCGTCTTGTTGCTTTTTGGCAATCGGCTGCCCTCGGTAATGCGTTCGCTCGGCGAAGGCATCACCGAATTCAAAAAAGGCATCAAAGGGGGCGAGTCCGACCCCAACGCCAACATCGAAGACCAACGCGACACGAATTCATAACCACACACAAGTTTGTCATTAGCGTCGGCGGCAACGCCGAACAACCGCGCGACGCCTACACAACCAACTGTGTAACCACGCACGCTCTCCAGTAAACAAATAATATGAGCAGTTTGTTCTTGCACAATTACGTCCTCCTCGCTTTTTGGAGCCCTGGTCCGAGCGAGATGATCGTCCTGGCCGTGGTGGCTTTGATGCTCTACGGTGGCAACCTACCCGAAGTCGCCCGTTCGTGGGGCAAGACTTTTGCCGAATTCCGACGTGGACTCACCGGTTTCCAAAGCGAGCTGAACAGCGTCATCTACAGCGAACCAGAAAAGATTGCCTACCAAGACGATACTTACCGCGACGACTCAAACTACACGAGCGGCTACGAAGAGTCCGACGCCTTCCAGGACGACAACCAAGAGCAAATCGACGAGAGCGACAAAACCGTCAGCGCCGCCGGCACAGATTCGATCGTTGCCGACAAAAAAATTGAAAAAGAGACCAAAGAAGAAATCGAAGAAAAGCCCGCCGACTGAGACGCAGGCTATTCAATTCGCCATTCAGGCATTAAACTATCTTCGATTCGGGCGGCTAGCTCAGTTGGTTAGAGCGCCGTGCTCACACCGCGGAGGTCACAGGTTCGAATCCCGTGTCGCCCACCAGTTGGAATTGTAAGGGGTCGCGCAAAGTCGTTGCCCCCTGCAATTCTAGCGTTTTCTGCTCTTAGTGGCCCATCTCTTTAGAACTTGGCTCCTGCAACGTCAAACTACCCCCTGCGCGCACTGACTGCGCCGCATTTTGCGCCGCCTCGACAACAGCCGTTTTGTCATCGGTCGCCACTGGGCCGATGGCTTGCTCGAAGTCGGCCTCGGTGACCTGCCAATAGTGTTTGTTGGCAATCGCGGTGCTATGCCCAAGCCAAGCAGCAGCAACGTGGCCAGGATGTTCGGCAGCCAATTCCGTAGCGCGACTTGCACGCAAATTCGCAAACAACTTCGGCCACGCTACGAGACCCGCCTTGGCGATGATGCGCTGTAGCGGTGTTCGCAGGTTTTGGTTGTAGCCACGCTAGCGTGTAATGACGAATTGCGTGCCCGGCTCGGCTTCGTCCCACGCCTGCTCCAAGTAAGAGCGTAGTTCAGGGGAAATCGGCACGACTCGCACCCCCTTGCCGTCGTGATGTTCGGTCTTGGAGCTACACACAAGCATTCTGTTTTCGCCCCAATGTACGTCGGCCCATTCCAGGGCTAGCGTTTCAGAAGGGCATCGTAGACCCCCGTAGCGGCTCAAGGCAAACAGCAGCCGCCATTGCGAATCGAGGCAAGCTTCGAGCACCTTGGTTGCCATATCACGGGTCACGAAGAAATCACGCTCACGGTTGCTGCCAACGGCACTTTTAAGCCCTGCGAACGGGTTTCGTTTCAACAGATCGCGTTGCACCTCATCCTCGAAGAACTGTTTGGCGTTGCTAATTCGTTTGCGCACCGTGTTGGGGGCTAGTCCAGAATCCGCGTCATTTTCCCCGTGTCGATTGTTGCGAGCCGCGGGCGTACCGAGCCAGCGCTCAAAATCTTTTGCATCACCGACCTTGATAGAATCAATCGCCCGCTTGTCTCCGAAGAATTCAATCAGGCACCGCTTGGAATGCCCCCAATTCAGTTGCGTACCGCGTTTCACGTCTATTCTGGAAGCGACGTAACTAGTGGGTGTCCCGAAAGTTCTCTGAGCTGAGATTTTCGGTGAGCATGGGCCGCAAATGTTGGCGAAGCTTGTGGCGATTTTCTTTTGTCGCCACGTCCGGTTGCTCGACAAACCCGCTTTTTCAAATGTTTACACGGCCTCAGCGCAGACCGTCGCCCTGGTCGAGAGCCGTTTGTTCGTGACTGTTAACCACAACGACACGACGGACACAACGTAAAAACTCATTGTGTCCGTCGTGTCGTTGTGGTTCATTTTTCGATCTTTGGCTAGAAAAAAGGACTTTGCAGTTCGCCTGTGAGGTTCGAAGATACTAAAGAGTTTGTCACTGTTCGGAACGGATTCGCCTTCGAGCA
>JAADGD010000213.1 GCA_013152515.1 Planctomycetota bacterium
CTGACGACTGCTGCGGAGCCGGTGACGGCTGCTGTGGCGAAGCTTCCTGCGGATACTCAAACGGCGGTTGTAGCGGAGGCTGTGCCTCGGCTCCAGCATCGGCACCTGTCGAAATGGGAGCACCGACTCCCGAAGCAGCTCCGATTCCGCCAGCCCCGGTCGCTGACCCAGCTGCTCGGATTGCTCAACCACGCAAAGTGGTGAGTGCCAGCTTCGTTCGCTAAGCCTCATACGCTTTTGAACGGCACTAGTTGAGATTAGATGGATCCCCCTCTGAGGACCTGTCTTGGGCTTTCGGGCCCGGGGCAGGTTCTTTTTTGTGCGCTGAACCAAACTGCCACTGTGGACGTAACCAAGAATCGAGATCCCGGCGCGCCTGAGTCGCCGGAAAAAAGAGAATGCAAAATGAATATTGCAAAATGCAAATTGGAAATTGGAAAGACGGCGTCGCCGTTGAACATTTTGCATTTTGCATTACCTATTTTGCATTTTACATTCCTCTCACTTGGCCTACCGACTCCATTCTGCCAAGCCGCGCCAGCACCCGCTACCACGAACTCACAAACCTCGTTAGCGAACGCCTTCGCGAACCTCATCGAAAACGCCATCCCGCGCGAGTACGAAAAACGCAAAAACTGGGGCGACACCAAAAACATCACGGTCGGATTACGTGCCGAGGGCCTCAAAATCCGCCGACGCAAAAAGCCTGTCAAGCATGGCGTTTGGAAGCATTACAAAATCCGCCTGATCGAACCGCAAGAAACACTAGCCGTGCAAATCGAAAACCTCCGTCCCGTCGAAGGCGGTCGCGTCGCGTTCACGCTGGCCGTGCAAGCTAAATTCGACCTGTGGGCGCGGGCCAAAGTGTACCGATACGGCATCCACCTTCTCGCTTTGGAAGCGCTCGGTGACGCGACGATCGACCTGGAAATTGATTGCGAAATAGGCATGCGTTTTCAGACGCACGAAGGGTCAACCGGCCTCGCGATCGATCCACAGGTCACCGACGCCCGACTCGACATCACCGACTTTCATCTCCGCCGAGTCAGCAACGCCAAAGGACCGATCATTCGCGAACTGGGCGAAGAATTGCCGCGCATGATCGAACGCGAACTGCAAGGCCCCAAACTGGTCGCCAAACTGAATCGGGCGATCGAGAAGAATCGCGATCGGCTAGAAATGAGCTTTTGAAATGGCGAACCCCGACCGTACTAAGCCGTTTTTTTCGGTTGGACTTTCTTGAAATGCTCGTCTGGCAAGACGATTTTACTCACACGGAAGCCAAATTTATCGCCTACTTTGACCGCCTCGCCCACTGCCACTCGCTGATCGCCTACTTGGAGCAGTAGCAATTCGTCGCAAGATTTGTCGAACTTGATAATCGATCCCGAGGCGAGTTCGACGATGCTCTGCAAGTCTTCTTTTTTTGAAGCCAATACGACACGCACAGGCAATTCGATTCTCAGCAAGCTCTGCGAATACCCAGGCAATTGAGAAAAATCGGTAATCCGCCGAGTCTCTGCGAACACCGGCGAACTCGCTTCAGCGAGCGGAGCAGCAGCAGGAGTCACTTCCTCTACAGCTTCTTCCTCAGCAACCGTCAACAATCCCTCTGGCGAAGCCAACGGCCAAATCAAACTCAACTGTGCGGTACTCTCGCCAGCGCTTATCTCCAGCGGCACCAACGCCGCCTCGTCGGCTACCTTCGCAGCCGTTAGCGCCTCGCTCAAGTTTTCTACCCGCGCCGCCTGAAAATCGTCGGCCATCAGCGTCTCGGGCACCAACAGCATACTCAACTCTTGGGCCAAAGCGCCAAGCTTACTTTCGCCGGTCGGATCAGGATTGGCATACCAATCGGGCAGCATTCCGCTCGATTCGGGCAGCAGTGCCGTCACGCCGATGTCACCAAACTTCATCAGCACCGCTAGGCCCGGTCCGTCGAAACCCTCTGGGGCACTGTCCGAGCTGAAACTCCCTGCTTCGCCCACCGCGATCGTAAACTCGCCATCGAGCGACCGGCTCAGCGCACCCGCCGCCTCTTCGGCACCTGCTTGGCAGGCGGCGACCACATCGGGGGCGAGTTCGGGAGTGAGTTCGCTCATAGGGGGTGTTTCCCGGCGATGCATTGCATCTCGGTTATTAGATTTTTCTTTGTGCATGCATGTATAGCTCGTACGCTAAACAATCGCCGAGATCATCGCCGGGAAGCGCAAGCTGAGCGTAACTAGCTAACGATGTTATCGGCCATCGCGACCGTCAAACTTTGCCCAGATCGTCCCGGCGGTTGCCAGTGTGCTGTCTTTCCGTCCGCAACAAGCCTATAATGCTTCGGCAACTGCTAGCACAATTCTCGAACTCCGCAGCAATCAATGACCACCGCAACCCTTTCGCCCAAATTCGAGCTGCAACCGTACAAGTCGCTCGAAAACGACGCTCTGGAGGCCCGTATTCAGGCCGTTCGCGAGCAGCTTGGCTCGCAACTGATGATCCTCGGCCACCATTACCAGCAGGACGAGGTGATCGCTCAGTCCGACCTGCGAGGCGATAGCTACCTGCTCAGCCAGAGGGCAGCTGATAGCACCGACTGCCGGCACATCGCTTTTTGCGGCGTGCATTTCATGGCCGAGACGGCCGACATCTTGGCCAACCGCCCCGACAAGGTCGCCGAGCGCGACGGCGAGCGAGTCGGCGTTTACCTGCCCGACTTGGCCGCCGGCTGCTCGATGGCCGACATGGCGGCGATCGACCAAATCGAGGACGCCTGGGACCAACTCAGCGAAGTGATTGACACCGACGACCTCACGCCCGTTACGTACATCAACTCGGCCGCCAGCCTCAAAGCATTCGTCGGTCGGCATGGTGGCATCGTCTGCACGTCGAGCAACGCGCGCGCGGCGATCGAATGGGCCTTCGCGCGGACCAGCCGCGTGATGTTTTTTCCCGATCAGCACTTGGGACGCAACACGGCTCTAGGAATGGACATTACGGATGAAAAAATGCCGGTGTGGGACCCGTTCGCCGACGACCTTGGTGGCAACACCGAAGAAGTGCTCACGCAAAGCAAAGTCCTCTTGTGGAAGGGGCATTGCAGCGTGCATCAGATGTTTCGGCCCGAGCACGTCGCCCTCTTCCGCGACAAGTACCCCGGCATCAAAATCTTGGTCCATCCCGAATGCCCGCGCGAGGTTTTTGAGCTAGCCGACGAATACGGCTCCACAGGAAAGATCATCCAGCAAGTCGAAGCCGCTCCGCCCGGCAGTCAATGGGCCATCGGCACCGAGCTACACCTCGTCAACCGCCTCAAGCAAGAACACCCCGAGCAAGAAATCCACTTTCTCTCGCCGGTCGTCTGCATGTGCGCGACGATGTACCGCATCGACCTAGCGCATCTTTGCTGGACACTAGAAAACTTAGCCGCCGGCACGCCAGTCAACATGATCGAAGTCGACGAAGAAACGGCAAAGTGGTCGTTGGTGGCGCTGGAGCGGATGTTGGAAGTGCGATAATTTTTGTTTCGTGATGGCATCCCAGCGATGCGTTGCATCTCGGTTATTTGTGATATCAATAACCGAGATGCAACGCATCGCCGGGATGAACGCAACGCATCGCTGGAACGCTACGAAAAAACTCCGCAATCCTCACACCACTTCAAGCCGCGATGTTTCGGCAGATACGTTTTCAACAAGTATTCGAAGTGGCTTCGCTCTTTCACTTGCTTGCGACTCGGTTGCTTCGAGAACCATGTGCGACGTTCGACCTCTTGGTTCAACCGTCGAGTAAGGCTACTCCTAAGCGACCGTCGAACTGCTTGCCAAGTACGCTCTGATTTCCAGCTTACGAGAACATGGAGATGGGATGGGTCGGTCGCGATGCCGTGGCCGCGCAAATCTTGATGAGTACAAGCTTCGATCGCTTCCCCAATCATCACACGTTGCACGTCTCGATTAAAACAAGCCGTTTCTTCACGTTGATTTTTGCGATAGCATTCGGCCATGTGTTTATCGGTTGGCAGAATACCTTCTTTGCGTCGCACGTAACCACGCGGGTGGTCGGGAAGCCACGTGCCATAGCCGTGGTAGGTGAAGAGGTAGCACGGCATTGTGGCGTTCCGGCGATGCGTTGCATCTCGGCTATTGATTAACGATAAGTGAACTTATGTTCACTTATCGTATCGCCCCACAAAGGACTTGCAAGCATAAAACAAGAAAAAATAACCGAGATGCAACGCATCGCCGGAACGCCGCCACCACAACCTAAGCATCCTTCTCACGACAATACGCCACCATCTCCTCAACGCTCATCCCCGATTTATCCACGGGCCCCGCAACAGAGGGCGACGCCGCTTCAGCGGTCGGGGAAGCAGTCTCAGGTTCCGAAGTCGGCGTTGTTTCAACTTTAGCTTCTGGCTCGGCTTCTGGCTCACTCTTCGCCGGCTTCGCACCACCACGCGCCGCGGCAATCATCTCAGCCACCGACATCTTCGAGCGATCGACCTTCGTCGGTCCTTCTTTTGCAGCAGCGGGTTTCGCTGCGGCCGGTTTTTCGACTTTGGCTGCGGCCGGTTTGGCCGCGGGCTTGCCTCCACCGCGCAGCGCTGCCAACACGTCCGCCGTAGATTTTTTCGCCGCCGGCTTTTTCTTTGCGCCGCCGCTATCGCCTTGGCGTGCCATTTCCAGCGGCGACAGCTTTTTCTCGCCACTCGCCGCTTGCGGTTTCGCGGCAGCCTTTTTAGGAACACTTTTCTTCGCCGCCGGTTTCTTGGCTTCTTTCGGCTTCGGCGCAGGCTTATCGACGACTTTCAGATAATCGAGATCAATGTCGAACCAGCCAATGTTCAAGTGATAATCCATGAACTCGACCAGCGCGCGGCCGCTCATGTTGACCGTTTTTACTTGGCCGACAAGATCCTTGAAACGTGCCAATTCGGCCCGATTTCCGTCGACTTGGACGTACTTGTCGGTGTACTGCTGTTTGACCTTTTCGATCTGCTCAATTACCATTGCCGCTAACGTCCCCTGCGAGAATCGTCCATCGACTGTCGAAAAACAGTCGTCTGAGAATCCCCGATTCTTGCTTAAATCGCCATCGTTGGCAATGACTGGAGAAATGACACCATGAAAACACAGAAAAACGCCCACAGCGCTCTGACTACGATTGTTACGTCGGCCCTGCTTGTCGCGGCTTCGAGTTTCCTGCTAGTTGCTGGCTCTTCGAGGGCTTTGGCAAACGAGTATTTGCCCGGTATCAAGTGGCCTGAGCCACCGGTCGTCACGCCAGGCGAGCAAAATTCGCTGCCGCCGTCCGATGCGGTCGTACTTTTCGACGGCACCGATCTTTCTCAATGGGAAAACAGCGACGCTTGGCCGGTCGTTGATGGCGTGGCCTTTGCTGGTAAAGGCCGTATCACTAGCAAGCCAAAATTCGGCGACTGCCAAGTCCACATCGAATGGTCAGCCCCCACGCCCACCAAGGGCGAAGGCCAAGGCCGTGGCAACAGTGGCGTTTTTTTGATGAACATTTACGAACTCCAAGTCCTCGATTCGTTTCAAAGCAAAACCTACCCCGACGGCCAAGCCGGCGCGATTTACAAACAGACACCGCCGATGGTCAACGCCATGCGTCCGCCGGGCGAGTGGAATGCCTACGACATTTTTTGGACGCGCCCGCGGTTCAACGCTGACGGGTCGCTCAAGTCGCCCGCCTACATCACGGCGGTACACAACGGCGTGCTGATTCTCAACCACTTCGAACTACAGGGCCATACACCCTACGACCAACCGCCGAAGTATACCCAACACGCAGACAAACTGCCGATCACCCTGCAAGATCACGGCAACCCCGTACGGTTTCGCAACATCTGGGTTCGCGAGATCAAGCCAATCGTCGGCAAAAGAATTCACGAGCCAAGACATCGTGATTAGCGAGAACGCACAAAAAAAGGATCGCGGCACAAAATAGCCGGCGAGCTATCCCGGCGCGCCGGCTATTTGCGTGCTGCGATCGAATATCGCCACTGTATCGTAGTGGGAAAACAGTCGTCTGTTGATATGAAGGGCATCACAAGCAGCCTGTCCTGCTGAAGCTTTGTTTGTGCCGCGTCTTCTAGCCCGAGGAGGTAGTTTTCATCGACCACTCGATACGTGCTGCCTAGCCAATCGGCTTTGTTTTTTAATCGACATGCTACATCAAACTTCAACCGCCCGTCGGTCGCCTGCACGCTCATTGACCAATGGCCGAGTGTGGTTGCACCCGAAAGAAAAACCGTTTCGCCTTGCCGGTGCAACTCCGCGAAGGGTGGGCTTGCTGGGGCAATTTCGTCAGAGGTACCTTCGATTGACTTGAGAAGTGGTGTCTCCTCTCCGTCGCGTACGCCAAGGATCGTGTGCTCAAAACGATCGCCGTTTCTTTGGAATTCGACCCGTAGTCGTTGGCCTTGTGCGTCTAGCCCTTTCAGTGTTGTGGCCAGCGAAACCGCATGCGTTGCTTCAGCCATTACTCAGCCCCTTCGTCAATCGGCTGCCCTGCGCGCCAGCGTAATACGCTATCCAAAAACCCTTGGATATCGCCGTCCAACACCGCTTGAAAATTGCCCATCTGGAACTTGGTACGGGCGTCTTTGACGCGTTGATCAGGGTGCAAAAAGTAGTTGCGGATTTGTGAGCCAAAGCCGGTTTTGGCTTGCTTTTGATACTTTACGGCATCTTCGGCTTCGCGCTGCTCTTCTTCGTGCCGAGCCATCTGAGCGCGGAGCATCTTCCAGGCGGTGGCGCGGTTTTTGTGTTGGCTCCGCTCGTTTTGGCATTGTACAACAATGCCAGTCGGGCTGTGAGTCAGCCGGACGGCGCTGTCGGTTTTGTTGACGTGCTGGCCGCCGGCGCCGCTAGCGCGGTACGTGTCGATGCGGACGTCTGACTCGTCAATTTCGATTTCGACCGCGTCCGAAATCTCCGGCGAGACATCAACCGCTGCGAAGCTCGTTTGCCGTTTGCCTTCGGAGTTGAACGGGCTGATCCGCACCAGCCGGTGGATACCGGTCTCGCCGCGCAGGTAGCCGTACGCCATCGGGCCACGAATGACGATCGTTGCGTTGTTGATGCCCGCCTCTTCGTTATCTTGGCGATCGATCAGGGCGCTCGAGTAATCGTTTTTCTGCGCCCATTGCAGATACATCCGCAGCAGCATTTCGGCCCAATCGTTGGCATCGGTGCCGCCGTCGCGAGCGTGGACCGTGAGAATCGCGCCGGCTGCATCGTGTTCGCCGCTCAGCAAAGCCTTCAATTTGAGCTGTTCGATTTCGGCTTCGAGACGCTCGACTTCGGCGGGCACCTCGGCGGCGAACGATTCGTCCTCGGCAGCCATTTCGATCATCGCAGCCAAGTCGTTGCTCGCCGCGTAGACCTCGTCGAGCGGCTTGAGAATGCTCAGCAAGGTCTTGCGCTCGGCGACTTTTGCTTGAGCCGTTTCTTGGTGGTTCCAAAAATCAGGAGCCGCCATCTGGTCGTCGATCGCTTTGACCTGCGCCGTCTTGCCATCGCAGTCAAAGAGAGTCTCGAAGCTGGAGGATTGCGGTGCTGATCGCCGCGGCGCGGTCGATCCATTCTTTTTCTAATGCCATCGGTGTTCCTCCGGAGAAATGACGAATGACGAAATACCCAATGACGAGGGCAAAAATGATAGTAAGCGTGACATTGTAGGCGAAACTAGAGTCGTCGGCGAGTGCCGCTTGTCGGCTTAGCAGCTCCCCCCTAAACTCAACCCTATGGCACGCGTCGTCCTAGCAATGTCTGGCGGAGTCGATTCGAGCGTCGCGGCGCACTTGTTGTTAGAGCAGGGCCACGAGGTGATTGGCGTTTTTATGCGCCACGGGCATCAGTCGCCGGTGGCTTGTGATGTCGGGAACGAGGCCGGAGACGGCTTGGCTCGCTTGCCGATCGTTGACATTTCCCGTCAAAAGCGGCTCGATCATAAACAAGGCTGCTGCACCGCTGCCGATGCCGAAGACGCGCGGCGTGTGGCCGACCGGTTGGCGATTCCGTTTTATGCCCTAAATCTCGACCAAGAATTCAGCCGCATCATCGACTATTTTGTCGACGAGTACACCGCCGGCCGCACGCCCAACCCGTGCGTGCAGTGCAACAACTGGATCAAATTCGGCAAGCTTTTTGACTACGCCGACAGCGTCGACGCCCAGTTCGTCGCCACAGGCCACTACGCCAAATTAAGCGATACCCAGCAACCGAGATGCAACGCATCGCCGGAGCCAGCACCTGCCCTCCTGCGCGGTCGCGACACCGCCAAAGACCAGTCGTACGTCCTCTTCGGCATCCAACGCAAATTTCTTTCGCGCATGATGCTACCGGTCGGCGACTACGAAAAGCCCGAGATTCGCAGAATCGCAGCTACCTTGGGCATGAACGTCGCCGAGAAAAAAGACAGCCAGGAAATCTGTTTCGTCACGCAAGGCCGCTACGACGAATTTATTCGCGGGCAGCGTCAAATTAGCGGCCAAGAAATTGATACCACTGGCGAATTAGTCATGACCGACGGCACCGTCGTTGGCCAGCACGCAGGCATCGAAGGTTTTACGATCGGCCAGCGCAAAGGTTTGGGCGTGGCGCTGGGCGAACCAAAGTTTGTCGTGCGGATCGAACCCGAGACCCGTCGCGTGGTGTTAGGCGACCGCGAAGAACTCGGTAGCAAAGGGCTAACCGCCTCCGAAACGAATTGGCTCGTCGACAAAGAAATGATACCGCAACAGTGCCAAGTACAAATCCGCTACAACGCCCCGCCCGTGCCAGCCACGGTCGAGCTACTGCCGCAAAGTCGCCTACACATCACATTCAACGAACCACAATTCGGCGTCGCGCCAGGGCAGGCGGTTGTATGTTACGACGGTGATCGCACCTTGGGCGGTGGTTGGATAGAATAACTATACTCAAAACCGAACCGCGACCGTAAGGGAGCGTTCCGTTTGATTTTGAAGCCTGCTTGATCGCTCCCTCACGGTCGCGGTTCGGTTAAGAGATCTCCCTGGGGACACAAATGACAAACTCTGCGAAGCTCAAATTTGGGCTGTTTGCCACACTCGCATTCTCATTGTTCGGCTTGGCATGGCTCGTCTTCCACTGGCTGTTCCCACCCTTCACGCCGCCGGTGCTGCCGGTGCCAAACGGCTACGACGATTTGCTGCGGGCAGCCGAGATGCTCGCCCCTCGCACCGGTTTGCATAGGGACAACATGGACGCTGACGAGCTGGCAGCAATTGTTGAGCAGAACAAGCCGGCGCTGAAACTGGCGCGCGAGGCGTTGCAGAAAGAGTGCATGGTCACCGTCGATTGGACGCCTGGTCAAAAGGGGTTTGAACCTCAGTGGGAACTCTCTTCCTCAATGCGTTCGCTGGCACGCGCTTTGGAAGCCGCAGCCTGGCAAGCAAAACGTGATGGAAAGATTGACGATGCGATTGAGTACGGTTTGGATTCGTTCGAACTAGCACAAGCTACCGCCAACGGTGGGCTGATCGTGGATCGTATGGTTTCGCAGCCGGTTTACTATATGGGTCTTAGAACTTTACGTAACCAAGTCGATAGTCTTTCTGGAATCGACTGCGAGCGGCTTCTCAAGCAACTAAAAATATCACGTTTGGAGCTTGAGCCGATCGATGAGGTGATCCGCCGCGACTTAGCATTCGGCAGGAAAGTGAACGGGTTTTACATGTCTTTTATGATGACGGGGATGGTGAAACAACAGGTCCAACAAACCAAAGATCACATGAAAGAGGCCGGAAAACGGTACGAAGCGTACCGAACGTTACTGCAAACTCACCTCGCCCTGCGTGCCTTCCAGCTCGACAACAACCGCTACCCCGAAAAGCTCGACGAACTCCTGCCCGATTATTTGCCAGCAGTTCCGCAAGATTCGTTTGCCTCTGGGCCGCTCAGTTACCATCCGCAAGCCGACAGCTATCTGCTCTACAGCCTCGGCTCCGACGGCATCGACGATAACGGCGTCGAAACGCAAGACAATGTGAAAGGCGACCTACTGCTCGAAGTCGACGATTAACATCTGCTAGCAACGCCAGCAGTTTCGATCTTGTTGACGCGCCGGGGATTCCGGTACAGTACGTGCCCCAAAAAAGCTAAAAAATAACCGCGATCTAACAGATCGCCGGAGTGCTTTTTTTCGCTCCGGCGATGCGTTACATCGCGGTTATTAAACCCCCAAAAAAGGAAACCCCAGCCATGGATGGCTTCGACCCAGCACAAGGCATGATGCTCAACGACACAGCCCAACAGCTCGTCAACGACGTGCTGGTCTGGATCGGTTTTGGCACTTCGGTCGGTCTATTGGCCAAAGGCGTTATGCCGGGACGCGACCCGGGCGGAGCGATCGCGACCGTGCTGATGGGCATCGGCGGCACGATCATAGGGTGCGGAGTGGTGAGCTATTTTAACGAGGGCCAACGCGTACTACCCATCAGCCCGTTGGGCATGTTCGTCGGACTTTGCGGCACACTGATCATTCTGTTTTTCTACAAACTGCTCGGCGGATATTATTTTGTCGAGGGCGAATACGTCACTCGTTCGCACCGCCGCAGTCGCGGTCGGGGGCGAGGACGACGACGTCGCTACAGTTCGGCCGTGTACGAAGATTAGTAACCGCTCACAGTTCTCAAATAAAGAACCACGACGAGCACAACGCAAAAACCTAGTTGTGTTTGTCTTGGTCGTTGTGTTCGTCGTTGTGTTCGTCGTTGTGTTCGTCGTTGTGTTCGTCGTGTCGTTGTGGTTGATTTCTTTCCTGGTGCGTCGAGATACGGTTTCAAGCCATTTCAGACGAGCGGTTACGAAGATTAGAAGCCTATTTTTTGTCTTGCTTGATCGGGCGAACTCGCACTGCACGATACGCAATCGGGCCATGATCTCCCTGCAAAAACAAAGGGCCTTCGGCCACCTCGGGCTTCAAACGCCAAGCACCGCCTGTCGGCCATTTCAATTCGACATCTTCGTGAATCAACTGGCCGTTCATCACGACCTTGATAAAGCGGGCATGTTTAGTTTTGCGACCTTCTGCATCAAAGCGGGGTGCATGAAAAACTAGATCAAGCGTTTGCCATTCGCCGGCAGGCTTAGCGGCATTCGTGCATGGCGGAAATCCTTTGTCGATCGTGTGATAAATGGGGAACTCTTCGGCACGCGGATAAACCCCACCACAATCGCTGGCTGTGGGATGCTCTTTGTCATGCGTATCGCGAATTTGTATTTCGTAAAGTCCCTGCAGCTTCACCCCTGCGTTGGAACCCTTCGAGACAAGAAATTCGACGTGGACTTCGAGATCGCCAAATAGCTGCACACTGGTGAGGTTGCGATGCTCCGAGTCCTTGGGGGCATCTCTCTGACTGACACGGACACCTTGGCCCGGCTTCGTCATCAAGTTGGTCGGATCCTTGGTGTCTAAAGAGGCCTCGCCAGCAAGTGCCCACTCTTCTCGAACCCCTTCCTGCCACGATTTCATCGCCGCGTCGCAGGGCAAAGAGATCCAACCCTCTTCGGTCTCGTTCACTCGCGCGTCCGCATGCGAACAGGCCGTGACAGCAAATACAAAAACCGTGGCAAACAAATAGGCAAATTTCATCGAAAGTCTCCCGGAATCAACGGAGGATCAGCTGCTAGTCATTCTAGTGACTGTTCAGGAAGATATCGACCCACAGCCACGAGATTTCCAGGCAAACTGCCAAGTCATTCTTCCCCTGCCTACAAGAAGGTAACCATTCACGGGGCCAGCGAGCCTCTTGCAACGATAACAGGGAAAGCGAAGAGCCGCAGATGGACGCCGATGAACGCAGATGCGAAACCTAAGTTCAAATATCTGCGTTTATCAGCGTTCATCAGCGGCTTTTTCTTTTTTTCCGTGAACGGTTACGCAAGAAGCTAACCACGACGACACAACGAGCACAACGTAAAAAAGCCGTTGTATCCGTCGTGTCGTTGTGGTTCATTTTTCGATCCTTGGCTAGAAAAGAGGACTTTGCCGTTCGCCTGCACGAGATTCCTAGAACAATTGCTTTGTCGCGACGTTGCTCGCTGATTAAGATAGACTGTGCGTAGAAATTCCTCCACCGCCTGCTAGAGAACGCCATGCCGACCAAACTCCCCTTGTATCGACGCCCTGCTCCATTGCTGTTCGCCGCAGCCGTAGCCGTTGTGATGGCCTTGTCGTCAACGGGCATTGCCGCTTCGCTTGTCACGAATCAGGCGGCTGCTCGATTGGGGTTGGAGCGCGCTTGGTTTGCGCAGGTTCGCGTTAATCCAGCACAGCACAAAGTCGTGCAATGGCTGCTCGACAAAGACCAGATCTTTGCCTTGACCAGCGCCGGCACGATTCAGGCGTTCGATGCCGAAACGGGAGAAACAGTATGGACGACAGAAGTCGGCACCGGCGTAGCTCCTGCCGTGGGAATTGCAGTCAACTCGAACAGTGTGGCGATGCTTGATGCGGGGCGGTTGTACCTCGTTGATCGGGCCGACGGACATCGTCTGTGGTCACGGCGGATCGACGGAGCAGCGAGTGCTGCCCCCGCTTTGGGGAGCAACCATGTTTTTGTTGCGCTGCTCAATGGACTCGTCGAAGGCTATCGCCTGGACGATCTTACGGCCTTTGTTTGGCAATACCAATCTGTCGGACACATCTTCCAAAGTCCAACCATTACGGACAATGTCATGAGCTGGCCTACCGATCGCGGCTTGCTTTACGTCGGACAGGCGAACGGTCCCAGTGTACTGTTTCGTATTGAGACCAATGAGGAAATCGTTGTGGCACCGGCATCGCAATCGCCGTATCTCTACGTTGCTTCTCTTGATGGCTATCTCTATAGTTTTCACGAATCGACAGGCAACGAACAATGGCGATTTGCAACAGGCTACGCCATTGCGAGTCCACCTGCTGTGATCGGCGAAAAAGTTTTCGTCGCTTCCGAAGGACCGTCGCTACATGCGATTGATACTCTCACTGGCCAACTGCTTTGGCGGGTCGATGGAGTCACGCAATTTGTCGCGCTCGGCGCAAAACATACCTATGGCGTCGATCGTTATGGCACGCTGTTGGTGCTCGATAACGAATCGGGCGATATCGCAGGACGTCTTGCCACGGGGGCTGGCCGTGCGGCGCTGGTCAACGATCAATCCGATCGCATTTTCCTGATTAACGATCGTGGCCTAGTGCAATGTTTGCACGAAATCGGAGCCGATGAGCCCACTTGGCATCGAGCCACGAAAGCTGACGAAGCCCCCGCAACCTCGGACGAAGCCGCGACAGGCTCCGAAGGCTCGGGAACCAAGGAACCCGCCCCCGAAAGTAATCAGGCCGAAGACCCTGCGACGAGTCCCTTTGAGGCCGAAAGTGAGCCTGAAGATTCCGGCGCATTTGAATTCTGATCTCAACAGCCACGTTGCCACGCAACGCAAGGGGCTCCACACCAATTCTTTGCCGCGTCTTGCTCCTTTCTCCTTTGCGCGCTAAGAAATGGCTTCGATCTCGTTGACTCATCTCGATACAAGCGCCATCAAAATTGTGGCGCGTCTGGCAGCTAGGACAAGCTTTTCTGACCCGTTGCAACTACCCAAAATCGCTCTAACTCAAGTGCCTGTCACTATTTATATCCATTGGTGAAAGACAGGCCTGGAATTGGCACTCCAATTGCTCCCTCTCATTGCTTCGCAATTTTAGAAACCATTGAGAAGCAGAGGGGTGAGTGGCATGGAGATTCTTAGCAGTATTGTCATCGGAGCGATCGCCGGAGGGCTGGCCGCCCTCGTTTGCCGATCGGTCCGTACTTGTTTGTCCACAAGCGTGGCAGTCGGTATCCTGGGCGGATTGCTCGGCCTAGCGTCCGATTTTTGGCTTGGCGCAGGAGACCACGCCCAGCTCGCCTTTAGCGAAACCCTCGCCAGCAGTGTCGGCGCACTGCTCGCCCTATTTTTGTGGCTCGTCGCGCAGCGGTTATTTCTGGGCAATCCCTCGGAAAAGATTATTAGCGAGTAGTACGCAAAGTACGTGTAGCGATAGCCTCTCGCAGAGTTGCAGAGACCGCAGAGAAAATAGGGAACCGTTCATCAGTGGCTTTTTCCTTTTTTTCTGTGAACGGTTACGAAAATAGCAAGTACCTTCACTCTGCGGTCTCTGCGTCTCTGTGAGAGACTCTGTTATTTTGTAACCGTTCACGCGAGGGAAAAAATTAGCCACGGATGAACACCGATAAACACCGATTTCCTGGAGGGATTCGGAGCTTTTCCGCTATTTC
>JAADGD010000198.1:0-3970 GCA_013152515.1 Planctomycetota bacterium
TTGGCGGCAAGGTCTTCGAGTTTCCATTCTTTGACGAACTCACGCCGAGGCGTTTCGAGCTGCGGCCCGGGGGGCAGCTCGTCGCCTTCCTCCAAGACATGCAGCGTGCCGCGCATGACCTGCCAGTGCCCGGGGAACGAGCAGGCAAACGGATAGGCTCCTTTTTCTTTGGGGCTGTCGAAGTAGATCGTGTATTGTTCGCCCGGCCAGAGAAGGGGCGAAAAAGCGAGTACGCCTGCATCGTCGGGAACATAGTGTTTTGCGATGGCGAGCGGATCTGAGGCGAGCAGCATCGCGCCATCGCCGATCGCGTCGAGGCGGTCGGGCGCGACCAACACCAGGTTGTGCGGCATGCTGGTATCGGTGTTTTTGAGCGTGAGTGCAACACGTTGGCCGGGCGGTACGCGGAGTCGACGAGGATGAAAACGGAGCCCTGGCCTCGCTTCCACCTCTAGCGAGACGGTCAAGTCCAGGGATTTGCCGAGTGTTTCTTGCGCAGCAAGACGCGGGTCGACAGGAAAATCTTTGGCAAGGGGAAAGTCTGGATAGTGCTTCTTCCGAGCTATCGGTGCATAGCCAGGGAAGTCGGTGAAGGGTTGGCGAAGATGAAAAATCGAAGCATACACGTCGGGCGAAAAGGATTGGCCGCCGGTGGTTGTTAGTCGCAGATGCAAGTGGAACTGCATGACTGGGTGCAGATGAGGGATTTCGACGAAAACCGAGCGCCCGTCGCTGAGTAGATGGATCGAACGCACGGCGACCACGTCGTGGCCGCGCCGGCCTGGAGAGCGGACCGAATACTCCGGTGAGCCGTACGCTTTGCTGTACAAGTAATTCCACTGTTGGCAAAAAACGTTGCGAACATCGATCGACTGTGGATCGAGTTTGCCATTGAAACGAACGAGCAAACCATTCTCGTGCGTTTCCAACGATGTGGGCAATGCCAGTTGGCCGCCCACATATCGGAGCCGTTGGAGCGATCCTTTCTGCTGAGCATACGATTGCCAACCCTCGGTTCCGGCAACATAAAGTTGCCCATCCTTGGAGTTGAAGGCCAAACGGTGAGCGCCTGACAAAAACTCGCCC
Source organism: Planctomycetota bacterium (assembly GCA_013152515.1). Taxonomy (GTDB): domain Bacteria; phylum Planctomycetota; class Planctomycetia; order Pirellulales; family Lacipirellulaceae; genus Bythopirellula. The sequence goes on from JAADGD010000198.1 coordinate 1,087, forward strand.
GGCAGTGGTACGACGCCGCCCTGAGAATGGCCCTCAAAGTGCTCGCGGAGTACGAGATAATGCGAGCAATTGCCGTAAGACGTACCGATTATTTTGTTAGCCAAGGGGCCAAAACGAACATCGGCGGGGACAAACGTCAGTGCGCCAGCAGAGTTGTCGACGCCACGCGGAACGAAACAAAGTGGCAAATCGTAGCCATACTTGCCGACTTCCTTGTGCGGCCCTTTCAGACCGTGATAGCTGGCGTTGCCGACTTCAAAAATGCCGGTCGCGGGCGTCCATGTTCCTTCTTGCGAAGTCGCCAACACGATTTGGCCATCGGCAGAGACACCCATACCGTTGGAATTGCGGAGGCCGGTGCCAAGCGTTTCTATCTGTCGGCGATCGGCTGCTAGTTTCGCGACACCGGTGCCCGGAGAGAACAAATAGAGAGCCTCTTGGTCGTCTGCGATGAGATTGGTAAGAAAGTCGTGCCCCGTGCCGGTTGCGAATTGATTGGAAACACATTCATAATAATCGGCTTCGCCGTCCTGGTTGAGATCATGCAGTCGTGTGATCTGATCGCGACCCGCGACGAGGATCTTCCCCTGTAAAACAACTAAGCCTAACGGCTGATTCAGTCCCGCGGCGAAGCGTGTCCAGCGCAGCTGGTCGAGATCGTCGTCGATGCCATCGACCAACCAGACATCGCCCGTCAGCGTGCAGACTGCGGCACGGCCATCTGGGAGAAACCCAACACCCCCGAGACGCATAGGCGTACGGAACGGATTGAGTTTACCGTAGGGAATGGTCAGCGTATCGATGACATAAGGGCCTTTTTCCTCGCCCAAAGCACCCTGGGTGATCGCAAGCTGCTGAGACCAACGGGTTGGGCCAGGGGCGGTGAGCGTTTGGGTTTCGCCCTTGTCAAACCGTGACGAAAATGGGCCATCGAGATGAGCGCCTGCCGGCAATATGCCATCAAGGCTGAGCGAGCGTGTGAGTCGACCTTCAGCGAACCAAGCGTGATCGTAAACGGTCGCTTCGCCAATTTGATAGACGAACACTACTTTCTGTCCGTGACGGTAGAAACCGAGATAGGCCGTTGGTGTTTTCGCGGGAAGGATCCATTTTGACAGCGTGAGATCGTCAAGTTGTTTTCCAGCAGGTTGAATGCCAGAGAAAAGGCCAAAGCGAAAAGAGTTCCAACGTACGCCTCCTTGCCAGGCGTCAGTGAATGCCAGACGTGCGGGATCGAACAACGCGGTATGCAGTTGGTCGTCGCCGATGCGAACGGTAACTGCTTTGGGAGTGGTGGCACCGAAATGGTAGGCAATTTGTGTGATCACATTGCCCATGTCGACATCACTCAACGTGGGATCATGGTTGACGGCTTCGGGGTTTTGACCCCAATGGCCGAAGGAGCCACCATCGAGGCCAGGAAACTCGGGCAGAAATTCTGATGCGGGTTGGCCGGAATCGAGTTGACGCTGCGCCTGCCGGAGATAAAAGTCGCGGACGCGATTTTCGGGGAACGGCCGTTGAGGCGCGTCGGTCGCGACGTCCTCCTCTTTCAGAGCTTGGTAAGTGCGATAGCTGGGACGACTTGGGGTCTTGTCCCCATCAAGCCTTCTGACAGTCAAGTCCGTCGAGATTGTCTTGCAGTCGTGCCTCGGCGTCGTGGTTGGTGTGATTCAGGATGCCAATCGGCCCCTGCCAGCCGCTATCACGAATCGTTTTGAGCAATTGCAGATCGAGTTCGCCCGCTCCCAGAGGCAAGATTTTATTCCCAGCCTGATCGCCTCCTTGATCCATTCCGTTGAGGTTCAAAGCGAACAGGTAAGGTTTCATCTTCGCCAAAAGCTCTGGAAAACGAGTTAGGTGATCGTGGCCATGATGCAGGTTGTAGACGATGCCGACATTTGGCAAGTTGAGCCGCTTGATGATGGCGATTTGATTTTCTGGCTCGCCGAACCATCCGCCATGATTGTAGAGAGCAACTTGGCAACCAATCTGCGCAGCGGCTTCGACAATGGGTCGGAGTCGGTTGGCCTCGGCTTCGATGCGCTGCTGGCGCTCCACGTCAGAGGCAACTGGCCCGCCACTGCCGGTGACCCAAAGCTGGGTTTTTATTTTGTGCCGTTTAAGTACGTCGAGAATCAGCCTTGCTTCGTCGTTAAGCCCTCCTGGAAACCACCATGCTGTGAGACTGATTCCATGCCGTTTGAGAGCGTCCATTTCCGCGTCGAACGTAGGAATATGCTCCGCCCGATAGTCATAAGCAAGCTGTTTTATACCAAGCTTCTCGAGCATCGTTGCCCGCTCTTCGGGCCCGCGTTTCTTGCCATCGAAAGGCACGATACACCAAGCGACGAGATTCTCTCGCTCGAAGAGGGTGGACTCTTCGGCAGACGCCGGTGGAATAGCTTCAATACCCTCTGCCCAAAGCAGCAGAATCGTTGTTAGAAAAAAAAAGTAAAATACCGCACGAGTACGTCGTTGCATGTCATTTCTTGGGAAATGGAAAGTCTTGGGAAATGGAACGAAAATCGTAACCGTTCACGCGAGGGGAAAAATCAGCCACGGATGAACACCGGTAAACACCGCTTTCCTGGAGGGATTCGGCGTTTTCCTGCTATTTCTTCCCTATTTCTTTTTGGCAATCGAATTCGGCTAAACAAATATTCTTCCTCATCTGCGTTTATCGGTGTTTATCTGTGGCTTTTCCTTTTTCTTCTTGCAGCGCAATGAACGGTTACCGAAAATCTTTCGATTCGCTCGTCAGTTTCACTGGCCACACCGACTTGAACGTACCGTAACCGTTCACGCGAGGGAAAAAATTAGCCACGGATGAACACAGATAAACACCGATTTCCTGGAGGGATTCGGAGCTTTTCCGCTATTT
>JAADGD010000198.1:3993-16149 GCA_013152515.1 Planctomycetota bacterium
AATTCGGCTAAAAAACCCTTTCCTCATCTGCGTTTATCTGCGTTTATCTGTGGCTTTTCCTTTTCCTTCTTTCAGCGCCGTGAACGGTTACAACGTACCTTACTTCGTTTTTTTCTCTGGCTCGGGTGGCAAGGCGAGATCGGCTTCGCTCAGATTCACCGGCGCGCCATCGGCTGGAACTTCTAAGTGTGCAGACCACAGGATCGCGTTGACGAGGGTTCGTCGAAACGCTTCGTTTTGGAAGTTGCGGTAGTAATGTCCGAGCGTCGTGCCATAGGCGCGTCCACCGTCCTCGCGCTCGAATGCCCAGCCGACCACGACCTCCTGGTCGTTCGTCCGGACCTGCAAGATGGGCTGCGATTTTTCGCTGATCACCGGGTTCAGGTAATACTCGTCATGCAACTCATAGCTCGACCAGCCACGGCAAATTGGGTGCGACGGGTTGAGCTGCTTGAGTGGAGAGCTGCTCGTGCTCAGTCCGACGTTGCTGATCCAGGTACCGCCCAAATAGCTCATCCAGCGAGGGCCCAAACGCTCGAAGTTCTTTTCTTTTACCGACGAAGCCCAATGAATGGTCACCAGCCCCACGCCTTGCTTCATGAGGCGATCCATTTCGTCACGATGAGGGCTATCAAGCAACATCTCGGCGGCATGACTGGAGTAGACGACCATCGTTTTGACGTTCTGCAAATCGTCTTCGTTGTCGGGCCAACGGTCGGCGATCGTTGTTTCGACTCCTTCGGTGAGGCGCAAACATTCTGCCAGCATCTCGCAGGTATGCAGATACATATGCGTACCCCAAGGATGATCGGGCTGTTTTCCGATGAGTAAAATCTTTGTCGATTCTGGAGAAGTCGCTTTGGCAGGTAACGAGAAAGCTACCGTAAGCACGACAATCGCTGACAAAAAGCAGGTGGGCAATTTCATAATGTGGAATTCTCTTTCTGAGTTTCCCTCGTACTACTGCGCTAACTTCGGAAACGTTGAACCACGGATGGCACTGATTTACACGGATGAAGTCTTGGCATAAGCGAATTTCGTTGCGGTCTATCTTATGGTCCTGAGATAATCTGCACGAAGTCTCTATAATCCGTGGTATCCGTGCAATCCGTGGTTACTGACTTAGCGCTAGAGTACTAGGGGATGTGCTAAGGATCGATCCAGGCTTACAATGACAGACATTGTAACAGCTCTTGTGCTTCACCCCAAATGAGAGATCGTTACTTGTAAGCGATAGAGTACCTGCAAACAGTCCACCGCGAAAACCTCACGGAGTTTTTCCCCATGCGACGTCGGAAATATTTTTTACTAACGGCCCTAGTTTTCCTGAGTACGAGCGGGATTTTACGGGCTCAGGATAAAACGACCCCACCGATTTCCTCGTACGATTCGCAACGCGTCGGTGACAAAATCGACGGACGCATCGTCGTTCCGACCAACCAGGTTCTCTCGCCACTGGGCCGGCAGGTTGTTTTTTCTGGCCGTCCGACCGATGTGGCTTTGAGTCCCAACGGCCGCTGGCTGGCGGCCCTTGATCGTCGTAGTGCGATTTTGATCGAGGTGGAAAGTGGTGAAATCGTTTCGCGCGCGGCGATTCAAGGTGGCAGCTACCAAGGCATTGTTTTTACGCCCGACGGACGTCGACTCATCACGTCGTGCATTAAGGGCCATTTGGATGTTTTTTCTGTGAGTGAGGATGGGCAACTCAAAAAGCAAGATCCGATCCATCTGCCCGCCCTGCGTGATAATAATGCGCTGCCTGCCGGGCTGACGATCGACGCGCAGGGCCATTCGCTGTGGGTGGTACTCAATCTGAACAATACTCTGGCAGAGATTCTTCTGAAGGACGGATCGCTCGTGCGCGAGATCCCCGTGGGCAGCGCACCCTACGATGTCGTCTTGGTCGGCGCGAAGGCGTATGTGAGCAACTGGGCAGGTCGGCACCCGGTCGAAGGTGACACGACGGGGCCTGCGGGGAAAGGCACGGACATCCGCGTCGACTCGCAAAGGCATATCGCCTCGGACGGCTCGGTTTCGGTCGTCGATCTGCCGTCGGGCAAAGAGCTTACGCAGCTTGAGGTTGGACTTCACCCATCGGGCATGGCCGCAACGAGTGATGGCCGTTTTGTGTGCGTGGCCAATGCCAATAGCGATACCGTGTCGGTTATCGATTGCAAAACGGATACGGTCGTCGAAACGATCTCAACACGTCCCAGCGACCAATTCCCGTTTGGCAGTACCCCCAATGATCTTGTACTGTCCGACGATGGCCGTACGCTTTACGTTTCTAACGGCACGAACAATTGCATCGCGGTCATCGATTTTAAGCCGCCACATAGCCGGCTCCGCGGTAGTTTTCCGACAGGCTGGTATCCCGCCGGGTTGGCGCTCGACAAGGACCGTGATTCGCTATACGTGGCCAATATCAAAGGGGTGGGATCCCGAAACAAAGAGTGGCAAGGCAATCGAAAAATCAAGGGCGAAGCCGTTTTTGGCTACAACTCGCACGACTATCTCGGCACCGTCTCTCTCATTCCTATCCCCAAATCGGATCAACTGGCAGGCCTCACCAAGACGGTGCAGGAAAACAATCGGCTGACAGAAACGGTGAACGCCTTGGCGCCTCCGCGAAAAAACATTTCGCCACAACCCATTCCGCAGCGACACGGCGAGCCTTCGCTTTTCAAACATGTGTTGTACATCATCAAAGAGAACCGTACGTACGACCAAGTCTTCGGCGACATCAAGCGCGGCGAAGGAGATGCCTCGCTCTGTATTTTTGGTGGCAAAGTCACGCCGAACCATCACAAACTCGTCGACGAATTTGTGCTGCTGGATAACTTTTATTGCAGCGGCACGCTCAGCGCCGATGGGCACCAGTGGTCGACCGAAGCGTATGTCACCGACTATTTGGAAAAAGCGTATGGCGGTTGGCCGCGCAGTTATCCCTATGACGGCGGCGACGCGATGGCCTACGCGCCGAGTGGATTTCTCTGGGACAACGTCCTTGAGCACGGGAAGTCGTTGCGCGTTTATGGCGAATTCGTCAAAGCAAAAATTCGCTGGAAAGATCCAGCGAAGCCACAAAGGCCAATGTTTCTCGATTGCTATCGTGATTTCCTCGAGGGCAACGAGCAGATCGACATTCGAGCTTATGCCGCCATTAAAACCATCGAGCCTTACCTTTGCCCAACTGCGATCGGTTTTCCCAGCATCGTCCCCGACATTCATCGGGCCGAACAGTTCATGCGAGAGCTGAAAGAGTTTGAGAAAAATGACAACCTACCGAACTTTATGATCATGCTGTTGCCCAACGACCACACTGCGGGAACCCGGCCCGGAATGCCAACTCCCGAAGCTGCTGTGGCCGATAACGATTTGGCGTTGGGACGCGTGATCGAAGCGGTGACTCACAGTAAGTTCTGGCCCGAGACTTGTATCTTCGTCGTCCAGGACGATCCTCAGGCGGGCTTCGACCACATCGACGGGCACCGTACTGTGGCGATGGTCATTAGTCCCTACACGCGCCGTCAGGTGGTCGATAGTACCAATTACAATCAAACGAGCATGATTCGCACAATGGAGTTGATCCTCGGTTTGCCACCCATGAATCAGTTCGACGCTTCGGCGACCGCGATGGCAAGCTGTTTTACCGATCAACTTGACCTCACGCCTTACGAATCGGTCCCCAACATTATTCCCCTCGATCAGATGAACCCCGAAGTCGAGTCGATCCACGACCCGCGCCAACGGCATTGGGCGCTGGCGTCGCTCGCAATGCCACTGGACGACGTCGACGAGGCAGATGAGGACACGCTCAACCGGGTTCTCTGGCACGCGGTGCGCGGCCGCGACGACACCTACCCCGCCTGGGCCGTGTTGGGTGAATCGCAGGACGAAGAAGAGGGCGGCATAGAATAGCTCTTAGCGAGTGGCAGAAAACTGAGAGGACTTAGCGCAGCCACCGACCGCAACCAAATACTCATTTTCGACAGGATTTACAGGATCGACCGGATAAAAACAAAAACAACTATCCTGTTCATTCTGTAAATCCTGTCAAAATAACAAGCTTCTACGGGTTTATCTTGCAGTGCAAGCAAGTCGGGTGTAGGCACGTACACACTTGTTTGCGAGTCGTACTCGAGTAACGCTTTCCTACTTTCATTGTTGGCAAATACCCCGATTTAGGTATTTTATTTGGTGTATGCGATGCTTTATGCTACGCTCGCTCTTCGCGGATATGGAACAGAGTTCGCGATTTTTGGAACAGACTGCTGGGGGTTCTTCCAGGGAACTAGGGTCAGAGAACCGGGCGTTGGCACGCTCGTCTGATCGGAACACTCTCGGCACACTTCTTTGGAACAGGAGAAGAGAGATGTCTTATCTATTGGCGCAAGAGGTGCGCGCGTACCGTTCGTTGGCAGCCCTCAAAATCAAAGTGGTCCTTGGGGGACTGGCTGTTGGTTGCTTGTTAAGTAGCTTGAGCCAAGCGCACGTCGCGCTAAATTCGCCCAACGGCGGCGAAGCACTTCTCGGTGGTGCAGAATTCACGATTGAGTGGCGCGTCGCAATCGAACACAACCAAATTGATTGGGATTTGTGGTACTCCACCGAAAGTGACGAGGGGCCTTGGCTTGAGATTGCCGTCGATCTAGCGAAAGGGAACACGGCAGCCGATTCGGTACACACGTTCGATTGGAACATTCCCAACGTCGACGTCCCTGCTGCCTGGGTACGCGTGCGACAGGACAATGCGGGTCAAGATTATTTTGGCATCAGCGAGACGAGCTTCAGCATCGCGGCGATGCTCGGAGGTGCCGATTTCACCGGCGATGGCAGCGTGGATGCTGCGGATCTGGCTGCTTGGAACTTGGGGTACGGCGCGACTTCGGGCGCGGAACCAGTCAACGGAGATGCCGACCTTGATGCCGACGTCGACGGGTCAGACTTCTTAGCGTGGCAAAGTGAATTTCAGGGTGCCAACGCAGCAGCGGTCTCGCAATCGGTCCCCGAACCGAGGGCCTCTGTCATGCTGCTGTTGGGAATCATCGTCTTGCTCTCGCTACAGCGTTAAGTCGTAACCGTTCACGAGCCAGCAATCCTCTTGCGACGACATCAGGGGAAATATAGGAGCCGCTGATGGACGCTGATAAACGCAGATGTGAAATCTGAGTTCAAATATCTGCGTTTATCAGCGTCCATCGGCGGTTTCTACTTTTTTGCGTGAACGGTTACGAAATTTCACGCGTTCAAGGGATCACTCTCTATTGACCCGAACTTTGTACGAATCAAACTAAAAATGTGGCGGTACGCAATCGCCATCACTTCCGAATAAGGCTCACTCCGATGAACATCCGTAACACCATGAAATTTTGCACCTCCGTTTTTTTGCTTTTAGGAATCGTCTCTACCACGCAAGCTGTCGAATTTCGGACGATCGACGGTACTGGAAACAATCTGACCAATACGACCCAAGGCCAGGCTTTTACGCCACTGGTTCGCATTCGCGACGTTCTCGTCAATCCTTTGCCAGGTTTCGATCCAGTGCCACTCGCGCCGGCCTACGAAGATGGCATCGACACGCCGCGCGGGATTTTGGATCTCGCCAATCCGGCTGGCGTGGGAACTTCGCGGTTGCCGAATCCGCGTGACATCAGCAACGCGGTCGTGTCGCAGGGCAGTCGTTCGGTACTCAATCCGCTCCGCGCGACCGACTGGCTTTGGCAGTGGGGGCAGTTTCTCGATCATGATATCGCGCTCGAAGAACCCGCGCCCACGAGCGATCCTTTTTTGATTCCTGTGACCAACAGCGCCGATCCGTTGTTCAATCCCAGCTTTCCGTTCTTGCCGTTTCGGCGTAACGACCCTGCCCCTGGCACGGGAGCAGGAACAGGCGTGCCGCGCGAGCAAGTCAACAAAATCACCACTTACATCGACGGGTCGAATGTTTACGGTTCCGATCAGTCGCGAGCCGATTTTCTGAGAACTTTTGATGGCGGCAAGCTCAAGACCACCTCGGCCTCCAACGGCGAAATCCTGCTGCCCTTCAACCGAGCGACCGATCCTTTTCCGAATGCCAATCCGCCGGTGACACCGGGCAGCTCACCGGCGGACGCCGACGCGTTGTTCCTGGCGGGCGACATTCGAGTCAACGAACAGCTCGGTCTCACGGCTGTACATACGATGTTTTTGCGCGAACACAACCGGCTGGCCGAAGCGTTGGGCCAGCGTGCCGATCTGGGGCAATTGGTGGCTGGCGCAGGGCTGGACGCGAATGTTGCGTCCGACGTGGATGAATATATTTATCAAATGAGCCGCAAGGCTGTCGGCGCGACGATTCAGGCGATCACCTACAACGAGTTTTTGCCGCTGCTGGTAGGGCCTGACGAAGTGCCGACCTACAGTGGCTACGACGCCAATGTGAATGCGGCCATCAGCAACGAGTTTGCCAACGCCGCCTACCGCGTTGGGCATACGCTGCTGTCGCCACAGTTGCAGTTAGCCGACTCGGCTGGCAACTCGTTAGGCTCTGTCGCGCTGCGCGACGCGTTTTTCGACCCGAGCTTTGCTCAAGAGAATGGGGTAGACGCGTTGCTCAAGGGTTTATCGATGCGCCAAGCGCAGGACGTCGATGCGTTGGTCATCGACGAAGTCCGCAACTTTTTGTTCGACGAGGGCAACGGCGGACTCGACCTCGCAGCCGTCAACATCCAGCGCGGCCGCGATCATGGACTGCCGAGCTACAACGATATGCGTCGTGGGCTGGGGCTCGATCCGCGTACCGAATTCTCGGAAATCACCAGCGATTCGACCATTACCGACGCGCTCGCATCGATTTACGACTCGATCGAAGATGTCGATTTGTGGCTCGGTGCGATCGCCGAAGAGGCCGTCGGTGGCGGTCTGACAGGGGAACTGCTTAACGTGATCCTCGTCGATCAATTCACACGACTTCGCGACGGCGACCGGTTTTTCTACGCGAACGATGCCGGCCTATTAACGCTATTTCCAACGATTGGCCAGACGCGTCTCTCGGAGGTCATCGTACGTAACTCGGCGATGGAGTCGATGCCCTCAAACGCGTTTGTCATCCCCGAGCCAGCAACGATTGTGCTAGGTGCAATGAGCGTTTTATTGGCTACGGTGTTGCGACGAAGGTTCGGCTAAAGCGGGCGGTAGATGAGAATTTTTCCACTGAGAACTGCGGGCTAGCGCCTAATGCGGCTGATTTTATCGGCCGCACAGTTTTTATCAGCCGCGGTGGCGCTAGCCTGCGGTTCAGTGGGAGTGCGTTTTCAACTGCCGTTCGTCTAAAGCGGCGCTCGCGGTAATTCGCGCTCGTAGGGTGGCGATTCGATTTGCGGCAAATAGCCCTCGGTCTCTTCTGCCCAAGCTTGGCGTTCGGGTTCGCTGGCGTAGTAACGGAGCCAAGTGTCGGGATCGCCGTCGGTGTTGGCGCAATCCCAATGCAGATAGTTGTTCTGCCGGCGAATTCGTTTTTCCTGAGCTGGCAGAATGTCGCGGTAGATCAAGCAGTACAATTCGCGATCGGCCAAGTGGTCGGTAAAGTCGAGTACGATGTGCTTGTCGTACAGCCGATCGATCGTCTCGTAGAGCACCTCATGCAAACGGCCCTCGCTCAGGGTATCAGGCGCAGGCAGACGCAACGTGGGCTGAAACCACTCGCAGATTGGCAGGATCGGGGCACGTTCCCATTCCAACATCGACTGCAAGAAGTCGTTTTCGCTGGAGGTCGACATCAGCTCGGCGTTCACACGGCCAATCGACTCGTCATACAGCGGTTCGAGGGCATCGCGGAGCTGGGCGTTGCGAAGCAAGTCGTCGACTTCGCTCGATTTGGGTGTCTCTGGAAAAATCATGGCCATGATGAAAAGTACGGGTCAATCAAAGTTGAGTCTGGAACGAGGCTCCTCTCCCGAAGCCTTCTCCCTACACCGACTCTATCAAGCAGCAACAGGTGTGGAAACACTTTGTCGCCTGAGATCGACAGAGTTTACAAAATCGCACAATCAGGACCGCTACGACCGGCAAGGTCGGCCCAGACTGCCCGTAGGCAGTAACGACGAATGACGGACGAATGACGAAGAGGGCTGATTTTTGTGCTTCGGTGTTCGGATTTCATTCGTCATTCGTCATTCCCCCACCGGGGTCCCCATCTCGCGCATTAGCATTTGCATGTCGTCCCACGTCTCTTTTTTGGCGGACGGATTGCGCAGCAAATAGGCGGGGTGATAGGTGCAGACGACCTTGATGCCGCGGTAATCGTGCAGTTTGCCGCGAAGTCGGCCAATGGTCACGGTGGTCGACAGCAGGTTTTGAGCGGCCACCGCTCCCAGGCAGCAGATGAACTCCGGGGCGATCAGTTGTAGCTGGCGCTCCAAAAACTGGCGGCAGTTTTGCGATTCTTGCTCGGTAGGATTACGATTGTTCGGTGGGCGACAGCGGAGGATGTTGAGGAGGTAGACATCCTGGCGATCCAGATTGCAGGCGGCCAAAATTTTGTCGAGCAATTGTCCGCCACGTCCCACAAACGGCTCGCCTAAGCGATCTTCGTCGGCTCCGGGGGCTTCGCCCAAAAAGCAGAGCTTTGCTTGGGGGTTGCCTACTCCGAAAACGGTTTGCGTGCGGGTGGTGGCAAGTTCTTCACAAAGGGTGCAAGCGGCGACTTCGGTTTGGAGGTCGTTTAGGGTGAGGGCAGAGAGCGGGGCTGGGGTTGAGGGTAGGAGTGAAGCTGGGGCTGGGGTACCCGCCTGCTGAAGCGAGCTCGCCGGAGGTGGGGGGGCTGCTGGGGGCTTGGCGAGTTGCTGTACGCCGGCTGCATGCAAGCTTTCTAAAGTTTGTAGGATTGCTCGATTTAGGTTGTTTTGTGGTTCTTCGCTCATGGTGATTACCCTTTCGCGTGGACTCTTGCATTCGCAATTTACGGGAGTCCACCGAACATTTCTGCTTGGTCCTTCGTCTTAGAACGTGTTTTGAAATTGCAAAACGGACTAGGGACTGGGATTTGAGGAATGGGGAAACGAGTCACTTCACCCCCTAGTCCCCAAATCCTAGCCCCCAGTCCCCCTAAGGCTAGCCCTTCTCCTGTTTGATCGATTTACTAATTTACTTTTACTGAACGAGAATCCTAAAACAGGCTCTTGGTACTACAGCGCTAAGTAAAAAGCTAAAGACCACGGATAGCACTGATATTCACGGATGAAGCCTTGATGAAATAAATGGATGCTGTTGACAGTTCAATGCCCCAGCAGCAAACCTGCCAAAAAGTCTCCAAAATCAGTGGTATCCGTGCAACCCGTGGCTTTTGACTGAACTCTGTAGTCTTTGGAGACTTCAGTCTACGGTTTGCTCGGCTGCTTGGAAGGACCGCCCGTTTTCAAAAATTTTCACCTATCAAACCAAGAAGCCCCGCTTTGCGACAAGCTGGGCTTCGAAAAAGAGTGAATTGTTCTTCGTCACAAGGAGGTGGCAGCTATCAGTCGCATCAGCGGTTAGTTATGATGGACCACTACTAATTCCCCGCCTCTCAGGGCACGAAGGATATTTGAGTATCAATGGCAGTTCCCCAAGTCGTTATCGTCGGTCGTCCCAATGTGGGCAAAAGCAGCTTGCTCAATTGGCTGGCAGGCATACGTATTGCTGTGGTCGAAGACCGCCCCGGCGTCACGCGCGATCGGGTGGATTACCTGATGGAGCACAATGACCGCTTTTTCGAGCTGATCGACACGGGCGGAATCGGCATCCAAGACGAAGACAATCTGACCCAACATATCGAAGACCAGATTCAGACGGCGATCGACTCGGCAACGATCATCTTGCTGGTCGTCGACACACGCGAGGGGCTCATCCCGCTCGACGAAGAAGTTGCCCGCCGGCTGCGCAATCTCGCTGTCCCCGTGATTTGCGTTGCGAACAAGTCCGACACGCAAAAACTCGACGATCAGGCAGCCGACTTCTATCGACTCGGACGAGGCAAGGTAATCCCCGTCAGCACATCGCAAAATCGCAATCGGTCGACCCTCTTGAATCTGATTCTCGAACGGCTCCCCCCCGAATCGTTGGAAGATAACGAGCCTGCGAGCGAGCCCGAAATGAAAGTGGCGATTGTCGGTCGGCGCAACGTCGGCAAAAGCACTTTCGTCAACACACTGGCCGAAGCCGAACGGATGATCGTCAGCGAGGTGGCCGGCACCACGCGCGACAGCGTCGACGTGCGGTTCGAACTCGACGGCAAAGCATTCGTCGCGATCGACACCCCCGGCATCCGCCGCCCACAAGGTCGCAAAAAGTCGTCGATCGATTTCTACGGATTTCACCGCGCGCAGCGCAGCATCCGCCGGGCCGACGTCGTGTTTTTGTTTCTCGACGCGACGCAACGCATCAGCAAAATCGACAAACAACTGTGCGACTACATCAGCCAAAGCTACAAGCCGTGCTTTCTCGTCGTCAATAAATGGGACCAACTGGTCAACACGATGCCGACCGAAAAATGGGTTTATTATCTGCATGATAATTTCCCCACCATGCGCTACGCGCCAATCGCATTCATCACCGCGCAAACGGGCAAAAACGTCAAAGCGCTACTCAACCACGGTCAAATGCTCTTCAAGCAATCGCGTCAACGGATTAGCACGGGACAATTGAATCGATTATTACGCGAAGCGATTCGTCGCAACCCGCCGCCGATGCACCACAACCGCCGCCCGAAAATTTATTACGGCACCCAAGTCGGCGTGCAACCGCCCACGCTGGTGCTTTTCTGCAGCAACCCCGCCGGCATTTCCAAGCCGTATCAGCGTTATTTGCTAGGCTCCGTGCGTGACCAGCTCGATTTCGAAGAGGTCCCGATCAAGCTTTACCTCCGCAAACGCCAACAAAACGACCGCCGCGACGAGATCAAAACGAACGAGGTCGAGGCAACGTAGCAGCCGAATGCGAATGATGTGGCGCAGTAAATTTGCCGCCGAGTGGGCCATTCATGGCCCAATCCCGCGCAGCAGCCCTTTTCCCAGAGACAGGGGCCCGTCCGTTCACGGCGGAGTTGCGTTTCAGCGAGAAGGACCGTAAACGGCCCTAGAAGTTGAGAGTGCTCAGCTACCCAGGCATAAATGCCTGGGCTATTACCGCTACGCGGGGAAAAGGCGTAAACGCCCTAGGGGAGCGGAACATCGTTATGAGTTGCAGCTGAAATAGCCCGGTCCACCGGGCTTTCCCGCGCAGCGGTATTAGCCCCGTCGTTCACGGCGGGGTATCATGACAACACGAACATCGTAGGCCCGTTCACGGGTCTTCTCGCTGTTGGGCTTGAGCCTTACAAACCCCAGCCATGCACTCCCAGGGGAAATCGCACCATGTCGCGCAACTACTACAGCGAGATCAATCTCCACATCGTCTGGCACACCAAAAATAGCTCGCCCCTGCTGACACCCTCAATCGAACCGCTCGCCTACCGAGCATTACGAAAACGCATCGTCGACACCTCCGGCGCGTACGTTCATAAAATCGGCGGTATCGAAACACACGTGCATCTCGCCGTAACAGTCCCGCCTACGCTATCGCTCAGCGAATGGATCGGCCAACTCAAGGGCGGAACCTCGCACGACGTCAATCAACAGTCGACCACGCACGACAAAGTTCTCCAGTGGCAAGTCGGCTACGGCATCGTCAGTTTTGGCACTAAAGACCTCCCATGGGTGATCGCCTACATCAAAAACCAACAACAGTATCACGCCAAAAACACGACCGTCGATCGGCTGGAACGGATCACGCAGGTTGACGGTTGACCGGTGGCAGTGACTCAAGTCGTTTCAGCGGGAACGACCGTGAACGGCCGTAGATGCTGGTGGTATTCGCCCACCCCGGCATAAATGCCTGGGCCCCCGTCTCTGGGAAAAGGGCCGCTGCGCGGAAAAGAGCGTAAACGCCCTTGGGTGTGGGAGTTCGCTAGAAGTCGCAGCAAGACCAACCCGGTTCACCGGGCTTCCCCGCGAAGCGGTACTAGCCCCGTCCGTTTACGGCGGGGTGCCATGCACAATGCGACCATTCCAGGCCCGTTCACGGGTCTTCTCGCTGCCGTTTCCTGCGTGGGACGATGAAGCCGACGTAGATTAGCAGGTAGTAGGATGGTGCCGCTAG
>JAADGD010000038.1 GCA_013152515.1 Planctomycetota bacterium
GGCAAAAGTGGCGAGATACCGCGGCGAGACGTAGCTCGCCGGCTATTGGGAGGAACCACCGGGAAATCTTGAGATTGTGCGGAACCTTGGCTACTGACTGGAGTTAGATAGAGCAGAGACCAACGGTCTCACGAACCATCCACTCCCCATTTTGTGAGGGCCTGACATGCGTTACTTATCCCGAAGTTTCTTGGAAATGGCAATGTGCCTAGTGGTGTCGGTGCTGTTCGCCGGCTCTGCTTGGGCTGAAGACGGTACTGCAAGCGATGATGACCGTGCTGGCCGTCGAGGAGAAATGCGGCAGAAGATGCTAGAGGAATTCGATGCAGACGGTGATGGAGAGCTGAACGAAGACGAACGTGCCACCGCCCGAGAAGCAATGCGAAGCCGACGAGGCGGCAAAGGCAAGGGTAACCGCGCAAAGGGTCGCAAGGGGAAAGGGAACAAAGCGAAGGGTCAACGTGGACCAAAACGTGGTGGACACGGTGGACCGCCAGACCCAGGGAAATTGTTCGACAAATTTGACGCCAATGGCGATGGCCAACTCAGCCGCGCCGAGTTCATGAAACTGGCCGAAGAGGTACGTCCGCCGCGTGGTCGTGGTGATCGTGATGGAGCTCGTCGCAAGGGTCCACCGCCGAAGGGAAAACGCCGTTTCGACAGCGAGCGGCCGTTGCAAAACCCAAGCGACCGTCCTGGCCCCTCGCCACGGGGTGAAGGCCGTCGTCGATTCCACGACGAAGAGGACCCTAGAGCCCACGGCCCGCGAGGTCGTGGCCCACGAGGATCAGGGGCACGCGGCCACCAAGGCCACGGACCGCCGAATCCCGAGAAAGTCTTTGAACGCTTCGACGAGAATGGTGACGATCAGCTCAGCCGCGAAGAGTTCATGAAGTTGGCGGGCAAGATGCGTGAAATGCACGAGCGACATGGTCGAGGAGGCGAACGTGGTATGCGTGGCGGACACGGCCCTCGAAGGGGTCCGCCGGGAGAAGAAGGCCCTCAAGGACGTCGCCGACCTCCACGGCCACCGCAACTAGAATCGCCGGACGATGGTCCCGAGCTGTCCGAGGGTGATAACGACTCGGCTTGACGGTAACTCCCCCAAATTCTCCGGGGGACGAGGAAACGAATCAGGGCACCAACCTTGGTAATCACCGTGCCCCGTGTGCTGTATGCCCCCAGCTGGCGTACGGGGCCGGTGTGTTTTTTGTGGCTTGTGGCGATTTTGCGGTGTTCGCGCTAAGCCGCAAGCGGCCAGACGATTGTGTCTTAGCACGCCGTTTTGTTGGGAAGTGCCCAGAAAAGTTTGCTGTCAGCGGGTGCGGCACTTATACTGGAGGGATTGGCACTTTTGCCGATTAACTCCACTCTGACCTGCTGAGAATTCTATGCGTGGCGAATCGTTTTTCTGCTCCCTCCGATTGATGTTGGTTGCCCTGCTTGTTCTAACCATTGGCGGAACCGTAACTGCCCAGGAATCTGGTACCACGGCAGGCCCGCAGTTTGCGCCGGGCGTACTCACTACGATTGCACCTGATGTCGATAACGAAGATACCGTTAGCGTACATGATATCGTCGAGCTACGTGCCAACGTCAAACTCCAGCGCGAACCCTTGACCGATACCAAGAGCCGAACGCTCTACGAGATGGCCAAAGAGGTTCCGTTTCGTCGCGACGTTTGGTGCCTGGAACTTTCGTTCAAGCCGCTACGAATGCTGGCGGTCGACATTCCGCAGCCTTCGGGCCAGATGCAGCGGAAGCTGGTTTGGTACATGGTCTACCGCGTGCGCAACACGGGTGCCGGCCTCGCGCCACAACAGCAACCGGACGGCACTTTTGTGACCGTCGCAAAAGCAACCGACGAAATCCGATTTTATCCCCAGTTCGTACTCACCAGCCAAGATCTTGATCGCGACGGCAAACGCATCCGCAAAGCGTACCTTGATCGAATTTTGCCCTCCGCAGTCCAGGCGATCCAGCGGCGCGAGTTGCCTAAAGGCACCTTGCTCAACAGCGTACAGATGTCTGAGGAATTGCTAGCCGCCGAAACAGGGCGAGCAATCGGTGGGCTCTGGGGCGTGGCGATTTGGGAAGATGTCGACCCGCAGATCGACTTTTTCTCGGTCTACGTCAGCGGCCTGACCAACGCTTACGACTGGCAAGATTCGCCCGAGGAGTTCCAGGCTGGCGATTCACCGGGCAAGGGCCGCAAATTTACGCGGAAGCAGTTGCAGCTGAATTTCTGGCGTCCGGGCGACGCGTATGCCGAAGAAGAGCGAGAAATCCGCTTCGGAGCGGCCCCTGGCAGAGCCGATTTGTACGGCACCGGCGAAGGCGTTGCCTCCCGCTGGATTTACCGCTAGAATTGACGGGCTTACAATATGGGTCGCGGCGCTAAGCGGCGAGCCTTCCCCCAGCCCCCCTAAAAAAATGGCACATAAAAAAGGTCAAGGCTCTAGCCGCAACGGTCGCGATTCCAATGCCCAACGCCGCGGCGTGAAGAAGTTCGGCGGCGAAAAAGTCATCGCCGGCAACATCCTCATCCGACAGGTCGGCAACAAGTTCCACCCTGGCAAAGGCGTCGGCCAAGGCAAAGACTACACGCTGTTTGCGCTGATCGATGGCGAAGTCATGTTCGACCGCAAAGGTCGGCGGATCAATGTGACGCCGGTGGCGTAAACGTTCTTAAACGATCCAAAGAAGCAGGGGATGCGCCGATGCGGTGTATCCCTCTTTTTTTTGAATATCGAATATCGAACAAGGAATTTCGAAGGAAGAAGTGAAGGGCTTTCTGTCACTTAGAACCTTTATCCCAGAACTTCCAATTAGATAATAACCACGGAGTCACGGAGGACACTGAGAAACACCATCGGTCAGAAAAGTAGGGAACAGCCGGTATTTCCGAGCTTTCTTCTCAGTGCTCTCCGTGACTCCGTGGTAAATTTCCGCTTATTTCCTAGGTGAATTTAGTTTTGGGATAGGCACTTAGTCATTCAGCATTCCTTGTTCTATATCCTGTAGTCATTTTCCCTCGTCATCCCATCATTCCGTCATTTCCCTATGTTTGTTGATCGCGTTACCGTCGAAGTCAAAGCTGGCAAAGGAGGGGATGGCTGCGCGAGTTTTCGGCGTGAGAAGTTTGTGCCGCGCGGTGGGCCCGATGGCGGTGACGGTGGCAACGGTGGCAGTGTGATCGTGGTAGCCCAGGCGGGCGTGGATAGTTTGGCGGAACTGGTGCATCGCAAGCATTGGCGGGCCAAGTCGGGCACGCCCGGCAGTGGCGGTAATCGGCACGGAGCCAACGCCGCCGATCTAACGATCCACGTACCGCCAGGGACGGTACTCATCGACACGGCAGGTGATTTTGAGCTGAAAGATCTCGCCGCCGATGGCGAGCGCGTTGTCGCTGCCCAAGGCGGGCGCGGCGGTAAAGGCAACACGCGTTTCAAGTCGTCCATCAATCAGGCGCCGCGGGATTTTACTCGCGGTGGCATAGGCGAGTCACGGCGGCTGACCTTCGAGCTGAAAGTAATCGCCGATGTCGGTCTGCTCGGCAAGCCGAACGCCGGCAAGAGTACGCTGTTGAGTCGGGTGTCGCGTGCGCGGCCCGAGATCGCTGACTATCCGTTCACGACCAAGATTCCCAATCTTGGCATCATCCAGATCGACATGGACCGCACGATGGTGATGGCCGATATCCCCGGCCTGATCGAAGGAGCGCATGCTGGTGTCGGTCTCGGGCACGAGTTTCTGCGTCATGTCGAACGGACGCGTGTACTGGTCCACTTGGTCGAACCGCTGCCGATGGATGGAACCGACCCAGTCGAAAACTATTTGTCATTGCGTCAGGAGCTAAAACTCTACGACGTCGATTTGGCCGATCGGCCCGAAATCATTGCCGTGAGCAAAGCGGAATTGCCAAATGCCGAAGAGATTCAGCAGCAATTGGCCGAAGCGAGCGGCTGCGAGGTGCTGTTGTTTTCTTCGGTCACGGGGCAGGGTCTCAAAGTGTTGATGGACCGCACGTACTCCGTACTAAACGCCCAACGGCAAGCGACATGAATGCCAGCGACAGAAGCGTCAGCACGCCGAGCGGTTTCTTAGCAATCGATGTTGGCAGCAGCCGCGTGAAGCTTGGCTGGTTTCCGCCGCCGGGCGAATGCACGACAGAAATTGAGCGGACTTTGTTTCCCATCGCCGCTCCGCAGTTGCCCCAGCCTGAAAAAACGCTGGCGGTTTCTCATCGCGGCGAAGCCGACCTCCATGCCGAAATCAGTGAATGGATCGAGCAGGTCGGCGCGATCGAGTCGCGACGCTTCGTGGCTTCGGTGCATCCAGGGGCGATGGCTGCGGTACAAGGGATTTTTGCTGGCGATCTGCGTGTGCTGACGCATGTCGATTTGCCCATCGAAGTCCGAGTCGATCAACCCGAGCGTGTCGGCATCGATCGCTTGCTCAACGCTGTGGCTGTCAATCGTCTGCGTCCACCGCAACAGCCGGCGATCGTGGTCGATCTGGGAACCGCTTGTACGGTCGATTTGATTGCGCCAGATGGCGCATTTGAAGGCGGGGCGATTTTTCCGGGAACGACTTTGGCGGCAACGGCTCTGCATTCGGGGACAGCAACCTTACCGCAGTTGACGGCGGAAAGTTTTGCAAGCCCGCCAGTAGTCGTCGGCAAGTCGACGCAAGCGGCGATTTCTGCTGGACTTTACTGGGGCATCGTCGGCGCAGTCTACGAGCTGGTCGCCCGCATTCGGCGCGAATGCCCTGAACCACCTCAACTATTTCTCACTGGCGGAGAAGCGTCACGACTGGTCGCGCATCTCACCAGCGACATTCAAAAACCTCGCCACCTCCCCAACCTCGTGTTGTCTGGCATCGCCACGCTAGCCGAGGAATTGTCGTGAGCCAGCGCGACATCACCCACGTCTGCGTCCTCACTCCCAGCGGTCGCGGCGCGGTCGCGGTCGTCGCGGTCGAAGGCAACACGGCCGTGTCGGCAGCCGGTCGTTTCTTTCGAGCGGCCAACCAACGTGCGTTGAGCGACCAGCCCGTAGGGCGGATTGTCTACGGCCAATGGGTGAGCGACCCCGCAGGCAGCAGTATCGGCGAAGACTTGATCGTTTGTCGACACACCGATAAGAGCTTGGAAATCCATTGTCACGGCGGCCGGCAATCGTCGGCTCAAATTGTCGCCGATCTGACCAACGCCGGCTGCACGGCGATTGATACCGAACTGTGGTTGGCTCGCGAGTATGACTGCCCGATTGCCGCGTCGGCGCATTTTGCGATGACGCAAGCGACGACCTTTCGCGCAGCGACGATTCTGTTGGCTCAGTACCACGGCGCGTTGCGGGGCGAGATCGAAGCAATAGTAGCTAGCTTGGAGAACGGCAGCATAACCCAAGCAGTTGCGCGACTCGAGTGTTTGTTGCAGCGAGGCGAGTTGGGCTGCCACCTGACCGAGCCGTGGTGCGTCGTGATAGCCGGTCAGCCCAATGTCGGCAAAAGCAGTCTCATCAACGCCTTGGTCGGCTACGAACGGGCGATCGTCTTCGATCAACCTGGCACGACGCGCGACGTGATCTCGGCAGCCACGGCGATCGACGGCTGGCCCGTCGAGCTGAGCGATACTGCTGGGCTGCACAAAACGACCGACAAAATCGAAACCGCCGGAATCACACTCGCCCGCGAGCGACTTGCCGTTGCCGACTTGGTGGTTTGGGTACTCGATGCCGCGGCGATTTGCTCGTTTGGTGAGGATTCGATTTGGCGACAAGCTACGCAACAAGCGCAAGCAGTGAACGTGTCGCTTAATTCCGAACGAACGCAAATCGTCATCAACAAGATCGACCTCGTCGCCGACTTCGCCGCCGACTTCGCCAAGAGGGCCACCACCAAAGACCCAAGAATCATCGGCACTTGTGCCGTAACCAGCACAGGC
Organism: Planctomycetota bacterium; assembly: GCA_013152515.1. Lineage (GTDB taxonomy): Bacteria > Planctomycetota > Planctomycetia > Pirellulales > Lacipirellulaceae > Bythopirellula. Next base: position 5,951 of record JAADGD010000038.1, read on the forward strand.
ATCGAGCAACTACTGGCAACGATTGCCACGCGTTTAGTGCCACATGTTCCGTCGCCCGGCGCGGCCGTGCCGTTTACTGTTGTGCAGGTCGAGGCATTACAAGCAGCACTGGACGCGGCTGGTCGCGAAGAATTCAACACCGCTAGCGATATTCTGATTCAATTGCTGGTACTCAATTGCTCGTAGCCCCCGGCTCTGCCGAGGGATAAATCGGGCCACTTCACATTGCACCCAGCAGCACACCCAACACGATCCCCCGGCAGAGCCGAGGGCTACGAGGTTTTCGCACGCCAGCAGTGCCATCGTCGCTTTTGCCTAATCCCATTTTTTTCGCTCTCCGGCATATTTGTTGCGATGCGTGCAACTCGTATGGCCGATAAGGGACGATAATAAGGTGCACTCTTCAAGTTTGCGCCTGACCTATCCATTTATTCAACCGCCGTCGCCTCCGGGGGATGGCCACCAACGTATCGTGTTGCGACTCGCAAATTCGCACACTGGTTCGTTGAGGGGGAGAGTTCTATGCGAGGGGGCCATTTTGTAGAGACTTGGGCCGAAGGGACCAAGCGAGCCTGCACGCTGCGTCAGACCGCGATGGTGTTGTTGGCAATTCATTTCGCTTGGGCGAGCAGTGCAACAACATTTTGCGCTCTGGCTCAGCCAAATCACGAGGCCCCGTCGGCACAAGACGAGGGACAATGCGCGCCAAATGCGCTGCGCGAGCAATCAATCGTCATCGCCGACCAAAAACTTGTGGAAGGTGAAACGCCACCAGCTACGGACCCCGAGGACGAAGCAAGTGTGCTTCAGCCAATCGCTACGGTCTCGCCAAACATACCCGACTTGGCCGAACCACAAGCGATTGCCCAAGTATCGAAGCGAGAGGACTCGGTCTGCGCCGAAGTGAAATCGCCGAAAGTGTCGTCTGCAGGATCGCCAGCAGGGTCTTCCTCCTCAGCCGACGAATCGCCAGAACTCCTTACGATGGCCGAAATCGAAGTGGCCAGCTTCCACGGCATCACGCCGGGTATTTCCAATCGCATTAACGTGCTGCGTACTTGGGGCGATCCGCGCAGCGACGACACGCAGGCGGCCGAACTGAAATACCGCTTCGATAATCTGCCAGCGGTCATCGTTCGCTTTGACGGCAACCAAGTCGAGTCGATTTTGGTCCAGCTCGCCAAACCGACGAGCACGTCGACGTTGATTCACAAACTGAATCTTCAACGCTTGCGACCTGTCACTACGTTGGACGAAGAGGGAACCGCTATCGCTCAGGTGTTTCCCGAGCATGGTGTCGAGTTGCGTTTTGCCGCTCAAGAGATAGGGCTAGCGATCGCTAGCGATGACGATTCGAAAACGAGTGCAAGCCCTCGCGTCGACCGTATCTTGATTCAGTCGATTCAAGCCGAGCCGTTTTTGTGGCGAGCCGAAGCAAACGCCAAGTATCACTTCGCCAATACCATCGCTGATTTAGAAGCCGCACTACGACTGGATCGCAACTTGGGCACCGTCCGCGCGCAGCTCTCCGAGATCCACTTAAAAACCGGCAAAGCGATCACCGCCGAACGCTATGCTGCCGAAGCGGTGGAGTTGGACTCTCAAAACGCAGCTTTCCGTTTGCAATGGGCCAAATGCCTGCGTCAGTTGGCCCGTTACGATCAGGCCGTTGAAAAGGTGCAACACGTACTTGAAACACCCGGCATTGCTCCCCTCATTCGCGCGCAGGCACTCAACGAGATGGGATTGCTCGCTTCGCTTGGCTCGCAAAAAGTGGCGAAACGAGCGATGCCACTGCATTCCAAAGCGATCGAAATTGCCGACCGATTGGCCGTAGACGACGATCCGCTTGTACGATTACCTGCCAAGCAGCTATTGGTCGAAGCCCATCTGGCGGTCGCGGTCGAAATTTCTGTCGGCGACTGGCAGCAAAAGGACGAATCGGTGCCGCAATGGATCGAACGCGCTTCGGCACTCGCCGAGGCATTGATTGCTGAGGATTCGTCGTATTTGCCGCTGCGATTGCAGGTCGCGGTCAGCTCGTTGGCTGCCGCAGCCAACTTGGAGAAACCGATCAATCCGCTGCTCTGGATCGAAGAGGCCGAAGAAACGGTCACCGAAATCAAGACCGGCACCCTCGATTCGCTGGCCGTCGGCCAGTACGATTGGCAGCTCGGTTTAGCCTATTTTCACGGTGCGCAAATCGAACATCGCCGTAGCAAGCCCGATAGTGCTATCCACCTAGGCGAGTTGGCCGATCTCCAGCTAGCCGAGTTGGCGAAAGGACGCGACGAATTGCCCGATACGGCCTATTTATTGGGTCGGCTCTACTTCCAAATTGGTGCGGTTCATGCCGTTCACTATGAAGACCACCTCACCGCTTGCCAGTGGTACGACCAGGCGGCCGACCGTTTGCTCAATCCGGTTCCCGTCACGACGATGGCTGCGCCTCAACAGCACGGCGATGCGCTGGTGAGTATGGGTGTTTCGTATTGGAACCAAGGCAACCGTCTACAGGCGATCAAAGTTACCGAAGCGGGTGTCGAGTTGATCGAACAGGCAGTGTCGAGCGGCTTGCTCGAAGACGAGACGCTCCAGGTTTCGTACAGCAATTTAGCAGCTATGCACGAGGCACAAGGCGAAGAAGATTCGGCGACGCGGTATGAGCGACTTGCCCGGGAAATCATGGACCCGATGGTCACGATACGCCGCTAGTTTCTCGGAATACCTTTAGGATTCAGACCTGATGAACATTGACTACGGCCCGGTGTTTGGCGAGTTGCTTCAGATCGAACGCCTCCGCGCGCTCGACGAAGGATCGCCTGACGAGGCAAATCGTGACCGTCTGCAATCACTTTCGGTCGACGAGGCGTTTGCCCATGCGAAGGTGGTCGATACCGACAACGCTCGTTGTTGCCTGTCGGCGATGTGGTTGCTTTACGATTTTCTCGACGATTCGCACACGTTGAGCCAAAGCATCGAGACCATCGAGGGCAGCTTTTGGCACGGCATCATGCACCGTCGCGAAGGCGATTTTTCCAACGCCAAATACTGGTTTCGTAAAGTCGGTTCGCACCCCGTCTACGAGCTGCTGGCCGCCGACTTCGATCCCTTCGATTTCGTCGACGCCTGTCAATCGGCCCTCCACAACGGTGGAGCAGAAGCAGACCGCTGCCGACAGCTCCAGCAGCGCGAGTGGGAACTGCTATTTGACTACTGCTACCGCCAAGCTCTCCGCGAATGAACGGCACCCCTCTTTCTTAGCTGCAGGCGGAAGCCGCAGTCCCTCCGCAGTCCTCCGCAGTCCCTCGGGACCACCACAGCATCCCCCCGAGTCTCGGAATCGCCGCTCGGCCCTTGCACTTGCCCATCAAAAGCCGATACTGAAGGCTTGTGGCCGCGTGAGCGCCACTCCTTCTGCTGACATTTCCCACCTTTCACATACCAATTCACCCACCAAAAAGGAAAAATCCGATGTCTCGCTCCGGAGTGATTACCTTTCAAGGCAATGCGTTGACCCTAGCCGGCGAAGCTGTCGCCGTTGGCCAAGCTGCCCCCGATTTTACGTTGCACTACTTCGAAGATGGCATGCAAGAGCTGACCTTGGCCGATCTCAAAGGCAAACCCACGCTGCTGAGTGTTGTCCCTTCGCTCGACACGGGAGTCTGTGCCATCCAAACCAAAAAGTTCAACGAGTCCTTGGGCGAACTGGGCGACCAAGTCAACGCCGTCACGGTCAGCCTCGACCTGCCTTTTGCCATGAATCGTTTTTGTGGTGCCGAAAACATCACCAACCTCCGTTCGGGCAGCGATTACCAGAACCGCAACTTTGGCAAAAACTGGGGTACGCTGATCGAAGAGCTATTGATCCTATGCCGCGCGATCTTCGTCCTCGACGCCGAGGGCAAAGTGACTCATGTCGAATATGTCAGCGAAGTCACCGACGAACCGGACTATGATGCCGCACTAGCAGCACTCAAGGCGTAGTGTGCTCATTCTTCCTCTCCTCCGACGTTTTGGAGGAGGGGCAGCCACTCTTTATTCGTACATGTTGTTGTATTGGAACCTGTTAAGAAAGAAATTACCATGAGCAATCTCGTCACTCAGCCAGCCCCCAATTTCACTGCCCAGGCGGTCATGCCTGACGGATCGTTTCAAGAAATCTCGCTCTCGCAGTACAAGGGTCAGCATGTGCTGCTGTTTTTCTATCCCCTCGATTTTACTTTTGTCTGTCCCACCGAGATTATCGCTTTTAGCGATGCGAACGAGAAGTTTGCAGCGTTAGGCGTGCAATTGTTGAGTTGTTCGGTCGACAGCCATTTCACCCACTTGGCTTGGCGAAACGTACCGCGTAGTGAAGGTGGCTTGGGGGAGATTCAGTATCCGATGGTAGCCGACCTGAACAAACAAATTGCCAGCGATTACAACGTGTTGCTCGAAGGTGGCATAGCGCTACGTGGATTGTTCTTGATCGACAAAGAAGGCGTGATCCGACACCAAGTCGTCAACGATTTGCCCCTAGGTCGTAGCATTGACGAAGCGCTGCGGATGGTCGAGTCGCTGCAATACTTCGAGGAAAACGGTGAAGTCTGTCCTGCGAATTGGCAAAAAGGAAAGGCCACGATTAAGCCCGACCCGCAAAGCAGCAAAGAGTTTTTTGGAAAAGAATACGCCCAGAGCAGTTAGAGTTTTTTGAGAGCGAGATTGCTCTGTAGAAAACCTCTTTTTCACAGCCTGTTTTATTGAACCACAGAGGACACGGAGAGACACAGAGGAGAAAAAGACAGCGTATTTACGGCAGAAAAATCTCTCTGTGTTCCTCTGAGTCCTCTGTGGTTCTTTTCAAAACGCCCTGTGCCAAGGTTTTCTACAGAGCAGATCGAGATCTTTTTATGCGTGTATCTTTTTTGTGAAATGTCGTAGTGAGCCGCAGGCGTTCGCCTCGGAGATTTGGGAGAGGAAAGAAACATGGGAAGATTTATAGCAATTGTCATTTTTTTGGTCGCCGTTGCTTTGTTGATTAACAAAGCAATGCAAAATCAGCCCAACGATCCCAACCCGCCCGGCGAGCTCGCTTCAGCGGGCGGGGAAGCAACCCCTCAACCCCAAAAAACCACTCCAGCCAAACCCGAACCCCAGCCAAAATCCGAACCCCAACCAGTCACCCAAACTGAAACCGTACCAAAGCCCCAACCCGAATCCAAGTCCGAACCCGAATCGGTCCTCCTTGGCAGTGGCGACCTCCTCACCGGCATCCCCGGAGAGGGCGAACTCACGATTGCACAAATTGAAGCTTGGTTAGCCGATCCCAAGAATCACGTAACGCTCAAGCCCGAGTTGCCCTTGGGTCTCGCCGCTGGGGCCGCCGAAATTCAGGGCATCGACGAAAACTCTCTCACCCGCGCCAAAATTGAACTCGGCCGTCAGCTTTATTTCGACACTCGTTTGTCGAGCGACAATACGATCAGCTGCGCTAGCTGCCACGATCCTACGTTTGGCTTTGCCAAGAACACGCAATTCGGCATCGGCGTTGATGGCCAGCAAGGCGGACGCAATTCACCGATTGCTTATAACCGCATTCTCAGCGGCCCACAGTTTTGGGACGGACGTGCCGAATCGCTCGAAGCACAAGCGGTCGGCCCGATTGCTAATCCGATCGAAATGGCCAACACACACGAAGCTTGCGTCGAAACACTCAAAAGCATCGCCGGGTACGTCAAACAGTTCGAGGCCGTTTTCGACGAGGGCGTTACGATCGACAATGTTGGCAAAGCGATCGCCAGTTTTGAACGGGCGATCGTCACCGGTCCAGCGCCGTGGGACTTCTACCAAGAAGTCGCTACGTTTGAAAAGTCGTATGCTGAGGATCTAAAGTTTATCGAAGCAGAAAAAGCAAAAGAAGAGCCCGATTTGGAAGAGGAAGATAATGATCTATGGGCGGAGTACACCAAACTGAAAGAGCCACTCGCCGCTCACGCGATCAGCGAAAGTGCCATCCGCGGCGGCCAGCTCTTTTTTAGTGACAGAGCAGGCTGCACGGCCTGTCATTTGGGCGCAAACTTTGCCGACGAAAAGTACCACAACTTGGGTGTTGGCATGGATGCTGAAGAGCCGGACCTTGGCCGATTTGTGGTGACGGGCGAGGAAAAAGATCGTGGCGCCTTCAAAACGCCCACGATACGCAATGTTTCGATGACTGG
>JAADGD010000087.1 GCA_013152515.1 Planctomycetota bacterium
CGCTAGCCCCGGTTACTCCTGCAAAAACCGTGGCTAGCGCCAAAGCGACTTATTATTCGCATCCCAATTTTTAGTTGTGACAAAGCACTAGGGTGTATTCAACTTTCCGGAAATAAGAGATCGAGATGGGATCGCCATTTCAGGCAGCTCAGAGTAGCAGGTGTGCGTGAATAACTGTCTGTTAAGAATTCTCTAAAACGGCTCCAATCTTTGATTCGGTCAAAAAACGTTTTTCCGGCCAACCTCCCGCTGCGTGAGCGCCTGATTTCCATGCCTGTAACAGTTGTGAGCTTTACTAGGAGTTCTTGTTGGCTAGAGGAGAGACTGCTGCCGCCGCATCGCATACAACGATAACCCATACTTGCCCAGCTACGAATAATCATCAGGGGCGTAAGCTCCCCATCGTGCAAGGAAAAAAGTATGGCCGCAGTCGCTGAAGCAAATGTCGCGCAAGATCATGCGCTTTCGAGCCTCGCTATCAATCCGTTGCTATTCTCGGCGGTAAAGGATTCCGTGGAAAACGCCCTGGGTATGTGTGATACCGAGATACGTTGTGTCGGCGTTTCGGCGATGCCGACAAAAGAGTCGGGCATGATCACCGGTATGATCGGTGTTCACGGAAAAGTGTCGGGATTCATCAGCGTAAATATGGCTGAGCGTTTCGTCATCAGTGCCGTCGAAGGCTTGCTGCAAGAAAAATTCGGCAAGCTCTGTTCGCAGGTGATCGACGGAGCTGGTGAAATCACGAACATCGTCGTTGGTGGCGTAAAATCGGCACTAGGCAAGAGCGAATTCGGCTTCTCGCATATCACGGTTCCCTCGATCATCGTCGGGCAAAATTTTACGATTGCCTACGCACCGGGGCTGGAGTACCTCACCGTCACGTTCGAACATGTTGATGCCGACGCGATTCGGCTCGAAGATCGCATGATGCACGTCAGCATGTCGCTGCTAACGCTGTAAGCGACTCGATAGCCGGCGAGCTACGACTCGCCGACTGCAAACACCAACGGCAAGCACGGTGGCGAGACGTAGCTCGCCGGCTATCTTATATGTACAGCGAATGGCTCAGTCTTCGTCCGCAGCTCGCATCCACTGGGTGATCGTCGGCTCGAAGTCGCACAGCTCGTCGTCGTTGAAGTAGAGCGCCATTTCTCGCGCTGCCGACTCGGGTCCGTCCGACCCGTGGACGAGATTCATCTGCTGGCTCGAACTGAAATCGCCGCGGATCGTACCTGGTGCCGCATTCAGGCCACTAGTGGCCCCCAACATTTCACGGACGACCTTGATTGCTTCCAGGCCTTCCAAAACAGCCGCGACGACCGGTCCGCCAGTAATAAAACTTTCGAGGTTGGGATACCAGCCCTTGTCGACATGTTCGGCATAGTGCTGCTTAGCAAGCTCGGGCGTGATCCTCAGCATTTTCATCGCGACAAAGTTGAGCCCTTTCGCTTCAAATCGCGAGACGACTTCGCCCATCAGGCGGCGCTGGACACAGTCGGGTTTCAGAAGAATAAAAGTGCGTTGCATAAGGTTGTTGCTGGTTGTTGGAGCATGAGGATTAGCGACGTCGGCAAAGACGAAAGGGCCATTGTTACCCTTATCAACGCACAATTGTAGGCATTTTTGCCAGTCGACTCAACAGGTTCCATAAATTTGCATGTGCGACTTGCCTCACAGGTGCATCATTGCAATAATGCACCAATGCAGCGAAGCCCACTACCTTTTGAAATCCATACCGACTCGGGGGTACCGATCTATCGGCAGATCATGGAGCAGGTCTGCACGATGATTGCCAGTCGAAGGCTGACGCCGGGGGACTTGCTCCCTAGCATTCGTCAAATGGCGGCGGGCCTTCAGGTCAACATGATGACTGTCTCGAAGGCGTACACGCGACTCGAAGCGGATGGCGTTTTGCAACGTGTCCGCGGACGTGGCATGAGGGTCTTGGCTCCTGCATCTAAGGCGAGTCTCGCGTCGCGAAAAAAAGAGTTGAAAGAACTCTCTCGCCCGCTGATCACACGAGCCCAGCAGCTTGGGCTGAGTAATTCCCAAATTCTTGAAATTTTAGAATCGATGCTGAAGGAGCAATGACATGGGGCCGCTAGAGATGGAACCGTTAGAAATCCACGCACAAAATGTTTGGAAACGCTTTGGCAAGAAGGCGGTCTTGAAAGGACTCGATCTGCAAATTCCGCGCGGAGCAGTCGTCGGGCTGTTGGGCTCGAACGGTTCGGGCAAATCAACGCTGCTGAAATGTTTGCTGGGCCTGCTAAAAATCGACGATGGCGAAATCAGACTCGGCGGCGACGATTACTGGGATTTGTCTGTCGAAACCAAAAGCCGACTCGGCTATGTGCCGCAAGACATTACCCTGTTCGCCTGGATGCAGGCTCGGCAGATGGTCGGTTACACGGCTGCCTTTTATCCCCGCTGGGACGATGCGTTGGTTGAGAACCTAGTGCAGCAGTGGGACGTGCCGTGGGACCAGCGTGTGGGGACGCTTTCGACGGGGCAAAAGCAAAAACTCGCGTTAGTGATGGCGCTCGGCCACCGTCCCGAATTGCTCATCCTCGACGAACCGGTCGGCAGCCTCGACCCGGTTTCGCGTCGCGAGTTTCTCAAATCGTTGGTCGAGCTAACGAGCGACGAGCAACACACGGTCCTCTTTTCAACACACATCACTTCCGATCTCGAACGAGTCGCCACGCATGTCGCCATTCTCCGCGACGGAAAAATTGAGTATTTCAACGAATTAGACGAACTCAAAGAGCAGGTCAAGCGAATACGAATCACCGCCGCTGCCGAGCTTCCCGCCACGCTGCAAGTGCCCGGCGCCTTACGGATCGAAGTCGATGGCTGCGATGCGTTGATCGCAGTCGCCGAAATCAATGACGAGCTTCTCGAAAGTCTACGGCAGCGTTGGCAGGCCCAGGTCACGGTCGAGGACTTGAATCTCGAAGAGATTTACTTGGAGGTTCACGATGCGTAATCAGCTCTATTGGGTCGGGGTGACTTATGTACGACGTCCTTTGTTTTTGGTCGTTACGCTCGCGCTGCTCGCTGCGGTCGCTTACGTGATTTCGACGAACAACGATAACAGAATGCGTCAAAGCTATCCTCGTTTCAAGGCCACCGGTTCGCGAGTTCACTCTTACGAGAAGTTTCAAAAACTGCGAGCCGAAGGACGCTTGCAAGAAATTGGTTCACTCAGTTTCATGAGTCTGTTGGGCGACAAAATGCGGCATTTGGCCCGCGCGATCGAAGGCGTTCAGGGAAACGCTGTCTACATCGACGAAATCAACGCCCAGGAATTGATCAAGGAGTGCGCCCCCGCGACCGAGATCGTCGAGATCGAATTTGCCGGCTTTTTACCTGACCTCGACTTTGGTTGGCTAAGTCAGTTCCAAAAACTACGCCACTTCGAAATTCTTTCGCAGCCGGTCAACAAGCCTTGGGTTGCTCGACTCGCACAGCTTGCCGAGCTAGAACGACTAAGCATCACCAGTTGCCAGTCGCTTGAAGGCATCGGAAAACTGGCAAATCTAAAAAAACTTCAGACGCTGAAGCTTGAGGGTATCAAACAATTTTCGGATCGCGACTTGCGCGAAATATCGCGATTACCCCAACTGCGCACCCTGATACTTTTGCCGCATTCGGTCGCTGCCTTTCCGAAACCCAACGAACCGAAAAACTCGGTCACCGACGCCGGGTTGGCCCTCTTGCGTGACATGCCCAACTTGCAGACTGTTTACGTCAATCAATTCGCGCTCGAGCGCGTACGCTCGATCTTGCCCAACAAACGGGTACTCCGCTCGTACTATTCGACAAGTCGCGTGACCAATTTGGGGCTTCTTGGGTTTGCGCTAACGCTGCTCTTTGCCATCGTCTATTTTCATTTCGCTGGGCAGACTTCGCTCTTTCTGGGGCGAATTGCCCCTCGGTTTACCGCTAGCCATCTGCTCGTCCCGGCAGGAATTGTCACCGCCGCGATACTCCTGGGCACTCTATGCCTATCCGCAGGCAACAGCAGAATGTTGCCCGCCCTCTCGGCTTGCCTGCTAGTGCTAGCGAGTATGGGCTGGTGGTTTCTGCTTTTTCTAGGAGTTAGAAAGAAGGAGGGCCTTGTTGGCGCTCTCTTCGGATTAAGCATCGGCTTTGGTCCGTATGCTGAGGGTTTGCTTCTGATGTACTTTGCACCGAAAATCGACGCCTTCCTGCTCGGCGATTTTCCAGGGATCTGCGCGGCAGTCTTGGTACTCTCCAGCCTGACGATTCTCGTCGTATTACGTTACCTTGCACGGTTGCCCTTGCGAATGGCCGAGTCGGGTAGAACGATGCCGGTGAACCTCGCCGACATCAAGTCTGCCGCTGAAGCAAATAACAAACAAAATGTCCAGACGCATTGGCCACTGAAGATCGTGAGCAACATCTTGGACCGACAAATCGCGCGAGGGTTTCACGGCAACCAACAATCGCAACGCATTTCGCTTTGGCATGCGGCAACGCCGGGAATGGGCCGCTTGCAAAAGATGATTTTAACGATCGCCATCGGTACGTGTCTGGGATATGTCGTTGTGCGTGACAGAAACGATCCCGATACGTATCTCGTTCTGGTACTGGTAGCACCACTTTTTGTCGGCATGCTTTGGCTTTTTGGTTCGAGCCTTACCTGGCATTTTCGCCTCAAGCATTTTGCTTACGAGCTGTTGCGTCCCGTGTCGCGACGCTCGCTACGCACCGATTTTTTCTGTAGTCTGCTTGGCGATCTGGGCGTTTCGCTTTGCATGACACTCCCGCTGGCGATGATTACTTATTTCCTGTATCGGAATGCCGTTTTTGAGATTACGCCGTGGATACCGAGTCTTTGCTTTCTCACGGGTGGAGGTTTGATCTTTGGCGCAGGGGTTCTTGCTTCGATTGCCTTGATTAGAAGGAGTTGGCTGGCCGTGACCGTGTTGGCTCTGATCTACTTTTCGGGCATGTTTTTACTCCCTTTTTTGTTCATAATCAGTAGAGAGGAACTGACGACCGCAAGCTTGGCGAGAGTGACCGTGGCTCTGGGGCTGCTTGGGGTTGTTGCACTTGTTTTTGCGTGGCGGCGTTTTTTGTCGATCGAGTGGGGGAAGGGGTAGGGGCGTTTGTTGGGGGGTGCTGTTGATCGCGGCATAGCCGCGTCGCTACTTTTAGTTGCGCTACTTTTAGTTGCGCTACTTTTGCTTGCGTTACATGAATTATTGGGCTGGGGTTGTGTGCGCGGGAATACGTGTTTTGCTTTAGCTCAAAATCCTTTTGATCACATGCGTCTCTTCGACGCCGGTGAGACGTTGGTCGAGGCCGAGGAACGGGAACGTCAGCCGATTGTGATCGATGCCAAGTTGGTGCAGGATCGTGGCGTTGAAGTCGCGGACGTGGACCGGGTCTTCGACGATGTTGTAGCTGAAATCGTCGGTTTGGCCGTACGTGATGCCGCCCTTGATGCCCGCGCCGGCCATCCAGGTCGTAAAACAACGGGGATGGTGGTCGCGTCCGTAGCTGGTTTGGGTGAGATTGCCTTGGCCGTAGGTAGTGCGACCGAACTCACCGGCGAAAACGACAAGCGTGTCGTCCAGCAGCCCTCGCTGCTTGAGATCTTTCAGCAGTGCGGCGCACGGTTGGTCGACGTCGTAGGCTTGGCCTCGCAGCTTCTTCGGCAACCCAACGTGGTGGTCCCAGCCGCGATGGAAAAGTTGAATGAATCGCACGTCGCGTTCGATCATTCGGCGAGCGAGCAGACAGTTGCGAGCAAACGAGCCGCTCTTGCCGACCTCGGGGCCATACATATCGAGGATATGTTCGGGCTCCTGCGACAGGTCGGTCAGTTCGGGCACCGAAGTTTGCATCCGAAAGGCCATCTCTTGTTGGGCGATCGTGGTTTGAATTTCGGGATCGCCTATTTCGTCGAGATGCTGTTGGTTCAGTTTGGTCACGAGGTCGAGCATCCGGTGGCGGCTCTCTTTGCTCACGCCGGGAGGATTCGAGAGGAACAGAACCGGATCGCCCGAGGGCTGGAACGAAACGCCTTGATGCTTGGACGGCAAAAAGCCCGATCCCCACAGGCGGCTGTAGAGGGCTTGGACATTGCCTGTGCCGCCGGTCCAAAAGGCGGAGTTCATCACCACAAAGTCAGGCAGGTTTTCGTTCATGCGGCCTAGGCCGTAGCTCAGCCAGGAGCCAAGACTTGCTTTGCCGGGGATTTCGGAACCGGTGCAAATGAGCGTTTTGGCCGGGTCGTGGTTGATCGCGTCGGTATGCGTCGATTTGATGAGGCAGAGGTCGTCGACGACGGTCGACAGGTGCGGCAACAGCTCGCTCATGTAAACGCCGTTTTTGCCTTGGCGAGAAAACTTGAACATCGAAGGCGCTACGAGTTGTTCTTTGCCTAGCGTCATCGCCGTGACGCGTTGTCCCTGGCTAATGCTCGCAGGCAAGGGTTTTCTGAACTGCTTCTGTAGATCAGGCTTGTAATCGAACAGGTCGATTTGGCTGGGAGCACCCGCCATGAACAGAAAGATGACGCGCCGCGCTTTGGGCTGGAAATGCGTGCCGACGCTTGCCCCGGCTGTTTGGGCCCCGGTCGTTTGGGCTCTGGCGACGAGCGCGCCAAAAGCGGCGGTGCCGAGCCCCATCGCCGAGCTTTTCAGGAATTGGCGGCGGCTTGCTAGGTCGTTGAATTGTTGCAGGGGCTTCATGGGTAATGCCTATTCTCGGGTTTTGGTCGAGTCGAGGTTGAGGAGCGAGTGGACGAGCATCGTCCACGCCGCTAGTTCTGCATCTTCGCTGCCACCTAGCATTGCCTGGGTGGAGGCTGGATCGGCGGTGTAAATTTGCCGGAAGGCTTCCCGGGCATTTTGAAGTTCGCTCAGTGTCGCGTCGTCTGGCCGTTGCGAGGTAATCGATTCGTAAGCTTGACGGATTCTTTCTTCGTCGTTGAGATCGGTTTGCTGAAGTAGCGTCCGTGCGTAGTGCCTTGCAGCAGCGAAATATTGCTCTTCGTTCATCAGCAACAATGCTTGCAGTGGTGTGTTGGTCCGTTCGCGGCGAGCGATGCAACTCTCGCGCGAGGGTGCGTCGAAGATCGTCATTTGTGGCGGTGGCAGGCCTCGTTTCCAAAAGGTATAGACGCTGCGACGATAGATTTGATCGCCTGTGTCAGATTGGAAAACCCGTGGGTAGGAGCTCGGCATCGCGACGATTTTCCAGAGGCCGGCAGGCTGGGGTGGTTTTACACTCTTGCCGTACATGGTGGGATTGAGCAGACCACTTACCGAGAGAACTTGATCGCGGATCATTTCGGCATCAATGCGGAAACGTGAGCCACGACCGAGCAGGCGATTGCCGGGATCGGAAACATACTCTTCGCGAGAGGCCTGTGAGGACTGTTGATAGGTTTGCGAGAGGACGATGGATCGCATCAGCGATTTCACATTCCACCCAGACTGGACGAATTGCAGAGCCAAATGGTCGAGCAGTTGAGGATGGCTGGGTGCCTCGCCCTGGGCTCCAAAGTCTTCGGAAGTTTTGACCAAGCCGACACCGAACAACTGCTGCCAAAATCGATTGACCGCGACGCGGGCAGTCAGCGGATGCGACGGCGCGACGAGCCATTTCGCCAGATCGAGGCGTGTCTTTGGCCCCTCTTTTTCTACCATCGGTGGCAAGAAGGCGGGCGTATTGCGTTCGACCAGATCGCCCGGCTGGTCATAAACACCCCGATTAAGCATGTGCGTCGGTCGAACTTCTGCCCGTTCTTTCATCACGAGCGTCGCTGGAATCGCTGTGACGAGGGCGTCCCGGGCTGCTTGCTGTTGAGCGAGTTGGTCTGTCAGCGCCTTCAAGGCGTCCGCATCGTCTGGCTTGGCTTTCAACGCTTCGATCTTGGCAGCTAGATCCGCGATTTCGCGTTCGAGTTGTTGCCGTTCTTCGGCTTGTGCCGGCGTCGGAAGTTCGAGGTACGGAGGTTGCAAGCCACGTTTGAAGTCGAGGCCTCGGCGTCCGCCCGTTTCTGGGGCGCCGTCAAAATTATTGAAGAAGGCGTAGAGTTCGTAGAAATTCTGTCGAGTGATCGGGTCATACTTGTGATCGTGGCAGACAGCGCATTGCAAGGTGAGTCCAAGAAATGCTGTGCCCACGGCGGAGACGCGGTCGACGACATTCCGAGTGAAACTTTCCTGAGGCAGCGCGGTGCCGGCGTCGATGATTAAGTGTAGGCGGTTGAATCCAGAGGCGATTTGTTGATCAATACTGGGTTCCTCCAATAAATCGCCCGCGATCTGATCGGTGATGAAATCGTCGAACCCGAGATTGTCGTTGAAAGCACGGATGACCCAGTCCCGGTACGGTGTCATCTCGCGATAGTGATCGTGGTGCAAGCCGTTGGTGTCGGCGAACCGCACCAAGTCAAGCCAGTATTTGGCCATGTGTTCGCCGTATTGCGGCTGGGCCAACAGGCGGTCGACAAGATTTTCGTAGGCCTTGTCCGAAGAGTCGCTGAGAAAAGCGTGGATTTCGTCGAGCGTTGGCGGTAAGCCAGTAAGATCGAAAGTGACACGCCGAAGTAGCGTTCGCTTGTCAGTCTTCGCTTTCGGCAAGAGGCCAGCCCTCTCTAATCGCGCCAGCACAAAGCGATCGATTGGTTGGTCGCTCCACTTCGTATCCTGGCAAATCGGGACGTTGTGAACTTGCGGAGGCACGAAAGCCCAATGCTCTTCGTACGGAGCGCCAGCGGCGATCCATCGCTTGAGAATTTCGATCTGCTCGGGACTGAGCTGCTTGTTCGAGTCGGCCGGTGGCATTTTCTCTTCGAGGTCTGTTGAAGTAATGCGCGCAATCATCTCTTCCAGATCGACGCTTCCGGAAACATCGAGGCGGACGTCTGCCTCACGGCTTTCCTCATCAGACCCGTGGCAATGGAAGCAATTATTCGAAAGAATCGGGCGAACGTCTTGATTGTAGGAGAGCGTGGGAGAAGTTGAATTGGCCTCCTTCGCATGACTCGTGCTGGCAAGGCTGAGCGAAGCGAACAAGGCAATCAACAAGAGGCAGGGCGTAGCAAGCAAGATTTTCATGGGTCCGGTCGGTTCCTGACAGAGACAGTCTGGCTATCGATTACCCTTACAGGATAACCTAAAGCACGCCTCCTGTCAGAGTCAAATACTGTTTAAGCGGTGTAAGCTTCATTTGCAGCTCTTCACAATCTACGCTTCACCCTTCACAATCCAAGGATGGCAATTCTCGGGGCACACATGTCGATGGCAGGCGGCTATTTCAAGGCGGTCAACGCTGCGCACAAGGCGGGTTGCGACTGCGTGCAGTTGTTCACCAAAAACAACAACCAATGGCGCGCGAAGCCAATCACCGACGACGACGTCGAAAAGTTTCGTTCGGCACTCGACCAGTACGGCATCCAACACACGATCTCGCATGACTCGTACTTGATCAATCTGGCCAGTCCCAACGACGAGTTGTGGAAGAAATCGATCGACGCGTTTGTGATTGAACTCCAACGGGCTGAGAAACTCGGCATTCCCTACGTGGTCGCCCATCCAGGGGCATTTACTTCTAGCAGCGAGGAGGCGGGGCTCAAGCGGATAGCTCTTGGGCTGGACGAGGCGCATCGGCAGACGAAAGGCTGTGCGGCCCGGTGTCTGCTGGAAACCACGGCTGGCCAGGGCTCGAATCTCGGTTGGAAATTTGAACATCTGGCAGAGATTATCGAGTTGGCTCGCGATCCTGAACGCTTAGGTGTTTGCTTCGATACTTGCCATGTCTTCGCTGCTGGCTATGCAATGGACACCGAAAAAAACTACAAGGCAACGATGCGCAGCCTCAACAAAACCGTCGGTGTTAAGCAAGTCAAAGCGTTTCATCTGAACGACAGCCTCCGACCGTTCGGTTCGCGCAAGGATCGACACGCGGCGATAGGCGCAGGCGAAATGGGGCTGGAGCCCTTTCGTTTTCTGCTCAACGATCGACGGTTTCGCAAAGTGCCGATGTATCTGGAAACACCCAAAGAGGACGAGCAAGGGCGTGACATGGACGTAGTGAATCTAAAAACACTACGCGCTCTCGTATGAACCTCACATGAACAAAGCACAACCATCAAGTCGTTACGGCGAAGCCCTCCACAATCAAACACCAACAACGAAGCGCCAGGCCTCCGGCCCGCATGTCAGCAAACACGTTAGTCAGCTCAAATGAAGTCGCCTCGACAACCACAGAATCCACTGGCCGATCTGGGGATGGTTCCTGCCTTCACTTGAGGTACTTGGCGTAGCTCCCAAGCGAACTCAAGTTGCCAAGAAAGATTTTCCCCCGTCGATCTCAAGTGCCCTGCTTGAGCAAGGTGGTAACGAACCGACGTAGGAAGCTCCTGTTTTCTGCCGCGTGGCCTTGTCCGATGCGACTACGGTCTTCTCCAAACACAACGTCCATCACCCAGTGCAAACTATTCTCGATGCCCCAATGGCTGCGAACACTCTCACTGAAAACGCCGACTTTTGCCTCCAAGTTGGTGATGTTATAGCTCGTTTCACTCGCCTGCTTTCCCTCTCGCTATACCTCTCGAACCACACGCCCAATCGACTTCAATTCTTGCCAAAGGCTGACATCGACTCCGGTAACGGCATGATGGTGTAGTGCCGCGTTTCTTGGCGACCACGGCGACTTTTCTTTCGTCGTGCGCTGGCGAGCTTTGCTCTTGGTTGCACTTTTCTTATCCACATTGTCTGACTTCTGTAAAGAACGCTTCGATCGCCTCTTGTAGCGTCGGTTGGTCGGCGACAACTGCGAACACTTCCTGGATACCAAGATTCGCGGCGTCGAAACAAAAGACGTTCAAGTCGATGAGATGTAGAGTTTTGTCGGCTGTAAGAACAATACCGCAGTTAGCAAAGGCTACAACGAAGATCGCGGCGACCCTTGGACCACCGTTGCCATTGAGCGCAATACCAAGCTCGTGATTGCTCACCAAGTCGGAGAGCGTGACACGACCACAATCTGCACGCTGTCGCAAAAGTTGGCCGATAACACCACGGGCCGCTTTCAACTCAGCACGGACGGGTTGGCAGTCTACACGCATGCAACGCGACTGCGTTGACTTCGGCGTGACTATCAAGCAATTCGCCAACTCGCAAAAAGGCGGACGCTACAGCCCAGCTAAGATAATGGGCATCAAGAAAAAAACACGATTTGGCAATCCTGACGAAGCCATGATTTCGACTAGCCACGTGGAACGGTTCAATCTGACGATGCTCACGAACAACCGGCGATTCACCCGGTTGACGAGCGCTCACAGCAAGAGCCTCAAGCATCACATAGCCATGCAAAATATCTTCTTCGCATGGTACAGTTTCTGCCGGAATCACAGTACAATTGGCATGACTCCAGCAGTGGCAAGTGGGCTAGCGGAGGAGACTTGGACAGTTAAGGAACTGATCTACAATGCAGCAAAATAAAAGCAAACCACCTAGGCGATGGATGGGGCAGAGATTAATTATTGGTGGTCTGCTCTGCATTTTCACTTTTCCATTGTTTTCCTACATGACCTACGGCGAGGATGGAAAGCAAGGTGGGCTCGCTGTTGCTTTTGTGTGCGCTTTAGCAGGGTTCTGGCTGATTCGACAAGGAACGCAACGTTTACGAAAATAGGATGCCATTAGAAGTTTGTCGGTAAATCTTCTCAGCAACACAGTCGTAGGACAGCACCAGAAAATCACGCGCGATTTTTGGCCATCCCACGGGGAAAAAATTACCACGATCAAACCAATTCCCTGAACCTTACCGCCGAAAGCTCCGCTGGCCTTAGAAGGGCGTGCTCGTCGCCCCTTGTGGTTCGATTTGACGAAGCTGCTTTTGCTCCAAGGCTCGATAGCAATCGGGCAGGTCGAAATGGGCCAGGACGTTGGGCAAAAAGGCGGCGAGCGGCCAGTCGTAGTTCTCTGACTCGGCGATCTCGGCATAGGAGGTGAGCGCGTTTTTGAGGGTAACCTGCGTGACCTGTTCGGCGAGGAGTGCG
>JAADGD010000221.1 GCA_013152515.1 Planctomycetota bacterium
AGAGACCCTTCTCCATCTTTGGCGAGCGGCAGATGAGAATTTACCCGCCTCAACCGACCTTTGTTATTGCCACAAACCAAGAAGTGAACCACAACGACACGACGGACACAACGTATAATCCACGTTGTGCCCGTTGTGTCGTCGTGGTTATTTTGTAAGCACTAATTTTCAAGAAAAAAATTCGTCACCTGGTAAATTCTCAACTGCCGCTCACCTTTCCTTGGCGTCCTTGGCGGTTCAAAAAACTTTTTTTGCAATTCGCATAAAACCTGACAAGGGCGTTTTCCCACCGGCGGTTCCGATGACAGTATTGTTGGAAATCTGTATTGATTCGATCGAATCAGCTCTCGCCGCCAAAGAGGGTGGAGCCGACCGGCTAGAAGTCTGTAGCTCCTTGGCAGGGGGTGGCACAACGCCCAGCTTGGGCCTCGTTAAGCAATGCGTGGCCGATATTCAACTGCCTGTGATGATGATGATTCGCCCCCATGAGGGTGGATTCGTCTACCAAGAGAATGATCTTGAAGCGATGCTAACCGACATCGAAAGCGCCCAATCGATTGGTGTTCGCGGCGTCGTATTCGGGGCGTTGACCGCAGAGCGGCAGATCGACCTCGAACAATGTCAACGCTTGTTGACTGCCGCCACTTCCCTTCAAACGACTTTCCATCGCGCATTCGATCTTGTCGTAGATCCGATCCAATCCTTGAACCAGCTGATTGAATTGCGATTCGATCGATTGTTGACTTCGGGGCAAACAGCCTCTGCTCAAGCAGGGATTCCGTTGATTCGTCAGCTCTGCGATCACGCTCAGGAGCGAATCACTTTGCTCGCGGGTGCCGGAGTGAATTCACAGAATGCTCAGCAGATTGTCACTGCCACCGGAGTGTGCGAGCTACATGCGAGTGCATCGGTCCTGGGCAGCGGCCAATCGCAAGGCAACGTCCAATTCGGAACCGACAGGCGCGTTACGAGTGTTGAACTCGTGCGAGCGATCCGGCAATCGTTGCGTGACTCCGCATGAAACCACTGCTTTCCGCTGGGCATCGGCCACTCGAAGGATGCAAGTCACGCTGAAAATAAGCGTTTTCTGTAACTGCCGCAGTATAGTTCGACTTTCGCACATTTTCTAGGAAAGCTTGCCGCGAATGACGCAAATCAAAGCGAATGAGTATGATGTCGAGTGCCACGGTTTTCGATGGCGACTCGGACGGTGATGGCGACGTGGATGCGGTGGACTTGGCCAATTGGAGAGTACAGCACGGCTTGCTGGTTGTTGCGACTCCGCTGGGGTCGATCACAGCGGTGCCCGAGCCGACTTCGTTTGCTTTGCTTGGCACTTGTTTGTTGGCATTGCTGGCAATTCGGCGTGGTGGGCGTGTCGGTTAGTGCTGGTGCGGGCCAGAGGCACGACGCTTCGTGTGTTTTGTTTGTGAGGGCCTTTCGCACTCTAATCGTCGTATCGGTCGCGTCGACTTGGCGTACCTTGTACTACGCCGCGGTACTTGTTACGTACGTCGAGGTAGCTCCACCACAACAAGGCGTTTCCGGCACCGGAACCTGTTAATAAGACCCAAGAAAGTAACAGCGGAAAAACCGGGTCGCTTTTGGGAGCGTTGCCGAGGAGGTCGTTGTTGGAGTCTTGTCTTTGACTGTAATCACGCGGTTGCGTATCTATCGGTGAGTTGCCATACGACTGCCGAGCGACCGTTTGTCGTTGATTGTCTTGCTCGTTGCTGGCGGTTTGCATACCACTGCTTGCGGGCTGATCTAGCATCTCCTTGCGAATTTCGGGCGTGGCTGGCTGATTGGTGAGCCAACGAGTGCTGGCGTTTTGCTGCGAGGCCGGTTGTGTTTGCAGGGGCAGAAGCTGCGGTCCGTCCATGCCGACGCCTAGCGTGTTCTGGGGTTGGCGATTGTCAGGCGGACGGTTCGCAAGATCGAACGCATCGCGGCCGCCGTGTGTCTCACTTGGCCATTGCGATTTTGAGGCAGGAGCTTGGTTGGTTTGATTGGCATAGCGACTTGCTGGCGGAATGTTCGTGGTAGAAGACCAGGAGGCATCAAGCTGGTCTGACCGACTGTTGGGGTTGGTGCCAGTGGGCGACGAGCCGGCAAAATTTGCGGGCGGCGCTCCGAGTGCTGCTTGTTGACGTCGAGGTTGGATGGGCTGAATTGGCTGGTCGATGCGTCGCCCCTTGGCAGAGGGGAAGCCGTTATTCGCCTGACCAGCGGTTGGAGAATTGAGAGGCAAGATCGTCGCGGGGGATTGCGATTGTCCGTTCGCGTGGTTATGGCCTGCTTGATCGTGGCCAGTTCGAGTTTGGCCAGCGCGAGTTTGGTTAGCTTGGGCATGACCATCCTGGGGAGGCGAAGACGGCGGCAAGAGCGAACGACCAAAATTATTGGCGGCGTCGCGCGCGCCTTGACCGACGTCGCCAACCGCTTGACGCAAACCTTGGCCTGCCCGATCGGCGACTTGCTGTACACCTCGTTCTAGACCTTGCTGCAAACCTTTTTGAAGCTGATTCGCTGTGTTGCCGATCGCGTTTTGCACGCCTTGGCCACTAAAACCGCCGTTGCCGAAGAGTTGGTTACCTGTGGGCGGAAGAATCGGCTGCTTCACCTCGGCAGCGAAGTTTTTTGCTTGTTGGGCACCGTGCTGCAAAGTCCGTCCCAAGGGATTTGCGGTATTCGCTGCACCACTGTTCGGCACGTTGCTGCCGGGGGGGAAAATCGCATTGTTGCTGGCAGCTTGGGGGCCGTAACGTCCCGAGCCACTCCTTTGGACAGGCGGCACGTTCAGTTGTGTTTCGACGATTCCTTCGCGAGATTGACCTTCACGCGATTGCCCTTCTAACGATAGTTTGACTGGCCACGGCTTGAAATGAGTGACGAGTTTTTGCCGTGGCAGTTCCTCGCGTCCGACAACGATGCGAATACGCCCGATCGGTCCGATGTCGTCAGGTATGTCGCTGGTGATCGGAATCGAATGCCCTGCTTGCAAAGTGGCTGCCAGTTCAGGCTCGATTTGAACGATGTACTCAATTTTCGGCGTACCTCCATTCGAGGCGTCATCAGGCATCGGTTGCCAACCAAACATAACACCCATGCTTGAAGCGACCGCCATTTTTAAGGCGAGGGCAAGAAGTAGCGTTGATTCCATTGTGGAGTCCTTTCACATTGCATCAAGTCACCCGCCAACAGAAGCGAGTGACCCATTATCTCTCCACCTTTCCAAGGCGGCTCGACCAGAGATCGCTCATTCTAAACCAATCCGAGAAACTGGCCTAGTGCTTTCAGAAGAACGGCAAAGTTGAGGAAGTTATCAAAGACGATTGGGAAATCCCAGAAATGAACCACGACGACACTACGGACACAACGCAGAATTGCCGTTGTGTCCGTAGTGTCGTCGTGGTTGAAATATTTCTTCTGCTATCAGGATCTCCTGTACGACTTTGCAGTTCGTTTGGCATGAACGGAAGAAATGCAGGGAGTGCTAGCATTCGATCGTGTCGCTTCGACCAGGAGGTTTCCATGATGTGGCAAGTTACTTTTTCTTTTTGCGTTTGCCTTTTTTGGGCTGCGGCTTGGGCAAAGGTTGCGGCAACGACGTCGGCGGATTGCTGACGACGGTGGAGGCGGCCGAGGTCGCAAAAACGACCGGTTTGCCCGTCGCGTCTGACTCCTGGCCGAGTAGATGCAGTTCTTTGTTGAGCATATTGAGCAGTGCTTGCAAAAAAGCAACCAGCATCGGGCCGACGAGAATTCCGATCGGCCCGAGCGCCTGGATGCCACCGATCACGCTTAGCAAAGCCAAGAGTGGGTGCAGATTCGATTGGCCGTGGAGGACCATCGGCTTGATGAGATTGTCGACCATCGAAACAATCGTGACACAATAGATTGCCAAGACGATCGCGGCGGTCGTCTGCTCAGGAACAAAATAGAGGTAAAGACAGATCGGTATCCAAACGGCAGCCGCCCCGACAAAAGGCACCATCGACAAAAAGACGGTCAGTGCTGTCCAAAAGAAAATGCTATCGATCCCCGCCACCATGTAACCAATCCCAGCCAACAGACCTTGCACAATGGCCGACAAGAGCGACGCAACGACAACGGCCCGACTCACATCGCCAAACTTATCGAGCAGTTCTTGCTCGTAGGCGTCGTCCATGGGCGAAAGTTTCATCAATGCCGCAGCCATGTTGGGACCATCGGAGAAAAAGTAGTACATGGTCAGCACCATGATGGCCAAACCAAACAATGTGCTGGCCAATATCTCCACCCCGCCGAAAAGGAGTGGTGCAGCAAAATGTCTAAGATTTTTGCTGACATAGGCATAGACATTCTCGCTACTCTGTTCGGGCAGCTTGAGCTTGACGAGTCCCTTGTTCACCGACTCGACCGCTTTTTCGACAAGGACTTGGACCGATTCGGTATTGAGTTTTCCATCGGCGGTGTTGTCACGCACAATAGCCATTCCTTCGGAAACAGCTTTCATAAGCATCGCGCTAATCGGCAGCAACACGATCAGTACAATCAGCAATGTTGTCACTGCGGCAGAGGGCTTGATCCGACGGCCACATTTTTTCAGCACCCACAAATGCAGCGGCTTAAAAATCACTACCAACACCGCCGCCAGAAACAACGGCACAATAAATTGCACCATCACCTGAAAAAACATCGAGCCGATCAGGATGATCACCGCCAGCAACACGATAAACGAAACAACGCGAGGCACAGGAGACTCCACTGAGAGAAAGGAAATGCAAAATGTAAAACAGGAAATGCAAAATGCAAAACGGAAAGCTGTAAATGAAAAAAAACACGGATAGCCCAGCACGAGTTCTGTCCGCAACCCAAGCAAATCTCACGCAGAGACGCAGAGTCGCAGAGGAAGACCTCTTCTTTTTCCTCTGTGACTCTGCGTGATTATTCCCCCATTTTTTTCACGGAAAAATTTTTACTCTCTTGCATAAATCCTAACTGTTAGTAACACAGATAAACACGGATGGCAATGAGATTCAGCTTTCTTTCTCCGAAAATTTTCGCCTGAGAGAACAACTCAGGCGAATCTTTCTTCGCCAGCTAATCCGTGCCCAGTCGCTCCCTCTGCAGGTCTTTCTACTGCTGGAGCGCTAATCCCAGCAGTCCGTGAAAATCCGGAACGGACTAGTGGGGAGGCCTGCTTTCATGACTTTTTTAGAGGTGCCCTTGCGTTTGTGCGTGAATTTTCTGAGAGTAGAATGAATCCACCAACCCGTATCATTGCTGCGAGGCAGCCCCTTGTCCGTTTATCATCTCATCGACGCCCTACCGGCCGCTTTCTTCGGTCTGCTCGGCATTTGGGCGGCAGTGGTGCGTCGGCATTGGTTTCTGCGATTTTCGGTCGTGTGCGTTTTTCTGTTGGTGTGTTTACTGATTCCGGCGTACGAAGTCGTCATTGAGTTCGGTATCGCGATCGCGTTGATCATGACAGGCGTGTGGCTAGCACGGGGTCGTCGGCACGAGCCATTTCGTTTTTCGTTGGAGTCGGCGCTACTGGCGATGGTTGTGGTGGCGATTGGCTCGGCGGTGATGGCAAAGGCACCCGAGTTTGGTTGGTCGGATTGGCTCAACCTTTTCAGTATCGGTGCTGCCGTAGCGTTGATCAGCCTGCTATGTCTCTGGTTGGTTTTCGGCCAAGCCCGTTTGTCGCGCCGACTGCCGCTTGGTTTGCTTGGCTTGCTTGTGTTTACGGCTTTGTACTATTTTTCTTCCGCGACGCATTATCTGTTACTTGAACCCGAGTGGAGTTTCGCCTGGGTAAAAAGCCTTTGGCAGCGAGCCATCGATCCCAAAGTTTTGTCCTGGGGGCTCGGGCACTGCATCCCCACCAGCCTGCTCGGTTTTACGACGCTTTGTTCGGTTCTTGTGTTGACGCGAAGCAGCCGTTGGTTCGCTGTTTCCGAGGGCGATTTACCTCAGCCCACGAACAATCGTACTCAGGCAGCTCGCATCGGTTTGGTTGTGCTCATACTGTGTCTCTTTTCGCCTCTGTGTTATTTATTTTATCGCCTGATGACGCCGATGCCGTATCCGGTGGTTGAGATGCCGGTCGATAACGGTTGGGATGATTTGGTAGCGGCTGGAGACTCGAACGATTTTGATTACAGTTCTTTCGTGCTTTCAACGCAATACGGCTTCAAGGCAGAAGGACAGCAATCGCTATCACAAGTTCGCAACAGACTCGAACTTATTGACCAAGCATTGAGCAATACACGCTTCTCTATTGGCAAATATAAAAATTCCGCCCAGAATGAAAAGGAACGCTGGGCACTTTATGGAGTTAAATGGCTCTTACTTGGGCGATTCTATTTCTCAGAACGTTTTGAATCCCTCGACGTTCAAATAGCTCAGCTTCTCCCGCTCTTGCAACTCTGCAAACAATTGAACAAAGACGTAGGCTTTGATTGGTATAGAGAGAACGAAGCGGAAATCCATTGTCGCTTCGCTTTCAAACGTATGTTAGTCAAACTCAACTCCCAGCAATGCAGAAGTATCGTTGCTGAACTCGTTAAGTACGACCGGGAACGAGGCTCCTTGGAAAATCGCCTCTACTACCAGCGACTTGCTGACGAAAACTCTGGTTGGTTGAAACACCTTCGATTACTCATGCAAGAATGGTCGGGCAAAGATCCTTATGCCGAGCAGAGCCAACAGTATCAATTTATCGTCCGTCACATGCGTATGCAAATCGCACAGTTTGCATTGCAGCAGTTCTTCCTTGAACACAATCGACTGCCAGAAACTCTCGCTGAATTGGTGCCCGAGTACTTGCCTGCAATCCTTATCGATCCCCACACCAACCAGCCATTGCATTACCAGCACCTCTGGGGCGGGTATGCGTTGACGACCCAGGATGAAGACGCCGGAGATCGGGCCCTCGTCACCGGCCCCGCCGCGCCTTACCTCTGGCAACGCCTGCAAGCATCGTGGCAAGGCTTCCGCACTTGGCTAGAAGGATTTCCTACAACCCCTCGTTAAGCCCTTGCAAATCGTCCGGTACAAAATGCCCATCCTTGCGTAGCAACTCGTCATCGAACCAAATCTCGCCGCCGCCGTAGTCTTCGCGTTGGATGAGAACCAAGTCCCAGTGGATGCGGCTGTTGTTGCCGTTGTCGGCTTCTTCGTACGCTTGGCCGGGGGTGAGGTGAAAGCTGCCGCCGATCTTTTCGTCGAACAACGTGTCAAGCATCGGGTGACGGACGCGGTTGTTGGTGCCGATCGCCCATTCGCCGACGTAACGAGCACCTTCGTCCGAGTCGAGAATCTCGTTCAGCTTTTTCGTCTCGTTCGCTTCGGCGCGAATGATTTTTCCGTTTTTGAACTCGAATTCGACATGGTCGAAGACCGTGCCCTGGTAGCGTGACTGCGTGTTGTAACGGATGACACCGTTGATGCTATCGCGGACAGGGGCCGTAAAAACTTCGCCGTCGGGGATGTTACGCTCGCCGCTGCACGGGATGACGGGGATATCTTTGATCGAAAACTCCAGCTCGGTTCCCGGCGCAATGATTTTGACGCGGTCGGCCGCCTCCATCCGCGCGACAAGCGGCTTTTGCGCCTCGCCCATCGCCGCGTAGTCAGCTGTGCAAACATCAAAATAAAAATCCTCGAACGCTGCCGTACTCATGCTCGCCGCCTGGGCGAACGAGTCGGTCGGATAGCGCAAGACTACCCACTTGGTGTCGGGCACGCGAATCGAACCATGCACGGGCTTCCACCAATGCTGCTGAAATAGATCCATCCGCTCGTGCGGCACATCGGCAAACTGGCTGCTATTGGCCGCCCCGCGGATCCCCACATACGCCTGACAAGAGTGCATCCGTGCCCCCTCAAACTCCGCCGCCGCCTGCATGCTTTCTTCGGTCGCCGTTTGGTAAAGCGACCGTAGCACAGCGTTTTGTTTGGTCGAAACGAGCGGAATCGCCCCTCGCTCGGCCGCTCCTTCAACGAGTGCGCAGACGAGATTCGGCTCGGGCAGATCAAACGCTTCGATAAGGATTTTTTCTCCCTTCTTGATTTCACAGCTATGGTCAAGCAACAAATTGGCAAGCTGGGTAATTCTTGGGTCATTCATTGGAAGTGAGAATGGTGAAGAGTGAACGGTGAAAAATAGCCGCGAACTTACAGGTCGCCGGAAACAATCATCGTAACTGTTCACGCAAAAATTAGGAACCGCCGATGGACGCAGATAAACGCTGATGTTTTGAACTCCCTTTTCGCATCTGCGTTCATCAGCGTTTATCGGCGGTTCTTTTATTTCCTTTAAGAACCCGCCAAAGAACGCTCAGTTCGTGTATAATTATGTTGGGCAAACACCTCGCTCCGGCGATCTGGTAAGATCGCGGCTAACTTTCCTATTTCCTCTGACCCCCGACCTCTAACATGAGCACCGACACTCCCGCCACCGACGACACCGATCAAGAAGTCTCTTTCGCCGAGACGGCCCTCAAGCTGGGCGGCAAGAGCGACGACGAAGCTCGTCGGACGGGCGCGATTGACACAGCCGACGATCAGGTTGAAGCGCTCTTTGCTCCGCAGTATCAAACGGTCAACAGCCCGGCGCACGCGGCGGTCTGGAATCGTGGCGTGCCTGTCGAGTTGTTCCAAAGCGAAGCGACGACCACACCCGACGATATCCAGAAGGTAATGGACGATGCCGTTGCCGTTGTCCAGCGCCATCGCGATGCCGGCACGCTGCTTGACGACAACGGAAAAATTATCGAGTCGGTGATGGAAGACCTCGCCGCGACTGGTTACTGGGGCTTGCTCGTTGACAAAAAGTATGGCGGTAGCGGCACGCCGTTTTCTGTTTTTGCGCCGTTTATTACGCGCATGGCGATGGTCGACCCCACGATTGCCGGCCTCGCCTCGGTCCACGGTTGCATCGGCGCCGTCGACCCGGTGCGTACATTTGGTACTGCCGAACAAAAACAACACTTCCTCCCTGGCTTGGCCGACGGGTCGCGTCTTAGTGCGTTTGCACTCACCGAGCCGGCTGCGGGTAGCGATCTCACACAGCTTCGCACCCGTGCGGTACTCGACGGTGACAGCTACGTCGTCAATGGCGAAAAACTTTTCATCACCAACGTCGTCCCCGGTCGCACGATCGGTTTGGTCTGTCTGATCGAAGACCGCCCGGCCGTACTCATCGTCGACTTGCCAAAGGAAGAGAACGCCAACTTCCAGCTTCGCAAATACGGCATCTGGGCGCTCAAACATACCTACAACCAAGGCCTCATTTTCAAGGACCTGCGTGTCCCCAAAGAAAATCTGCTCACTCCAGCGCGGGGCGACGGGCTGACGATCGCCTACCACGGTCTGAACCTCGGACGTATCGCACTTTGCGCGAACGCCGCCGGAACGATGCGCATCATGATGGCCAGCATGATTCCGTGGGCCAAATTTCGCGTCACTTATGGCGAAACGATTGCCCGGCGCGAACTCGTCCAGCGTCGTCTCGGCCAACTCGCCGGGCTGATCACCGCTTGCGACGCCCTCACCGACTGGTGTGCTGGACTGATCGATCGCGGCTACCGGGGCGAGATGGAATGCGTCATCGCCAAAATCTTCGGCAGCGAAGCTCAAAAGTACGCTGCTGTCGAACTGTTCATGAAAACGCATGGCGGTCGGTCCTTTCTGCACGGCCATTTGCTCGGCGACAATGTTCACGAATATCTTGCTCCTTGCATCTACGAAGGCGAAGGCGAAATGCTCGCGATGGGCTTTTTCAAATCCTTAGTCAAACACCACGGCAAGACGTATTTCGAGCCGATCGGCAAAGCGCTCGCCGCCGCCGGTATCAAAAAACTGAATCCACTCAATCTCGCGCACGCCTGGGCACTCAAAGGCGTTATCTTCCCGTATCTCAAGTGGATGGTGGGCCGCCGACTAATGTCGACCGCCGGTAGCCAAATACCGTCGATGCCAACCGAACTGGCTCGCCATGCCGAGTTTGCCTGCACGCAGCTCCAAAAAATGGCGATCGAAGTCGACACCACCATGAACAAATTCCAACTTTCACTCGCCGACCGCCAGTGCCGCATGGCTGAGCTCTCAGGCCGCTGCCAAGACCTTATCACGATCCTCTGCACCAGCCTCTACGGCGCCCGCCAAACCGACGAAATCGTCCGCACCTCGGCCGACATCGCCTGCCAAGAGCTGATCCAAAAGTTCACCGGCAAACGCCCCAGCAATCGCTTCTACAAACAGGTCACGGGGCTCGGCGAAGCAATCGCCGAAGGCGGCTTCCAAAGTATCGCTGGCCTGGAGCCGGACGAAATTATGATGTCGTATGATAAATAGTGCTTGGTGGTTAGTCGGTCGACTTTTGCACTTTTGCCATGTTGCGCGAAACCGTTTTCTCGTGGCAAAACCTCCGAGGTTTTGCACAGGGGTCGATGCGTTTGAAGCTGAAATTCTAGTGGTTTCCCAAATCGGCACCGTGCAAAAGTCGCGAGGTTTTGCCAAATCGACAAGTGCAAACATGTCAAAACCCCCTTGGCCCTCTCCCTATTCACACCAAAAACACCTGTCACGAAGCGTCGGGCCTCTGGCCCGCGCGCAAAACCGCGTTGCAAAACCCTCACCGCGACGCCATCCACCACCCATTCAGCCACTCGCACATCAACCGGCAACCTCATTGTGCACATCGCGCGGCCAATTGCGAGGATTTTTCTTGGCCGGGGGTAGAAGGATGAAGGATGAAAAATCAGCGAGCCGCGACCGTAAGGGACCGGAGAGGGATAAAGGATGAAACTAACTCCCGAATTCGTCATAAAGCGACAAGATATGCTCCGCCGTGCTGCGATTCTTGGGAAACAGCGGCGTCGCTTCGTGGATGCCTTTGAAGGTCGAGAGAATATACTCGGCATCGTCGCGGCTCAAGCCATAGAGATGAAAATAGGCGGCGTCCAGCTCGGCCATCAGCTGCGCCCGCTCGGCTTCGTCCCACTTGTTAAGCCGCCCGTCGTATTCTTTCTGAAAACTGCCCTACGAAAAATCGCACGCCTCGGCCAGCGGCAGCATACCCTCCGCCGTGCAAGTCAGTTTTAGGACACGCTCGCTGATCCAGGTTTCCAGCGTGGTTTTGGGCGGCTTGGTGTAGGCGTCGGGCGGGAGGGTAGGAATTTGCTCGACGATGAAGAAATTCAAATGGACATTGCTGATTTTTTGTCGCATGACGAAATCGTAAGAGTACGAATTCAGGTTTGCCAACAGACAACACGATCGCGCGCAGTTGTGCGACGTGATCGTAATCGGTGCTGAATTAACAATACCAGCAATGGGAGTCATCGCAGCGATCATCGTTCGCTGATTGGTTGGGCTGGTGACATCTTTGAAGCAAAGAAACGCCGAGGGGTCCACTTCACCCGTCATTTCATTTCGATTCTTGAGGATAAACGCATGTGTGTTCGCGCGTAGAAGAGCAATAATTTCTAGAGAGCGGGTCAAAATATGGCGATCACGAGTCAGTACGATCCAGCCACGTTTCCCAACTTCTGGCAACCATTCCGTATCTGGGCTTGCTGGTGGGAAGTGATCGGAATGTATTTCTACGTTAGCACCCAATCCACGCAACGCATTTGCGACGTCAAATCTGCCCAGGTCTCTGTCCAGAAAGAAAGTCAGCTCGCGATTAAGCCGCTGCTTCGAGCTGGAGTTCGCACCGGATGGCTTCTTCGATGTGGCTTTGCGAGCCGCCATAGTCCCTCACCAGTTTGGCAATTTTTGTATCGCTCTGCCACAACGCTAGTCGTGACACCTATGCTGGCGATCACTGGCCGACCAAACGATTGATAAGGATCAATCGAGATAGTGCGTGGCGATTTTGAGTCCGCATTCCTGCGCGTGAAAGAGTGAAGCCTTACCACTTTTAGTTTGGGCATCGGAATACCACACTGTAGTAGCGTGAAGAGTAGGAGTAGGCAGGCGAACTGTCCGTATGCCTTCCTAGCTT
>JAADGD010000242.1 GCA_013152515.1 Planctomycetota bacterium
AAGTCACGGATATCGCCGCTCACTCCCGACAAGCCAAGCAGCCCGCTACAATTGGCCAACTGCTCCAGGACTTCTTGTAGCGACAACCCACTTTGCTCCATCACACACGGCAGAGCGAACGGATCAAAATCACCGACTCGGTTGTTCTGCGGCAAACCCGACTGAGGACTCATCCCCATTGAGGTCGCTACGCTCTGCCCTCCGCGACTAGCACAGAGGCTACTCGAACCACCTAAATGACAGGAAATCACCCGCAGGTCGTTTCGCCCCATCAGCTCGGCAATTCTTCCTGCGATGTATCCATGACTCGCACCGTGAAATCCATAACGCTGGATGCCATACTCGTTCGCCCACTTGCGCGGGATGGCGTATTGCCGATTCCGCTCGGGGATCGTGGCATGAAATCCGGTCTCAAAAACCGCAACCAACGGAATCTCTGGCAACTGCTCGGCGAATAGTCGCATCGTGGCGATGTACGGCGGATTGTGTGCCGGCGCAACGGCGTTCATCTCCGTCATTGCTTCGAGCAACTCCGGCGTGACGCGCTGCGCTCCGCTAAACTTGCCACCATGAACGGCCTTGAGCCCTATCGCAGAGACCTCCGACGCCTCTTTCAAGCACCCGCTGTTGGGATCGGTCAATTGCTCCAAGCACTGACGCACAGCGACCGCATGGTCAGGAATCGGCGAGCAGGTTTCGTAGGTTTGCCCGCCGATGTCGACTTGCGACCGACTTTCTGCCTCGCCGATCCGTTCGACGCCGCCGCGCGCCAATTGACGCAAGTTGGTCATGTCGAACAAGCGATACTTAAAGCTCGTCGAGCCCAAGTTGGCTACCAAGATCTTCATGATCACGCTATTCCATCGAGTTTTGTGTGCCAGCGAGTATGGTCGACGCGACTACTTCATATACGCTTCGATCAATCCTTCGGACGGGCGTGGGATGATGTGGCTGGAGACAAGCTCGCCGACTTGGTTGGCGGCTGCGGCTCCGGCTTCGACGGCTGCGCGAACGCTGCCGACATCGCCGCT
The DNA here is from genome assembly GCA_013152515.1 of Planctomycetota bacterium. Lineage (GTDB taxonomy): Bacteria > Planctomycetota > Planctomycetia > Pirellulales > Lacipirellulaceae > Bythopirellula. Next base: position 1,032 of record JAADGD010000242.1, read on the forward strand.
GACGACCGTGGTCACCAATCCACCACCGACATTGATACGGGCCTCCACTTTTACGTTGGCAGCCTTGGCCATCGCGTCGGTCGCTTCGACCAGCGGCACCAAGCCCTTTGTTTCAACGAGTCCAATTGCATCGTTCATAATGATTTCCTTTACTCGGAGAGTTCGCTTCGAGTTGATAGTTCGAGTGGGTAGTAGTTTACTTGCCAGTTTTTTTTGCCAAGCCAAGCACGACATCGACGTCCTCATGCGGACGAGGGATCACCTGTACGCTCGTGACTTCGCCAATGCGGCTGGCTGCCGCAGCTCCGGCATCGGTCGCAGCTTTCACGGCGGCCACGTCGCCTGTGACAAAGGCAGCCACCAAGCCGGCTCCCACTTTGTCCCAACTGACAAACTCTACATTTGCGGCTTTCATCATCGCGTCGGTTGCTTCGACCAAGGTCACAAAACCTTTGGTCTCGATCATTCCGAGCGCTGCCATTTCTTTGGCCATAACGGGGCTCCTCTCAAGGGGTAAAAACTAAGGGTACTATCGTTATCACTTCAACATCTTGAATTGCTATCCACGACACTTACATGGCCCCTCCTGCTTGCGGAGCTTTACGCTCGCTGCATGGTCAAGGTCTGCCGCATTGCCTTCGTCGGTATCCAGGTGAACTTCGAGCTTGCTCGTTTCGTCGGCTCGAACCAACAAATCTTCGAGGACAACCGAACAAGCCGACTTGATGTGGAGGTTCATGCGATCGCCATTCTTGACGCCGAAGTGCCTAGCATGTTCGTTGTTCATGTGTACATGCCGCTCCGCTCGAATGACTCCTTGCGGAAGTTCCACCACGCCTGCGGGCCCCACAAGCACGCAACCGGGCGTGCCGTCGATTTTCCCGCTCGCCCTGACCGGAAGGTCGATACCGAGAGAGATCCCATCGGTGAAACCTAGCTCTACTTGGCTGTAGGACCTTGTCGGCCCCAAAATTCGCACGGAGGGGAGCATTCGTTTTCGCGGACCAACGACCATGACGGTCTCTTCGGCCGCAAAGAACCCGTCTTGATAAAGGTCTTTCATTGGCCTGAGCGTATGCCCCACACCAAAGAGTGTTTCGACATGTTCATCGGTCAGATGAACATGACGAGCCGAGATGCTGACCACCAGTTCCGGTTCTTCGATCGCATTGCCGGCGCCCTGCTTCAGCACGATCTGCCGAACGATTTGCTCGATGACGCCACGATCTAAGGCAAGCGAGTTGGGTAGGTTTGCGATGCTCATAATTGGTAAGGCTATATCGGTAAGGCTATTGATGTTGTGGAGGATCAATTCTCATGTTGCGTCGAGTGCCACTGCCTTGGGTTGCCGAGTTTGGAGACCCCGTCTCTTGAGACACAATGTTCGCAATCACCATGTCGACGCCATCTAGGGCTGCTTTTTCTTTCCACCGATCGTCGATTTGGCTATCGACTACGATTTTTTGAATTTTGTCGAGCGTGCAGACATGGGCTAAGCTTTGGTGTCCAAACTTTGTGCTGTCCGCAACCAAAATCACTTCTTCGGCTGCTGCCATCATGCCTCGTTGCGTTTCGACAAGCATCCGGTTCGTATTAAAAATCCCGCGATCGTTGATTCCAGCAGCGCTGAGAATGGCTCGTCGCACGTGTAAATTGCAAAGCATTTCGTTGGCGTAGGGCCCTTGCACAGCGCCAGTTCTGGCATGGACATATCCGCCAATGAGGATTAAGTCCGTATTCGCATCGGTATTAAAAAGGTTCGCCACAGGCAACGAATTCGTCACGATCTGCAGTGGTCTACCCACGAGCAATCGCGCCAACTCATAAGTGGTGCTACCACTGTCGAGCAGCACGGTATCGCCATCATCGATCAAACCGTTGGCTGCCAGGGCAATGGCCTTCTTCTTGTCCCATTCCGCCTCTTGCCGTTGCTTGAAATGTGGCAAATTGGGTGAGGGGCCCGAGTAAAATGCCCCTCCATGCGTTCGCCTTACCACACCCATCTCTTCCAGAGCGCCCAAATCCCTACGTACTGTGGATTCGGAAACTTCCAATTGGTTGACCAGTTCAGGCAGCGAGGCAAATCCATGCTGCTGAACCAACTCAACTAACGAAGTACGCCTATCATCTGCGGCCATGCCAGCTCCTGAGACACTGCTCCTGCTTACCAATGACTGTTTCCATTCACTATTCCGTCATTCTAGTCGAAAATCTGCCTGCTATCAATCACGCAAATGCTTATTTTGACTGCTTTAGATCTCTCCTTGTATCAATAAGGACGATATTCTCAGCTTTTTGAGTTGCGGAAAGGAAGAATTCTTCTCTGAGGGGCAGTCAAAGGGCACGATAAACGTGGGTTTTCTTCCCCGAAAGATCTGCTAGAATGTGGGGCTTCACAGAACTGGACGCTCTCACGGAGAATTCCGTGGGAGCCAGCTTCAACGGAAAACAGACCGATGCCCAAACAAAAGACACACAAAGGTACCAAGAAACGCTTTCGCCTCTCCGCCAAGGGCAAGGCGAAGCACCGAGCTGCCGGCACTAGCCATTTGGCAGGTCGCATGAGCCAAAAACGCAAACGCAACCTACGCGGCACCACGACCACCACCGACACCAACTCGAAGATGATTCAGAAGGCGCTGGCGGGAAATAGCTATTAGGCGCTAGTTGTTGGCGCTAGACGCTAGTTGTTGGGAAAATAACTAGCGTCTAATTACCAGCGACCAGCGTCTCACTTCAACCTCGTCGGGTAGTAACACCTTTCCTCGGTGAAAGGGACCTGGACGTGGGACAGTATCAAAAGGGGTTCCGGCTTTTGCGGGACCAAACAGATCGATGAGAACTACCAAGGGCGCAGCCCGTAATAAGGCGAAGAATCGCCTCTTCAAAAAGACCAAAGGGTACGTTGGCGGTCGCGGCACATTGCTGCGAACGGCCAAAGAGACCCTCGTGCGTGCCGAGGCTTACGCCTTCCGCGATCGTCGTGTTCGCAAGCGCGAGTTCCGCAAACTGTGGATCATCCGCATCAATGCCGCGGCCCGCGAGCGTGGATTGCGCTACAGCGAGTTGGTCAACGGCCTAAAGAAGGCTCACATTGAGCTTGATCGCAAGATGCTTTCCGAGATGGCCATTCACGATCCGGCAGCGTTTGACGCGGTGGTGGAAAAGGCGCGCGAAGCGCTGGCCGCTTAGTCGCCCACTTAACGGAGACTGAGGCAGCATTTCGTGTCCCTCGTCGAATTCCTTTCGAGCCTCGATTCCTTAGCCGAGCAGGCGCAAGCTGCGTTTGCGTCGGCCAGCTCTGCCGATGCGCTGGAAGCGGCGCGCGTCGAATTCCTCGGTGCCAAAGGAGGCCGACTCCGCAAGGTGCAGCAAGGCCTCGGCAAGGTTGATAAAGCCGACAAACCGGCGGCTGGCAAGCGGTTTAACGAAGTGAAGCAGCTTGTCGAGACTGCTTTTGCCGCAGCACAAGAGCAAGCGAAGGACGGAGGCGAGACCGCGAGCGAGGCGTTTGACGTGAGTGTGCCAGGCGAACCGGTTTGCATCGGGCGGTTGCATCCGATTACGCAGACGATCCGCGAGATGAAGGACATCATGGGTCGGCTCGGTTTCACGGCCGTCGAAGGGCCCGAGATCGAAGATGATTGGCATAACTTTGAAGCGCTGAACATCCCACTGTCGCACCCAGCACGCGACCCACTCGACAACTTTTACCTCGGCGAGGCCGCTTCGGCAGCTGCGGAATCAGACTCACCACTATTGTTGCGAAGCCAAACCAGCACGGTGCAGATCCGCGTGATGGAAGCCTGTGTTGCCGCGACTCCAGCCGGCGAGAGTCCGCCGCCGGTGCGCATCATTTCGCTGGGACGAGTCTATCGACCTGATACGGCAGACGCGACACATTACCCGATGTTTCACCAAATCGAAGGGCTGCTCGTCGACCGTGGTGTGACGATGGCCGATCTCAAAAGCGTTTTGCGACTGTTCTTTCAAAGCTATTTTGGCAGTGACGGCGAGAAGGGGGAACACACCGACGACATGCACGTCCGTTTTCGCCCGTCGTTTTTCCCGTTCACCGAGCCAAGTGTCGAAGTCGACATGAACTGGACCGACGGTGCAGGCAAAACGGGCTGGATGGAAATGGGCGGCGCTGGAATGGTCGATCCGAATGTACTGCGGGCTGTCGGCTACGACCCCGAAGAGGTCACTGGCTTTGCATTCGGACTGGGCGTCGAGCGGATTTGCATGCGTCAGCACGGCATCACCGACATTCGCGACCTGTACCAGAATGATGTTCGATTCCTTTCGCAATTTTAGATTTGGGGCTGGGGGCTGGGATTTAGGGGCTGGGGGAAACCATGACAGAGCATTACGGTTCTCAACAATTTGTGCGTGGTTACCAAGACCTCAGAGTCTGGCAACTTGGCATGGAGATAGCCAAAGAGATCTATCGATTCACAAGTACATTCCCTGGCCACGAGCAATTTGGCATGACTTCTCAACTAAGAAGGGCGGCAACATCTATTCCCGCAAACATCGCAGCAGGCCATAGCCGCGGATCAACAAAAGAGTATTTGCGGTTTTTATCGATTGCACTTGGTTCACTCGCAGAATGCGAAACATTTGTACTGCTCTCGGAAGATCTGAGCTATGCACGGCAAAATGACTCGGCAAAAATTTTAGCCATGCTTGGACGCGAAGGTCGTATGTTGCGAAGCCTGCAAAATTCGCTTCGGCGCAAGGCTCCCAAAAAACCTCGCCCGAAATAGACCGATACTCCCCGCCTTTCACCCCAGTCCCCAAATCCCAGCCCCCAGCTCCCAGTCCCCTATCATGATCGTTTCTAAGAATTGGCTGAAAGAGTATGTCGCTCTACCCATGTCGGTCGAGGAATTGACCGATCGGTTGACGCTGACGGGGCTCAATCTCGAAGGTGTGGAAAACATCGGCGACGATATCGCTATTGATCTGGAAGTAACCAGCAATCGGCCTGATTGTCTGGGACACATCGGCGTAGCGCGTGAGATTTCGGTCCTCTGGCAGCAAGAACTGAAGAAACCCACGGCGGCACCCGACTCGGTGGGGCCGGAAATAGCAAAGCAGACCAGTGTTGCCGTCGAGTGCCCCGATCTCTGCCCACGCTACACCGCCCGTGTGATTTGCGGCGTGAAGATTGGCCCTAGTCCCGAGTGGCTCGCCAACCGGCTACGGTCGGTGGGAATCGCGGTAATCAACAACGTGGTCGACATCTCGAACTACGTCATGCTCGAGAGTGGTCAGCCGCTGCACACGTTTGATTTCGCCAAGCTGATCGGCCAGAAAATTATCGTTCGCCCGTCGAAGCCGGGCGAGAAATTCGAGGCGATCAACCATCAGTCGTACGAACTCCAGCCAGGCACCTGCGTGATTGCCGATGCCAAGCGCGCCATTGCTTTGGGCGGTGTGATGGGCGGTGCGGATACCGAGGTGAGCGAGTCGACGACCGATCTGCTCATCGAAGCGGCCGACTTTGCGCCGTTGTCGGTTCGCAACACGGCACGACGTTTGAACCTGCCGAGTCCCTCGTCGTATCGTTTTGAACGGGGCGTCGATCCCGAAGGCATCGATTGGGCGAGCCGTCGCTGTTGCCAGCTCATTTTGGAACTCGCTGGTGGCGAGTTATGCGAAGGAGTGATTGACATCGGCGAACCGGTTGCGGCTCACGAGCCAATCAAACTTCGCTTCACCGAAGTCCCCCGCATCCTCGGCATCGAGATTCCCGCCGAAACGGTCGGCAATATCCTCATCGAGCTTGGCTGCCAAGAAACGCATACCTGCGATCATTGCATCAAGGTGATTCCCCCCACTTGGCGGGCCGACTTGACGCGCGAAATCGACTTGATCGAAGAGATTGCTCGAATTCATGGCTACGAACAAATCCCCGAAGACGCCGGTGTCAAAATGGTCGTCTCGACTCGTAGCCGTGAGGACCGCGTGCTAGAGCAAGTGCGCGACGTGATGGTCGCGACCGGTTTTTACGAGGCGATAACCATCAGCGCGGTCGACCGAAGCCTGGTCGAAAAGTTCCAACCGTGGTCAAACGCCGAGCCTCTGTCCGTTAGCACTCCGGTGTTGCGACGGGCCGATTGCCTACGGCAAACGTTGTTGCCGAGTTTGCTCACCTCGCGACGCACCAACGAAAAACTGTCGAACGCGGTGATCGAGCTGTTCGAGATCGCCAACGTCTACTTGCCCCAGTCGGGCGAGTTGCCCGATCAGCGGCGGATGTTGGCGCTGACCAGTGGCGGCACGTTTCCCGAATTGAAAGGAGTGATCGAGTTGCTCGTCAAGTCGATTGCACCTGGTCAGCGAATCGAAACTTCGGCAAGCGATGCCCCGTTGTTTGACGCCGGTCGCGGCAGCCAGCTGATGCTGGGCGATCGCGTGCTTGGCTTTCTCGGCGAAGTCAGCCAATGGGGACTCGATCAGTTTGAACTCCGTGGCTCCACGTCGGTTGCCGAGCTTGATCTCGGCGTGTTGATCGACGCTGCGGTGCCGATCCGTCGAGTCACGAAGCTTTCGCCTTATCCGCCGGTGGGCCGCGATCTCAATCTGGTCGTCGACGAACAAGTGCGTTGGGCTGACCTCGAAAAAATCGTGCTCTCCGAAAGTGGCGAATTGCTCGAAGGCATTGCTTTCCAAGAAACTTACCGTGATGCGAAGCGACTGGGCACAGGCAAAAAAAGCCTGCTGTTCAGCATCCAACTACGCTCGTCCGAGGGCACGCTGACCAACGAACAAGCAGACACGGTGCGCGAACAAATCGTCGCGAAGGTCGTCAAACAACTGGGCGGCGAACTGCGAGCGTAGGTTTTCTTTCATCTTCTGACTCACCACATGGCCCAACCTTTCCTCGAAAACCTTGAAGCCCTCGTGGATCGCCATTTGGCTGGCGTTCCCGATCTGGTTTGCAAGCATTTTTTTAGCGGCGCTGCTCTCTATTCGCAAGGCACGATCTGCGTGTCGCTAACCCCTGTTGGTCTCGCGTTCAAACTGCCTGAGCCGATGTGCGCTGAACTCATCGAGACCGGCGCAGCCAGCCCGCTCAAGTACTTTGAAAAATCGCCCATCAAGAGAGGCTACGCGCTCTTCGCTGAAGTGGAGGAACTCAGCACGAGAAAGACCTCGAAATACTTCCAAGCGGCAGTGGCCAATACGTAGACGGAAAACCGTTGACGGACCTGTCTATTCTAACCTCGCAACTGTTCGCGGAACGGTACGAGGACTTCCAATGGCCACCTGGAGTGTGGTTGGCCTAGTGGCTAACTTGATAGAACGGGTATCAATCGTTTCCTGAAAGAAACTTGTGACAAGAAGTAGAGGTGTTAGAATTCTGTGTAATGTTGAGGGACACTTTGCTCTCCTTGCGTTTTGAGCTCAAAAACATGTCCTACGTACGGCGACTTATGGATGTGTAGTGCCGGAAACTGTCGTCTGATTAGCGGAGTTTTTTGCCATGACCGATTTCGAGAACTATGAAAAAAAATGTGCTGAGGTAAGGGAAACCAATGGACACTTGTTAAAGGATTTTGAAGCTTGGTTGGTATCGGCCGGTTTGTCAGAGAAGACGAGAAGCAATCATCTTTCAAACATCAAGTTCTACGTAAACGACTATCTGCTTTACGAGGATACAACCGAAGCAAAAGATGGCATGTACTCGGTAAGCATGTTTCTAGGGTATTGGTTCATCAAAAAAGCAATGTGGGCAAGTCCAACAAGCGTCAGAGGTAACGCAGCAAGCCTCAAAAAGTTTTACACATTCATGCATGAGAAGGGGCTGGTAGAGATTGAAGGCCTGACTGAACTAAAACAAACTATCAAAGAGGAGTTGCCTGAGTGGCTGGCAACCTTAGAACGCTATGATGATTTGTCCGTTGACGACGTTTGGTGATATTGGACAACAGCACCTTTCTCGCTCGGCGAAGAGCAAGCAAGTGCCGAGGTGGGAAACCGGCGTAGAAAGCAAGACCGCAGCAAAGTGAGAAATATAGGCAGGAAATCTTGTGAGAACAGACTCTTCTCACTGCCCTCTCCTGCTCTACTTGTCTTTGGCCTTTTTTTAGCCAATCGGCCCATTTTCCGCCAAATAGTCGGGGCGAGAGGATTCGAACCTCCGACCCCCTGGTCCCAAACCAGGTGCGCTAGCCAGGCTGCGCCACGCCCCGAACAGCCCCACATTGTAACCGCTGAATGACCAAAGACCAAGCCCCAATGATCCGCGAAAAAAAGGGGACCAGGTTTAGGCGAGCGGCAAACGAATATTTACCCGTGAAACTGACGATGGGACTATTGGACGATGGGACTTGTACTGCCCAATGGTCCCACTTGCCTGTCAGCGTACTGGCATGTAATCAAAGCCCTGCAAAGTAGTTGCACACGGCGACGTCGACGGTTTCTTGGTTGACTTCTAGTGGGCGGGCGTGGAATTCGCAGAAATTGCGGATTTGGCGGAGCAGGTCGCGGGGGTGGCAATAACGCAGCGGGCGGTTGGCTTGGTGATAGTGCGTTTCGAGCAAGTAGGCGACCGCTTGCTCGTCGCAGCGACAGCCTTGCTTTGCGGCGAGTTCGAGGAACAGACTGGCGAATTCGGCTTCGTCGGGGCTGCTGACTTCGATTTTGTACGGGATGCGACGCAGGAAGGCCTCGTCGACCAAGTCGCTGGGCTCGAGGTTTGTCGAAAAGACCAGCAGCAGGTCGAACGGTACGGCCAGTTGGCGACCACTCGACAGGTTGAGATAGTCGTGGTGCTTTTCCATTGGCACGATCATCCGATTCAACAGCTCGGAGGTCGGCATCCGTTGGCGGCCAAAATCGTCGATGACAAGGGCGCCGCAGTTGGCCCGCATTTGGACGGGCGCTTCGCAGATGCCGGTTAGGTCGTTGAACTGGAGGTCGAGTTGTTCCATCGTGAGTTCACCACCGACGACGATGGTCGGGCGTTGAATGAGTATCCAGCGGCGATCGTATTTGATTTGCTGTAGCTCTTCGGCTTCGACGGCCTGATGGCTGCGCGGATCGTAAAGGCGGACCAGCTCGCCATCGATGGTGATCGCCTGCGGGATCCAGATAAACTCGCCGAACGCGCTCACGACCAATTCCGAGACGCTTGTCTTGCCATTGCCAGGCGGGCCGTACAGAAACAGTCCGCGGCCGTCGTTGATCGCCTGACCGAGCTGGCTGATCAGCGCGGGGGGAAGTCGCAGGTCTTGAAAAGTTTTTTGCAAGTCTTCGAAAGTGAGTCGACTGTTCTGGAGCGATTGTTTTTGCATCGCGTCGATATACGACTCCAGTGGCACAGGCGCGACGCCGGCGTAGCTGCATTGTTTGAGCAATCGACGGGCCCGGTCGTGGCCAGCCTCGGTCAGTTGATAGAGATAATCTTCTAGCCCGGCGGAGCCTTTGATTGAAATCAATAGTTCGGCGCGCAACCGTTCCAAAGCCTCGCTAACGAGCGGTCTGGGCAATTGCACCTGCTCGGATAATGCGCGGCTGCTAAGCGTGGTGCGATTGAGCAGCAGTTTCAGGATTAGGGCCTGGAGATCGCTCTCTGCAAGTCCGGTTTCAGCGAAAGATTGCGGCTCGAGCGGTACGAATTTGATTGGTGACGAATTGCTGTCCTCTCTAGGCGTCGTTTCGGCTATCGTCGGAACGCTAGGGGTGTTTCCGTTAATAGCAGGTGGTGTCGCCGTGGGAGGAAGCAGTTGATTCGGCATCGAATTCGCCTTGAAAGCCAAGTTTGAGCCATTTGTGGGACAGCCAAGGAGAGAACACACCAGCTCAGTACGTTGTATTCCCCTATAGGTTCATGCGTTACGTTCTTGTGGCTGTCCACCTACCGGCGACCCTTTTGGAAAGTCCTGACAGGAAAGCTGGGATTGGTTTTGATCGTGCCGATTATGAGGACCAAGTCGGGGGCTCGCCGGAGGGGGGAATGAATGACGAATGACGAATGAATTCGCGATGCTTGCCCATTTTCCAGGAGGACTGCAAAGTCACTTTTCTCCCCTACCTACAAGTCTCTAACCACAACGGCCACAACGCACGCATTGACGATAGCTAGCACGTCGTGTCCGTCGTGTCGTCGTGGTTCATTTTTCAATCCTTGGCTAAAAATAGGACTTTGCAGTCCTCCTGCATTTCCGCTAATAATTGATGTCGTCGATCTTTGCCTGCAGCTTTTCAAAGTCGGCTCTTAACTGCTCAAACCTCTTCCTGAGTTTCCTAAACTCGTTTTCATACTGCTGATGAGATTCTTCCACCGTGATCGCGACACAAAACGGTGTAGATGTCTGGTTCAAAGAGACCAGATTGATGCTGGTGATCAAGGACTCGGGACGCGGATTTTTCCAGGTCATCATGTAAAGACGCAGAGGCTTCGCGGTATGCCGCGCTTCGGAGCGTCCTCGTAAATGAGGATTCGTGCCAGTCCACACGACTTTGCCTCGGCGGACAGGCTTCGAGTCGTCCCAGATACTCCACCAATCACGAACGTCAACTCCATAGACGATCGGAACCGCCACCGTCTCGGCGTCGGCATAGTTGATCTCGTAGTACCCGATCGGTGTGCCATCGGCGACCCAATGCCCCAGTCCATCACCCTGCCCGCCAAAGGCACCCCATCGCGCACCGTGCAAAATGCGAATGCTCTTGGCATAGCGCCCGATCTCGATTCCCTCGACACGCTGTGGATGGTTGGGCAGAAACTTGCCAGCGACTTCGATCAAGCTGTCGCCTATGAGAAAAGTACCCCCTCCCAACAGATTAACTCCCTGCGTCATTTCAGACAGATTGTCTCCAGGATAATGCCCCGGCAGAAAATCGTCCTTGAGCCGCTGATTCGCCTTGGGCTGTAGATC
>JAADGD010000104.1 GCA_013152515.1 Planctomycetota bacterium
AGACTATCCCCTCCCCTAACCCCTCCCCATAAAAATGGGGAGGGGGATTACTGCCTTTATCATCTCTACCCATTAAAATCACTGAAGAACCCTATTCGTTAATTGATAGCAAAATCTTTTCAAGAGCATCAACAAGCGTCTGCAAGTCGCTTTGCTCGACCACCAACGGCGGCATGATCGTTAGCACGTTGCGCCCTGGGCCGGTACGACCGAGCAAAAAGCCAGCGTCTTTGAGATCTTCCAGCACGTCCGTTACGTAGTCGGCCGTTTGCTGCTCGTCACCATGCACAATTTCGACGCCGACCATCAAGCCGCGGCCACGAATTTCTTTCACGCAGGACAATTTTCCTAGTTGCTTGTGCAAGACCTCCGAAAGCCATCTGCCGAGCTGGCTTGCTCGGTTCCCCAGGCTGTGTTCGGTGTGGTATTCGAGTACCGCCAACGCCGCAGCGGCTGAGACCAGATTTCCGCCAAAGGTACTCGCGCCTGGTTTGCGATACGACTGGGCCAACTGCGAAGATGTCGCAGCGACAGCTATTGGAAACCCGTTCCCCAAGGCCTTGGCCAGGGTGACGATGTCTGGTGTGACGCCAAAACTAGTCGATGCCAGCCAATCGCCTGTACGATTGATCCCCGTTTGCACCTCGTCAGCAATGAGTAGCGTTTCATGCTGTTGGCATAAATTTTTCAAACGAGGCAAGAACCCGCCGGGCATCACATGGATACCGCCGTTGCCTTGAATCGGCTCGAACATCACAGCCGCGATTTTGTGATTTTGCAATAACCGTTCAACGGTTTCCAAGCAATTCGGCTCTGTCGGCTGTGGGGCCTTGTGGAAATTGTCGAGCAACTCGGGATCGGTACGCCACATGGGCAGCGCCGTTGCCGACATGGCTGCCTTGGTACGCCCGTGTAAACTATTCTCAAAGGTGATAAATTCGTTGCGTCCCGTTGCCAAAGTAGCCAAAAGTAAGGCCGCCTCGTTCGCTTCGCTACCACTGGCACAAAAGAAAAACGAGTCGATTCCCTCGGGCAACAGCTCCGCCAACCGCTCCGACAATCGCAGCACCGGCTCGCTGAGGTAGATCGTGGTCGTGTGGCAAAGCTGCTGCATCTGCTGTTGCACGGCAGCAAGAATCTGCGGATTCGAATGGCCTGCACTCATCACTCCAACGCCACTGTAGCAGTCGAGATACCGCCGGCCTTGTGCGTCGAACAGGTGAGCACCTTCGCCACGCGCTATCACCGGCGGCTCGCGATAAAAATGATAGACGCACGGCCAGATATGGCGTTTTTTTACCTGAACCCATGCGCCAGCGTCGGTAGGTGAGCATATCGATGTCGACATGTGTATTCTCCTTAGCAAGGAAATCTAAGCAGCAAGGGCACGGGTAACTTGCTTGACCATTTGTTGTGATCCATCGACAAAATCGAGTTCGGGGATCGTGGCAGCGATACCCATCGCGTGGACGACCTGCATCATGTAGGCGAGCGCGTCGCGGACGTCTTGGGGCAGTAGCACGCTATCTTCGTTCGCGAACATCGAGATATGCTGTTTACCACAGCCTCCCTCTTCGCCACGTCCGAACTGGCACGCCCAGGCAACCGCCTCGTCATCGTGGTCGAGTGCGTAAAGTAGACTTTGGCGGATGAGATCGCAAAGTTCGTTCGACCGATCTCTGCCGAAATCGCGACGAACAAGGTTGAGCCCCACAGGCAGCGGCAACCCGGTACGCGTAGTCCACACGGCACCCAGGTCGGCAATTTTGACGAGGCCTTTTTGTCCGAAGAACAACAGCTCTTCGTGGATCATCACGCCCGCATCAAGTTCGCCGGAGACGACCGCGTCGGCGATCTTGTCGAACTGCATTTCGACGATCTCGACTTCAGGCCGTGCCCATTTCATCAGCAAGCCTCCGGTGGTCGGAATGCCAGCGACACCGACTCGCTTGCCACAAAGCTCCTCAAGCGTAAGCGGTTTCTTCCCCACCAGCACAGGGCCATACCCACGGCCAACGCTCGTGCCAACGCTGAGGATGCGGTAGTCGGCTGCCAGCGCCGGATAAGCGACTGACGAAACGGCCGTCACATCGAACAGTCCAGCGCGTGCCGCGCGGTTGAGTGCAATGATATGGTCGGACGTAAACGATAAATCGTAGCCAGGGCTAGCAAGTTTCCCTGTTTGTAAAGCGTAGTAGTAAAAAGCGTCGTCGCTGTCGGGCGTGTACGCAATCGAAATCGATTTGTTCGATGACATGGTGAATCCTTTCACGAAGGGGTGGAGAAACAGACGGAAGATCAATAAATGCCAAGACGCAACTTTGATTGCGTTTCTGCGCGAGGACCTGGATTGCGGATACCTAAACCGGTGAGGCCAGCCTGCCGAGCCGCCGCATTTGGCGGAATGAGCGTGGCCCAGTCGCGTTCCTTTATGCCGACCAACAGCATCGAGCGGTCGAAACGATGAAAGACAAGCTGGCCGAATTTTTCATCAGCTTGCCTTTCGGAATGTTCTTCGTCATCGCACAGCACTTCGAACAACAACCGCGGACTGCGCGGATAATAATCGACCGATTGTCGTTGCGTGTCTTCCACTTCCAAGGCACACCCAAACAGCGTGTTGCCGTAGCCTGAAAGGTGGACTGCCTGGGAAAATTGTTCACGGAAATAGTTGATCTGCTCCGCCGAAAGGGCCATGCCGCCATAGTGAACGCCGCCGATTCGCTCTCGTTGCGAATCATCCAACAGTTCTGCAAGGCGTTGTAGGATCGGCGGTGTCGTAAACAAGACGCTGATTTCTTCGCGGCGTAGAGTTGCAGCAGCTTGATCGAGGACATGGTCGACGTAACGCTTTGCAGCAAACGTGCCGGGAGTCAAACGCTTCACCCAGCGTGGATCGAAGTCGACGCACCACGGGTCGGGCGCGCCCATTTCCTCAGCCAACCGGCGCTGCGCCTTGCCAATAATATGCGGCCCCGTCGGCCCAACAAACAGCCATTGCCCGCCGGTCGGAAAGCCAATCTGGGTGGCGACTTCGACAAACGGTGTGACAAAGGCTGCCTCAAAATCTTCGTGGGAATACACCGCGGGAACAGGGTCGCCAGTGGTTCCGCCAGTTTCGGCAGTCAAAAATTGACGCCGATCTTGTTGCATTCCCTGCGGAACAAAATCCCAAACCGACTGTCCAGCGAGCTGTTGTGATTCCATGAAGCCGAGCAGCGATAAATCGTCCACACAACGCACACGATCACACACATCGAAACCGAGTACGCTCTGGCGAGCTAGCCAAAAACGGCTACCGTGCTGTGGATGAAAGTGCAAGGCGAGCATTTCGCGCAGATGTTCATCGATCGTCGGCAAAGACGAACCATTCGTTCTTTCTATCTCAGCAATCATGGCGACGCCTCCGCTTGAAGATCGCTGAGGAAATTGGTGATACGCTGACATAACCAAGGTTCATGTCCACGAAAAAAATGGCCATCACGATCGGTTGCCCATTCTGTTTTTGTGTTTTTCCAACTCGGTAGTGCAGCCTGGATCGATTCGGCACGAGTGGCAAAGTCGGCTTCGGCAGCAAGGACCAATTTCGGCACGGACGTTTGCGCGAGCGACTTCAGGTCGTGCTGATCGAGTGTCGGTGCGATACCTACGACCACGTCCGGCTTGCCGTTCTGCTCAAGCCAATGGGAGAGTACCCAGTTGCCAAAACTATAGGCGACGACAACAAGCGGCTGCATCGATTCGTCGAGTTCGCACAACCAGCGGCTAGCATCTCGCAGGTCGGTCCAACGTTCGCATTCGTCATGTACTTCCGAAGTTTTCCAAAACGATTGCATCGCTTCGGCATCGCACATCGAAGGGCCTTCGCTGTTGCCAACACCTCGATAATCGAATCGCAACGTAATCCAACCTTGTGCGGCCATGCCTTCGGCGACGGCGCGAACGACATTGTTTTCCATTGTTCCGCCAAGCAAGGGATGTGGCCCCGCTACGACGAGCCGGCCAATGGTTGGTCTGTCTTGCGGATAACTCAGCACACCGGCGAGATTCCCCGCTGTTGCAACGATGGCGACCGATTCGCTAACAGTATCAACGTTTTGTTCAAGCAACTGCGACATGCGTTTGCCCTCTCTGCAGCTGGGCTGCGTAAGGGAATTCCACAATAAATTGCCCAAAAATCATTGCCAGCTTGAGACCCATTTCAATATCTCCAGCAATTTCGACACGACGCTCGAAGAACGCCTGCTGTGGCGAGAGTTTGCCTTCGACAATGGCCTCAAGCGTATCGCCATCTGCCTCAAATACGACAGCCGCACCCTCGCAAGCGGCTCGCTGCACTGCGACCACATCCCCCCGCACCAAACGACATCGCCACTGGCCTCTGTGAATTCCGGCAACTCGAAAACCCACTTCGGCCGTCACATTCGACAATCGAGGCAGGGTCGAGAGTGGCGCGTACTTGGGCAAAAACCTTTCAAAATAATCGGCTGCCGCAAACTTGTTGGTCACTGCGATCTTTTCTGACCGTTCACCCCACTTGGTTTCAACGGCATAGTCGAGCAGACGATGGATGGCCGCTTCGTCTATGCGAGGGCAAGGCAAATGCGGCAACAAAGCTTGACGCTGACGATCATCAAAACGAGGCTCGCCCGACCAGTAGGGAGCGATCTGCTGGAGATGTCGGTAGAACCCGCGTTCGAACGTGGTCATGTCTTTTTCACGAAGCTCCGGCAGAAAGGTCATCCCTTCAATTTGCCAACGCGATCGTGCAGCATTGAATACGTCTCGACTAGTCGTCGGGCCATTCTGCATGGAACCCTCCGGGGTCAAATGGAAAATTCCGCGTGCATTCTCACCGTGCCGTACCAATTCACAAATAACGCGTGCCACCCAATCGACAGGCACCAAGTTGCGTGGTCCCTCGGGGGAAACATTGATTCGCAGTGGAATACGGACTTTGCCTACGGAGTTTTTCTTGGCACGATCGGCTAGTCGAGCAACGGCCCGCAGCGGTTGATAGAAACCCTGAAAAACACTCGCCCGCCCCGTGTCGTATTCGCCGACAACAATCCCCGGACGAGCAATCGTGAGAGCAAACCCGCGCGTAGCCGCTACCGCCATCACCATCCTTTCCGCCGCGGCCTTGGTTACTTCGTAGTCGTTGCGGAAGTCAAACTGTTTGGCTTCCTGTTCAACACCAATATCATCAAAAGTAGGCGCGACATAGGCGGTGCTGATTTGAATCCAATGCCGCAACTGCGGGCCCACCTGTTGCAGCAACTGCCTAGTGCCTAAAACATTCGTCTTGGCCAGTTCTTCGTCGCGATCGTTGGAGAAACTCACATTCGCAGCCGCATGGACAACCGTCGTGCAGCGCTGGAGGCAGTCCTGTGTTGCTTGGGATTCTCCGAAATCATTTCTGGCAAGGTCGCCAACGCATGTCGTGACTCGCTGCCGAAGCCTCGCGTCGATCTTCAGCCAATCGAGAACCGCCGCGATACGTTGCTGGGCATGTTTTTCACTCGTTGCCCGCACGAGTACCGCAATTTTCGCGCGACTACTGCGCAGTAACTCGCGAAGTACATAGCGACCAACCAATCCTGTTGCGCCAGTCAATAAAATGATGTCATTCACCGTAGGGTTCTTTCGGAGTGCAGACATTGCCAGCAGAAAAACATGGGGAAATGCAGCGTCGAGAAACGCGCTGCTTAGCCGCAATAGAGAAAGCGACTTTCGCAATACATTAAATCAGCAAGACAGACAGCGCATATCTCCACTGTCCTGATTCCGCAAAAGAATCTGCCCGAGCTAGTGCATTCTCACGAGTGCCCAAGTTACCCGCTTGCAGATCGAGAAGCGTCCGGGTAAAAAGTAGATCCGAAACCGCTATCGGAGAACCGAGTTTAGAGTGCGTTTCTGATTCAGAATCTGTTTCACAAAAATGATGGTCGTGAGACGAATTAGGAGCATCCTTAGAATCTCTTGGCACGTCATTTCCGCGGTCGCCGTCGATGCCAAGACTGGGAATCAAGAAATGCACATGCCAGCCGTTTGGCAACTCCAACTCCAGACCCTCGGAATGTCTTGCTGACAAATGTGCAGACAGTTGGCTCACTTCGACATCTGCATGACGATGCACCCAAGGGATGGGAACCCTTGCCACAATAGCCAACATGAAAATCGTCAAAAGCTTGTGAGCCACGGTGCCAGGCATCCTGTTTTCTCGAACCTAAAGAGCCAATCATCCCGCGGAAGGATACTTTAAGCTGTGAACAACTGGCAAGACGAATCGTAAGGAATTCTACGACGGGCAGCTAGCATCCCAAGATCAATCGAGGACTGGACGGTGTGAGACGACACTTCAGAGGCAATGCCCGAATGGCAGACCCGATGATGAAAACACTTCGAAATACAAATCACCGAAATACAGGAGTTTTGGTTGGCTTTTTGCCTCGAAATTGAATTTCAGACTTCTCTCAGCATTGGGTTTATTCGGAATTCTACAGCTGCCCTAGTTGGACAGCGCCACTTTTGTTTTTCAATCTATAAATCAAGGGCATTCTCAGTTTCTAGGCTACGGTCAGACAGGATTTTATTTTATTGACGTCGATTCCGAACTGTTGATAGCACATGATTCGCGTTTCATGTGCGATTTTTTTGCTTGAACACTACGCTCTTGATAGTACTGCTGGTCTGCTAGCTCCTTTTCGAAGGCTACGTCGCGGAGGGGCGGGGGTAAGTCGCGATGCAGGAAGTAGGCGTTCAAACTGCGGCGAACTTGCTCGACGGTCAACGCTCCGGTTCCGTCTTGGTCCAGCCCTTGGCGAATGCGATTACACAACAGCGAGCTTAACGCTGTCATGTATCAATGACGGTGCATGCAGCGCCCGTTACATTCACTTCAACCAAAAGTGGCGCTGTCCAAGTAGGCCACTCGTTTTTTAAGCGGTGTATTTCGAGGCGTTTCTGCTCGGTTGTTGTCGAAGCTCAACATGCGCGCGAAAGGCATGTTGCTTCTGCCCTTCATTCTCGGTTTTCCGTAGAATTCTCTCGCCTACTCACCAAATGTGTACTAGGTTTCTAATGGATGGGAATCCTCAGCAAGTTGATAGCTGATCGCTTTTCTGTTCCCTCCAAAAAACATCCCACCTTTTCACCACTCCTCCAAGTAGCTCCGGCAACTATCGCCGCCAATCAAGCTAGGACTTCGATTGCTAAAACAGCAATCTTGGTTTCCTGCAAGAGGTCAACCTCCCATGAACACACAACGACGAACAAACGCCTCTCAACGCCAAGGCACGACCTTGGTCGAAACCGCGTTTGTATTGCCTGTTTTGTTCTTCTTTTTGTTTGCCATCATTGAGTTTGGCCACGCCCAGCTAGTGAATAACATGCTCAATAAAGCTTGCCGTGCAGGAGCTCGCATTGGTTCGGTCGAAGGGACGAGTTCTGCGGACGTTGTCGCGCAGGTGAACCAAACCATGGCGCCGGTTATCGACTCGGGCGACTTGACGGTGTTTGTCAACGACGCGAGTGTTTTCGATTCAGGTGGTACACCGCCGGCCGATGGTGCAGCTGTCGAAGCCTTGCCGTCTGTTGAAGTTTCGGACGTCGAGCCTCGTCAGATGTTCGTCATCCGCGCACGCTTGTACTACAACGATATTGCCCTAGTCCCTATGCCATTCATGGATGGCGTAGAACTGAATAGCCAGGCGTTCATGCGTCACGAATAAGTCTCCCTTCCTACGCCCCTCCTCATGTAAGCCACTCTCCCCTTTTCCATTGTTGGAGTAATGTCATGCAAAACCTGATTGTACAAAAAAGGCAGCAACCTCGTCGCGGTGCCGTTGCGGTGGAGTTCGCCTTTATCGCCCCGATGCTGCTGGCAATCGTACTCGGAATGATTGAGCTGACACGGGTCTATGACGCCCAGTATTTGCTCCAAACGGCTGCCCGCGAAGGCGCCCGTTTTGCCGCCATGGACCGCGAAGGAATGCTTGCAAACGGGCAAACCGGGAATTCCAAACTGACTTCGGACGTGACCAGTTTTCTCGCTTCGGCTGGTATTCCCTCTGGCGATGTTCAGGTCGATATCCTTGACCACGACGATCCGAATCAGACGTTTGATATTGACGACCCGGCGAATGACCTTCGGTTGTTCAGGGTCGAAATCACTGTTCCCTTCTCCAGTGTTAGTTATACACCTGTCAGTGCAGCGAACGATTACAACCTGACCGGCGCGATTACTTTTCGCAATGGTCGCGCCACCTTGTCGCAGTAGATCTCGTCTTGTCTTGAAAGATCCCAGCCTCTCCCCCTCTTTTTGGAGCCATTCTCATGAAAAAACGTAATCTGAAGAAAAAACAACGAACCCATCATCAACAGCGAGTACGCTCGCTCAAAACAAAGTCGCCTAAGCAACGGCGTGGCATCGTCGTGGTGCTGACCGGGTTTGCTCTGGTTGCTGTCTTTGCTTTCGTCGCGTTGTCGGTCGACACGGGACGGATTGTGCAGACCGAAACGCAAATGCAAAACGCAGTCGATGCTGCATCGCTCGCAGCAGCCCAAGAAATCACCGCCGCAGTCTATGCGGCAGGCCAAGGCTCGGGGCAAGCGAATATCGACGCCAACTCGATCGCCGTCGATGCCGCGCGTTTGATTGCTGAAGAAGTAGCCGCCGCGAATGGTGTCTACATTGATCCAGCAACCGACGTTCGTTTTGGCAAGCGGACATACGACGAAGCCACCGACACTTGGCCCATTCAATGGAACGCTTCGCCCTTTAACGTGGTGCAAGTTGTTGCTCGTCGTACAAATTCTGATAGTTCGGCTCCCGACGGCGAATTTCCACTCGCCTTTGGTTGGGCTGTAGGCCGTTCGCAGGTGCCTATTGAGACCTCGGCTACGGCGTTTGTCGAAGCACGTGACTTGGTGGTTGTACTCGACTTCTCGGCATCAATGAACGATGACAGTTCGCTGCGATCGGGGTTGGGCATCACACAAGCTGAAAGTTCTTTGGACGCCATGTGGGATGCACTAGTCGCTGCGAACCCAACATGGCCTGGCTTAGGCACTTCGAAATTTCCGTCTGCTGGATTCGGCCATGTCGATTCCTATGCCGGGACTTCCATCTCGAGCAGCAGCACGGACTCCATTTTCAATCAATTGCATCTTGGAGACAATAACTCTGACGGAAGTCGTAAGCATCCTTACCCCCAGGCGGGAAGGTACAGCGATGGTACACCGAAAAATAAACCAAGCAACTCCACGAGCGACTCTCGATGGAAAAGCTACATCAGCTATGTGAAAGGCAAAAGCGGTTCTTATAACAAACGCTATGGCTATCGGACTTTAATGGATTACTTTCAAGAAAGAAAATACAGCGCTAGTAACTCCGAAGATCTCTGGCGTACGCCTCACTATCCGTTCCATGCTATCAAAGAAGGCAGTTCGCTGTTCTTGGACTTCTTGACTGACCTCGATTTTGGTGACGAAGTTGGACTCGTTAGCTATGGCAAATGGGCGGTGCAGGAAATGACCCATAACGATGGCGAAGTCAGCATCGACATTTCCGCCGATCCGATCACCAACGACTATGCGACCATCGACACGATCCAGCGTCGTCACCAAGCGGGTGACTACAGCGGCTGGACCGGCATGGGCGATGGCATTCTCAAGGCACGAGAATTGCTCGTCGGCGACGCTAGCGACCCGACGGACGAAGGCTATTCTCGCTATGGTGCTCGTCCTACGATGATCATCATGACCGATGGCCAAACCAATCAAGGCCCGTCGGGCTGGAGTATGCCTGGCGGCTTTGACTGGGATGACTGGACCGACTACGACGGCGACGGAATAGCCGATTACACCACCAGCAACTGGAAAAAGCAGTACTCTTTCTGGGAAGCAACGCAAGCGATCAACCGCGGCATCACGCTGCACACGATGGCTGTGGGCCAAGGTGCCGACCGCGACCTGATGGAAGCAATCGCCTTTGCCGGCGGCGGCATCTTCATCAGCGTCCCCGGTGGTAGCACCGTGGCCGCGATGGAATCGCAACTGCTCGATGCGTTCCGCAACATCGCCTCGAAAGTACCGCCCGCCAAACTTGTTTACGAACTGACTGCCCCGTAACTCAGGACAACTAACTTCGCCTCACACCCTCTGGTGGTCGGTGGTGCAGGCGTATGGTGTTGGTGTCCTGAGCCGTATGGTCTGCCTGCCGACTGCCACAGCGCGCCGTTGCCCTCCCGCAACGGCGCGTCTTTTTATGCGCTAGATGTTGAAACTTGGGGTTTTTCCACTTTTGCAACCCCAACGAAAACGCGTTTTTCGTGGCAAAACTTCCCTCTTTTTACACAGGGCCGATTTCGCAAGTTGTTGGCCTGCAACAGCTTCCGGAAACTCAGTCGTGCCAAAGTTCAGTAGTTTTGCCAAGTTGGGGCATGGAAACTTGGCAAAACTCGGATCAATGGGCATTCGTTATGTTCAATAGCCAGTTTCAAACTCGAATCGCGACACCTTGCAAAACACCGAACCGCGCCCGTAAGGTAACCGTTCACGGCGCTGAAAGAAGAAAAAGGAAAAGCCACAGATAAACACGGATAAACGCAGATGAGGAAGAATTTGTTAGCAGAATTCGATTGCCGAAAAGAAAACAGCAGAAAAACTCCGGATCCTTCCAAAAAATCGGTGTTCATCGGTGTTCATCCGTGGCTAATGTTTTCCTCTCGTGAACGGTTACCCCGTAAGGAAGCGTCAACAGGGGCTAGACACTTGTTGGTACGCTTCCTTATCCCGGCGCGCCGGGACGGTTCGGTGCAAGATCACTTTCCGCCCCTAGCCTAAACCATCGCGCGGCCAATTGCAGCAAGAAAATTTGGGCCAGTTTGATCAGCCTGGCAAAGCACTAGAAACCGGCGAATCATTGAGTCGGTCGATGTGTGTTCGAGGATGCCCCAGAAAAATGCCCCGTCCAAGGCTTCGGAAGATTTTTAGCTATCCGAAGGTACCCGACGGGGCAATAAATTGGATCAACAGAAACGTCAATCGCTACTTTTGAGAGTTATAGAATTCGACCCAATAACTAAGATCAGCCAAATCGAAATCGCCACTTGGTCGTTATCGCATACATAATTCCGCTTAGCATCAAAAAAAGAGATTGCGGCTCAGGGATCTTTCCGACGCGTATCTGATCGAGTTCGACGAGAAAATTAAGGGGCGTAGGACCACCACCTCTGAGTTGACTAGCCCGGAGTGTCAGGGTAAAGGACTGGATTTTTCTGTAATCGGGCAATCCAGGGACTCCGCCGCGAGTAGTGAAGCTGCTGAAGGGTACAGCTAGGGTAAATCTCGTGTTGCTCCTCAAATCAGACCGATTAATGTAGCTATAATAGCTGTCCCCATCATTTAGAAGTAGCAGAAAGAGAGACGGCGGTATTTCGGATGTCAGTTGAACAAAGTCAAAAAACAGTGTGTCATTCATGCCAGACTGTGTGAAATCTGTTGGGGAAAATTCGTAGCTTGTTTGAATTGCTGCAATCGTTGACCCACCCACCGAGTCTGGATTCAATTGATTCACTCGACCCGTTAACAATGAAGTAGTAGTTATGGCAGAATCAAGACGAGCGTCTGGATCGCCCCGTAGACCCGCTATCCGAATACTACGCGTAGCGTTCAACGCTCCAACATTTTCCGTAGTAACAAACTCATTCTCCATTTCGGGGCTTGCGACCTGCGCCGGGTCATCAAAGTCGTCGAGGATAATCGCGGCCTGGGCAGACTGCGAACTCAAGAACAGGACTAAACACGTAACGGCCAAAACAGGAAAAGAGACTCGCCGACTTGCCA
>JAADGD010000240.1 GCA_013152515.1 Planctomycetota bacterium
CTGGCAAGGCTTTACCATTGGAAAAAACGTAACCGACTACCACCAAAGAATTTGAATCGTAAAAGAATCTAGGACAGTCGAACTAGGCTACGGTGTGTAACTCCTTCGGAGTAGTTGAGTTACAACTCATGACGAATTTGAAACTACTAAATGGCAATTAACTATTGACAAATGACGAGGCCTCCATGTGCGACACTAATTTCTCGAACGATCCTAAATGGGCGTATTCAAACTTCAAATGCGACACTTTGCAAAAAAAACACTGAACCGTCCCGGCGCGCCGGGATAAGGGAGCGTCAATTGAGCCAGGCACCTGTTGGGACGCTTCCTTACGGGCGCGGTTTGGTGGAAAATCCGCTATTCCTTCATTATCCAAGGGTCGCAATTGAAGATTGAATTTGGATGAGTAAGTAAGTAAAACTGAGTCTGCTAGAACTGGAGAGGCACATGCTGTTACAATTGGCGAAGTTCCGAGCTTCTATTTGATCACCCCGACAAGGAAGACTTCTGTGCGTAATGCTTCTATTCTGAGTACTTTTTTCTTGTTCATTTGGCTAGTTGCGTGTGTCGCGATGGGTTCGGCTGCCGAGCCGCCACCGATGCAGTTTGGATTTGCCAAAATTGATGTGACACCGACCGAACCGGTGCGTCTGTCGGGTTACGGAGGTCGGACGAAGCCGCTAGAGGGTGTCGACGAGAAACTCTACGCGCGTGTGATGGCGTTTCGTCACGGAACAGGAAAAGTGCATCTGCTCGTCGCGGTCGATACGATTGGCTTTCCGGGCTATCTGACCAAAGGAATCCATGCGTCGCTAGAGAAAAAGCATGGCATCGCCCGCGCGCAGTTCGCCCTTTGCGGCACACATTCGCATACCGCGCCGCACTTGGATCTGCTGAACATGATCAACCTGTATTCCCTGCCGCTTCGGCCAGAAGAAAAAGCGGCGACCAAACGCTACGGCGAGAAAATCTCCGAGTTGATCGTCAACGCTTGCGGCGAAGCGATTGCCGATCTAAGCCCAGGGATTCTTTCGACGGCCGAAGGCAAAGCCACATTCGCCGTGAATCGACGGGTCATCAAGGACGGTATATGTGTCGGAATGAGTCCGAACCCCAACGGATCGGTCGATCACTCGGTGCCGATTCTCAAAATTACGGACCCAACGGGAAAAATAGTGCGCGGTGTGGTGTTCAACTATGCCTGCCATTGCACGACATTCACTGGAAAACATAACCGTGTGAATGGCGATTGGGCTGGCTACGCGACGAAGAATGTCGAGGCGGCTTATCCCGAGGCCGTAGCGCTTTGCACGATTGGGTGCGGCGCCGACGCCAATCCCGAACGTGACACGGGTCGCGATTTGGAAGTCGCTCAGTTCCAAGGCAAATTGCTTTCGGACGAAGTTTTGCGTTTGGCGCGCGGCCCGATGACCGAGATCACCGCCCAGGTGCAAAGCAATTTCAGCTACGCTGGTTTGGCACTCGAACGATCTCCGATCAAGAAATACGAAGCCGACCTCAAACATCGCATGGCGCAAGTTCGCTTCTATGCGCAGCGAATGCTGGACGTCTACAAGCGGAAAGGGCGGCTTGCCGAATCGTATCCGATGCCGATCCAAGTGTGGCGATTCGGCGACGAGCTAACGATGATCATGCTTGGCGGAGAGGTTTGCTCGGAGTACGCGCTCCGTGCGAAGCGAGAAATCACCCAAGGAGCCGTTTGGGTTACCGCCTATGCGAACGACCTGTTTGGTTACGTCGCGCCCGAGTCGATGCAGTCGGAAGGCGGGTACGAAGTCGATTTTTCGATGGTCTTCTACAACAAGCCAGGACGTTGGTCGAGTGGGACCGAAGAAGTGATCTTTCGCGAGCTGCATCAACTCTACAACGACAGCGTGCCTGCCAGTCCATTGTCGCCCGAAGAGGCTTTGCAATCGATTTCGGTGCCCGAAGGTTTTTCGGTCGAATTGGTCGCCTCGGAACCGCTGATTGCTGATCCTGTGAATTTCGCAGTGGGAGCGGACGGTCGGCTCTGGGTGGTCGAAATGGCAGATTATCCGCGCGGAGCCAACGACGACGGCAAGCCGGGCGGTCGTGTGAAAGTGCTGACCGATACCGATGGCGATGGGCGGTATGACCAAGCCGAGCTATTTCTTGAAGGACTCAACTATCCAACTGGCGTGTTGCCGTGGCGCGAAGGTGCGCTGGTGACCAGCGTGCCCGATATTTTTTATGCCAGAGACACCAACGGCGATGGCCGCTGCGACGAGCGCGAAACGCTGTACACAAATTTCTCGTCCGCCAATCCGCAGCACCAGATGAGCGGTTTTACACGTGGCTTGGATAATTGGATTTATCTTGCCTGCGGAGACGACAACGGCGAAGTGCTGTGCGTAAAGACGGGCAAGAAAGTCAGCATCTCGGGACGCGATGCGCGGATTTTTCCCGATACCGGGTTGCTCGAAACCGTGAGCGGGCGAAGTCAGTATGGCCGTTGCCGCAACGACTGGAACCACTGGTTCGGCAATACCAACGGCGAGCCGCTGCTGAACTTTGTGGTAGACGATCGCTATTTGGCTCGCAACCCCTACGTGCCTGCGCCGTCGCCGAAGGTGGCGATGACCGATCCACCCGTCGCGCCACCCGTCTATCCAACGAGCCGCACGGTTAATCGTTTCAATGATTTGTTCGATGCCAATCGCTTCACCTCGGCCTGTAGCCCGTTGATTTTTCGCGATACCACCTTGGGCGAAGACGCACAGGGTGCGGGATTCATTTGCGAGCCGGTCCATAATCTCGTTAGTCGGTTGATGCTTTCGCCTCATGGCGTGACTTACCAAGGAAGTCGGCATCCCGACGAGCAGTCTTCCGAATTTTTCAGTTCGACCGATCCTTGGTGCCGACCGGTGCGACTCGCAACCGGGCCTGACGGAGCCTTGTGGGTGGCTGACATGTATCGGCAGGTAATCGAGCATCCCGAATGGATTTCTGACGATTGGCAAGTGAAACTCGACCTGTATGCTGGGCGACGTCAGGGACGCATTTTTCGTGTCTTTCGCAAGGAGACCCCTCCTACGCCCTCGCCCAATCTTGCCGCGATGGAGTCGGCGGCGCTGCTCGAGGAACTTGGTGTTACCAACGGTTGGCGGCGCGACACGGCCCAACAGCTTTTGGTCGAGCGACAAGACGCCTCGGTTGTGGCAGCGTTACGCACGATGGTCGCCGAAGATCCTCGCCCCCTGGGCCGGCTCCATGCGTTGGCCACGCTGGAAGGGCTTGATGCACTGACGGCCGAAGTGTTGACGACCGCGCTCGGTGATAGCGATGCACATGTCGTGGCATGGGCAGTAGCGCTGGCCGAACCGTTGCTGGCTTCGAGCCCTGTGTTGTCCGACCGTCTCTTGAGGCTAGGTGATCATGCCGACCCTCATGTACAGTTGCAATTGGCCCTCACGCTCGGCGAAGTGGATCGTCCCGAAGCAGGTGTTATGCTCCTGAATTTAGCCTTGCAAAACCCCGAGGATGCTTGGTTGCGAGCCGCCGTGATCAGTTCGTCTGCGAAGTATGCCGATGCGATGCTTGCGTCGATGCTAAAGGAAATCGACTCGGTCAAAAACAACAATCAATTACTGCAAGACCTCATCGCAACGTCGCTCGGGGGTGATGCTGCGGGTGGAGCGGAGCGAGTGATTCGTGCTGTCCTGCCGACTGCGGATCCGAAGAAAATACACGCGTGGCAATATCGGGCACTGGCCAGCTCTCTTTCGGCATTGCGGAAAAGAAAATTGTCGTGGGATTTGGTGTCGAAAGAAAATCCTGATTTGGCCAAGGCTGCGCAGCCGCTGTTTGATGCTGCCCGGAAGCATGTTCGCGACGAGTCGGCGGCACTCGGGCAACGTCTGGCGGCAATGCACTTGTTGGGCAACGAAAGTACCAAGCAGACGGACGATTTAGCGATGCTCGACGAGTTGCTCTCACCTCGTGAGCCTCCCGCGTTGCAAAACTTGGCCGTGCAAACTATGGCAAGGATACGCCCCAACGATCTCGCTGAGCGATTGCTTGCCGATTGGTCGAGTCGTGGTCCGGGGTTGCAGATGGAGATCCTCGGTGTGCTGCTTTCGCGCGGCGAGTGGGTTCAAGCATTACTCACAGCTTTGACCAACGATACCGTCTCGCCCAGCGACATTGATCCTTCTTCGCGCTGGCGTCTATTGGGATATCCGGCCCCGCATGTCCGCGCGGCGGCATTGAAAATTTTCGAAGGTGGATCAGCTTCCACGCGCACTGAAGTGCTGGCCAAATACGAAGTGGCCACAACCTTGCCAGGAGATGTCGAAAATGGGACGAAGCTGTTCACCAAGCACTGCGCCCTCTGTCACCGGCACGGCACTATTGGTACAGACGTGGGGCCCAAGCTTGCTGCGCTGAAAGACCTTTCGTCGGCGTTCTTGATGACGGCCATACTTGACCCAAATCGCGCGGTCGACGGAAAATACCACACGTATACAGTGGTCACTGAGGATGGCTTGCAAAAGAACGGTCTGATTGCCGCAGAGACGGCCAACAGCCTCGAACTGATCGATGCCCAAGGCAAAAAGCACACGATTTTGCGTATCGACATCGAACAGCTCAACAGTTCGGGCGTTTCGTTGATGCCTGAAGGCTTAGAAAAAGTACTGATGCCACAAGACTTAGCCGACGTGATGGAATTCCTCCGCTCGCGTCCTGAAAAGGAGTAAACTGGTGCGATCAGAAGGACTGCAAAGTGACTTTTCTCCCCTACCTACAAGACTCTAACCACAACGACACAACGGCCACAACGCACGCGTTGACGATAGCTGGCACGTCGTGTCCGTCGTGTCGTCGTGGTTCATCTTTCAATCCTTGGCTAGAAATTTAAGACTTTGCGGTTCTCTTGGGTTACGCGATAGGGTTGTTGTTTGTTTGTTGAAGTTCAATAGTTTACAATCGTGTTATGAGAACTTGCAGAAAAAGGCGGCTCGTCCCATTGTACCGGCGCAGGATACCGTTCAATTTTTTTGTCTTTGCAACCCTGGTACTCACGAGCCAGGCAGGTGTTGGCCTTGCGACAGAAGTGCGGTTCAACGAACAGATTCGTCCGATATTGGCCGAACATTGCTTGCATTGTCATGGACCGGATGAGAACAATCGTGAAGGCGACCTGCGATTGGATCTTTTTCCGTCTGCGAACGAAAACGTACTCGTGCCACACAAACCGGACGAGAGCGAACTGTTTTTGCGGATTACCTCGGAAGATGCCGATTTGGTCATGCCGCCACTCAAAACCGGCAAACCGTTGAGTGCCGAGCAGATTGCCGTTCTGCGTCAGTGGATAGAGGAGGGCGCCCAGTACCAAGGTCACTGGGCGTTTGAGCCGATCTCCAAACCCAAGCTTCCGCCGCCTGACAAGTCGGCTGGAAATGCGATTGATCGATTGATCCTCGCGTCCCTCCAATCGCAAGAGTTGACACTCTCGCCTGCTATCAGCCGAACGCAACTCATTCGGCGCGCCACGTTTGATCTGACAGGTCTCCCGCCAAGTTGGCAGGACGTCGAGGCGTTCGTCCAGGACGAGTCGCCGCAGGCGTTTGAAAAAGTGGTCGATCGGTTGCTCGACTCGCCTCAATATGGCGAACGGTGGGGACGACACTGGCTCGACATCGCTCGCTATGCCGATACGCATGGAGGCAGCGCGATTGGGTTCAAGAAGTTTCCATTCTCGTACACCTACCGCGATTATGTCATTCAGGCGTTCAACTCGGACTTGCCTTACAACCGATTTGTGATAGAGCAATTAGCTGCTGATCAACTTGAGTTGGAAGAAAATGATCCCGCTTTGGCGGGGTTAGGGTTTTTGACCGTTGGTATGCAGTACCGCAATCGAAACGATCTTATGGATGATCAGATTGATGTCGTCACACGCGGCCTGCTAGGTCTAACGGTCGCCTGCGCGCGATGCCACGACCACAAGTTCGACGCAATTCCAACCAAAGATTACTATTCGCTTTACGCTACGTTGGCTAGCAGTCGCTCCCCCGACTTGCTTCCTGTCCTCGGCAATCCCCCCGATTCTCCACCCTATCAAAAGTATCAGCAAGAGCTGGCACATCGACAGGAGCTACACGACACGATGGCCCGTGACCAAAACGCGGTCATGCGCAGTCGATTAAGAATGCAGGTCGGTCTCTATCTCACAGAGTTGGCGAAAGGAACTCCTGAGCAAGACCTGTCGTCGGCTTTTCTCTCGTATCGCACCGACGATGTGCGACCGTTGGTGCTCAACCGTTGGAGAAAATATCTTGCAGAAATGAGCGACCAAGATCCTGTTTTCGGTCTTTGGGTTCAACTGTCGAAACTCGAAGCAAACGATTTTCCTCAGCGTAGTGTCGAGCTGATTCAATCGCTGGTGCAGGAAAACGGCGATCTGAAAAAACTCCCCGCGATGCAAAAATTCGACACCGACGCACCTCGCTGGAATCCGCGTGTGCTGGAGGTCGTGTTGAAGAAAAAGCCGCAGTCGATGCTTGATGTTGCAGCCGCATACGGCAAGCTGTTCGCCGACGTGCATCAGCAATGGTTACACCTATTGATCGAGACCTCGCTCGAATCACGCAGCAGTGCCGACATTGTGCCTGACGAAGACCTACGGCATCTTGAGGTGAACAGCCCAATCAACCGTCAACTCCGAAGGCATCTGTATGCTCCGGAAACTCCGACTGCGATGACGGATAAGCTAGCCCAAACGATATTGAATCGCACCGTTCACGATAAAGTTGTCGCGCGCAAAAAAGCCATTCACGATCTCCACCTATCCTCGCCCGGTTCGCCACCCCGCGGGATGACGCTCCGTGAGGATAAACAAGCTCACGACTTTCATGTTTTTCTCCGCGGAAGCCCCATGAATCGAGGAGAACCGGTGCAAGCCCGTTTTTTGACCGCGTTATCTGGGCCAGACGAACAACCGTTTGATGTTGGCAAGCGAAGACTAGGACTCGCACAAGCTATTGTGGACCCGGCCAATCCGATGACCCGTCGGGTCATCGTCAATTGGGTTTGGCAGCATCACTTCGGCCAAGGGCTTGTCAGAACGCCCGACAATTTTGGCACACGCGGTCAACCTCCCACGCACCCTCAATTGCTCGATTATCTTGCCGCCACGTTCATGGAGGACGGCTGGTCACTCAAGAAACTCCACCGACGAATTATGTTGACCGCTGTTTACCAGCAAGCAGCTCGAGAAGATGCCGCCTCGCGTAAAAAAGACCCTGACAACAAACGGCTCTGGAGAATGCCGCGGAGAAAGCTTGATTTGGAAGCCATGAGAGATTCTCTCTTGGCAGTCGCCGGAGAACTCAGCACGACGATGGGAGGGCATCCGTTTGAATTTCTTGCCGAGCCGGTGATTCCGCGTCGTAGTGTTTATGCTTTCGTGAACCGAGACATCATCTCCAGCATGGCCAGCACCTTCGATGGTGCCAATTCGAGTTCTTGCACAGCCAAACGTGCGGAAACGAATGTTCCGCAACAGACGTTGTTTGCTCTGAATTCCGAATTCATTCAGGACCGCGCCGTTGCGTTAGCTTCACTGCCAGAGATCGCTGCTGCCAAAACCGAAGAAGAACGTGTACGAAAGCTCTATCAACGAGTCTTTTCCCGCTCTCCTGATCCGCAGGAAGTGGAAACCGCGTTAAGCTATATACACTCGCAAGACCAGCAGGAATCGGAAACCGATCCTTGGCATCGACTGGCGCATGTCTTGCTTGCGGCCAACGAATTTGTTTTTGTGGACTAAACGCATGCACGATCAACAACATTTTTCTCGCAGACATTTCTTGCAACGTTCCGGTATGGGATTCGGCTCGTTGGCGCTGACGCACCTGCTGAATCAGCAGAACGCTCTAGCAGATTCCGAAACGCACTTTGTCGGAAAAGCCAAACACGTCATTCATGTTTTTTTGAATGGCGGCATGTCCCAAGTCGACACTTTCGATCCCAAGCCAGAACTGACCAAACGCAGCGGGCAGATGCTCCCGTTTGAGAATCTGAGGACCGAACGTCGAACCGGTGTTGCGCTTCCTTCTCCTTTCAAGTTTCAAAAGCATGGAGAAAGCGGGATTCCCATTAGCGATATCTTTCCGCATCTGTCGCAATGTGCTGATGACATGGCGATCATTCGGTCGATGCATGCCGAGCTGCCAGATCACGAGATGTCGCTGATGCTGATGAACTCGGGCGATCAACGACAAGTTCGGCCGAGCTTTGGTTCGTGGCTCACTTGGGGGATGGGGTCTGACAATCAAAACTTGCCTGGTTTCGTTGTGCTTTGCCCAAGCGGGATGCCGGTGGGAGGGGCGGGAAACTGGCGATCTGCTTTTCTTCCTGGTGCTTTTCAGGGAACTTATATTGACACCTCGAAAACCGATCCGACAAAACTCATCGACCATGTCCGCAACACTCGCCTCACTAGCAAAGAGCAACACGATCAATTCGAACTACTGCAATCGATCAATTCGCGGCACCTGTTGCAGCGTCCGGGAGAAGCGTCTCTCGATGCCCGCATTAGATCCTTCGAGCTTGCGTACCGTATGCAAATCGAAGCGACCGATGCTTTTGATGTGCAGCAGGAACCGGCACACATCCTAAAAATGTATGGAGACGGCCCACAAAATCGACAGTTGCTCATGGCCCGACGACTCGTCGAGCGCGGCGTGCGATTCGTGCAGACGTGGCATGGCCAAGGGCAGCCGTGGGATAGTCATGAGAATATCAAAGCGGCGCATCGCAAGGTCGCCAGCGAATGCGATCAAGGTCTGGCTGCGCTGATCACCGATCTCAAGCAGCGTGGACTGCTCGACGAAACGCTGATTCTTTGCACCGGAGAATTCGGTCGGACCCCGTCGGTCGAGATGGGCCAAAACGGTACGGGCGCCGGGCAAGGACGCGATCACAATCACTGGGGATTTTCGTTGTGGCTGGCAGGCGGCGGTATCAAAGGGGGTACGATCTACGGAGCCACCGATGATTTTGGTTTCAAAGCGGTCGAAAATCCAGTCTCCGCGCACGACCTCCACGCCACGATGCTACATCTGCTCGGTTTCGATCACGAACGATTGACCTACCGCTACGCCGGCCGCGACTTCCGACTGACCGATCTTTACGGCCACGTGGTCAAGGAGATTATTGCGTGATTCCTAACACTACACCACCAAAGGTCGATTACCCATGCTTGATTGGATACGTCAAATCGTTGCGCTGGGCGTTCGGCGTCCTGGGTCACCGGGAGACCTTGCGGCCGAGGGATTTCTCGAACAAAAGTTCCAAGAATTTGGGCTGACCGAGGTGCATCGCGAGCCGGTGCCCGTTCAGTATTGGGCGTCGACAGAGACCTCGCTCGTCGTGCCGGCGGACGGGGACCGCTCGATTCCCTGTTTTGCAGTGCCTTACACGGCCTGGACTGACTCGGAGGGAATGACTGCGCCTACGGTTTTTTTGCAGGAAGGAACGCAAGACAACTTCGAGGCGGTCGATGTGCGTGGCAAGCTGGTTGTGCTCGATGTGCGGTTCGGCGATTTTTCGGCAGACTTGTTGAAATCGGCATCCCATTTTGTCCACGATCCGGCAGAGACGATTCCCGCTGGAGTTCTCCACACGGCAACGTGGCTCGTCGAGAATTTCGCTGCCTATTTCGAGGCCGAGCGTCGCGGCGCGTTGGGAGTGATCGGGATTCTGCGTGATTCACCGATCGACGGTCCCCAGCAGTACGTCCCTTACGACGGTCATTTGAAAAAGCTGCCGGCGGTTTGGGTAGGTCGAGAGTCGGGCGACTCGTTGCGTGAGTTGGCGCGCCGGGGCGAGACACTCACGCTACAAAGTCTGGGCACGACCGAGGAAGTTCAATCGCACAATGTGGTCGCCACGGTCCCCGGCTCGGGAGACGAGTCGATCGTGCTGACTTGTCATCACGATGGGCCTTTCGCATCAGCCGTCGAAGATGCCTCGGGACTGGCCGTCTTGCTCTGGCTCGCCCAGCATTTCAGTGCGCGCGAGCAGCCGTTACGTCGCAGCCTAGTTTTCGTCGCCTCGTCGGGCCATTTTCATGGCGGGATTGGCAACCGCGTATTCGTCGAGCGGCATCGCGAAGGCTTGTTGCGCAACACCGTGGCCGCGCTAGGCATCGAACATATTGCCGAAGAGGCCGAATCGGATGGCCAAGGTGGTTATCAGTTGACGGGGCAGGCAGAGCTGCGCGTCTTGTTCGTCGACCAAGGGCCACGCCTGTTGAGCTTGCTCGAAGAGTTGGTAGGTCGCTGGCAATTGGATCGCACGCTAGCGATCGATCCCTATGTGTTCGGCCCCGAACCCCCGTGCGACTCGGCCCCCTTTTTTACCGCCGGCATCCCCTCGGTCTGTCACATCAGCGGACCGCTCTACCTGTTCGACCCGCACGACACTGTCGACAAAGTCCGCGCCGACGACTTGCCACGCGTCGCCGGTATTTTTCAGGAACTGATCGAAGCGATCGACCCCCTACCGGCAGAAGTCCTAGCCGAGGGCCTCCAACGCAACCGCAACGAACCGCTGCCCCCTTTGCCGCCTTGGTTTTGTGCGCCGGAAGATTATCCGCGACCGGAGTGAAATAAGACGTCCTACTTGGTTACTTGAAATGCCGGAACGATTTCCCGTACAATGGGTATAATGTTGTGTAATGCTTACTGAAGCAGTTTCGGTTATGGGGCTAACCTACGTCTCCACTAAAGCAGCAACTCGATCCCGAGCTACCGCTATGCAATCTCTATTAGTGCATTTCCTGATTGCTTTTGTTGCAGGTGCTCTCTTCGCAATCATCGTGTTTCCGCTAAACATTCTCGTGCTATTCGCCTGGATTGCGGTAGCAGATATATCGACAAAACTTTTGGCACGCTCCCCAAAGCGACACTTACAGCTTGTACTTATTCATGCCACCACTTTCTCAACTGTAGCAGTCCTTGCTCATCTAGCACCTGTCAAAACCGAACACGCTCACTTGACGCAAATCATTACGTTGCCGACAACCGAAATATTTGTTGCCCAGCTTGAAAAGATTGCTGCGGACAATACGCATGCTGTCTTTCCTGTAAGTCTTTCAATTCACTGCAGCCAGGATTTGAAAACGCATACGATTCGATTTGCCAATAGACGTCTGACATTGAGTGATTTCATCTCGACCCTCGAAAGTCAGACGCCATTGAGGCATCACTTTGCTCACTGCGCCAACGCCTATACAATACTTTGGGGATACCCGCCTAGCTTCCGGCTTATGTTCGCGGTAACGTCGGATGGCCTGTGATGCAAAAATGCGGGTGGCACAGACCATCGCTCGTGATCGACAATGCCATTGAACAGACTATTTCGAGTCCCGGCGCGCCGGGATCCGAATAATGTCCTCTCGATGGCAAAGCTGTTTGCGGACAAGTGTCAGTGCACCCTTTTTCTTTGTTTCCAATGCTAATTAGGCGAGCGGCAGATGAGAATTTACCCATACGCCGAGCAATTAATCGAGACGGCAGATTTTGCAGGAGATTTACTATCAGCCCGGTTTACCGGGCTTTCCCGGCGTAGCCGGTATTAGGCCCGCCGTTTACGGCGGGTTATGCTTCGCGGCGGTGGAGTGGGTAGGTGACTCCTGCGAACCCGTGCTGAAGCACGGGCC
>JAADGD010000237.1 GCA_013152515.1 Planctomycetota bacterium
GCGGTGCGATGTGAGGTGGACAGCTTTTCTTCGACAAAATCCGTGGTCATCGGTGAAATCCGTGGTTATAACCCTGCGCTGTAGTACTAAGTTGTGGGTGGATTCGTGATCGGGCATATAGAATTCGCTAGCACCATTGCTTCACCTATTTGTCACCATAGGTTAGCTCATACTTTTGGTTGCCAGATCCTCCTTGCTTACAACTCCTGCGCACTGTCTCTAAAAAGACCGCAAGCAAAAAACAACGCAATCGGGCGGCCTAAGACTAGAAGCTCTGGACACTAGGCTCTAAACTCTTGTCTATGACTACTACCGTTCGCACACGTTTTGCCCCCAGTCCAACCGGCTACCTCCACATCGGCGGTGTCCGCACCGCACTTTTCAATTGGCTCTTCGCGCGCGGGCAGGGCGGGCAGTTCCTCCTGCGAGTTGACGATACGGACCAAGAGCGCAATGTCGAAGCGGCACTCCAGCCGATCCTCAACGGCTTTCACTGGCTGGGACTCGACTGGGACGAAGGGCCCGAGGTTGGCGGGCCACACGGGCCGTACTATCAATCGCAACGGTCCGAAAAATACCAAGCTGCCGTCGACGCGTTGCTCGCCAGCGGAGCAGCCTACCGCGATTTCGCCTCGACCGAAGAAATCAAAGCCGAGCGCGATGCGGCGCAAGCAGCCAACAAACCCTTTACTTACAGCCGGCGTTGGATGGTCGTGACCGACCAAGACGCTGAAAAGTTCGCCGCCGAAGGTCGCCAAGCAGTCGTACGACTGAAGATGCCGCGTGATGGCGAACTGGTCCTCCAAGATCTCGTCCGTGGGGAAGTTCGCTTTCAGTGGGCAGGAGAACAGGATCACGTCATCCAGCGTGCTGACGGTTCGTGCCTGTATCACTTGGCCACGGTCGTCGACGACCACGACATGCAAATCTCGCATGTGATCCGTGCTGTGGAACACCTCTCCAACACGCCTCGACAAATTTTCATTGCCGATCAACTGGGCTATCAACCGCCACAGTTCGCACACCTACCCTACGTCGCAGAGCCGGGCAGCAAAAACAAGCTGAGTAAGCGTAAGCTCGAAAAATATCTGAAGAACCGCGACTTTGCACAGCTCAAAAAACATGGCGAGACGATCGCCGATCGACTAAACATGCAAGTCGATCCCGACACGTTCAATCCGGTGATCGTCGATTTCTACGAACAAATCGGCTACCTGCCCGATGCGTTGCTCAATTATCTGCTGCTGCTCGGTTGGTCGCTCGATGACAAGACCGAAGAGTTTACACGCGACGAGATGATCAAGC
This sequence comes from Planctomycetota bacterium, assembly GCA_013152515.1. Lineage (GTDB taxonomy): Bacteria > Planctomycetota > Planctomycetia > Pirellulales > Lacipirellulaceae > Bythopirellula. Next base: position 1,306 of record JAADGD010000237.1, read on the forward strand.
ACTTTTCGCTCGAACGCGTCAACAAAGCCCCGGCGAGCTTCGATCCACAGAAATTGGCAGCCTTTCAAGATCGCGCGATGCAGCACTTGCCACTCAAGCAAAAAGTGGCCTTCGTGCTTCCCTTCCTGCAACAGGCGGGCCTCGTCGCCGATCCGCCACCTTGCGACACGTCGACGCAGTTGACCAAAATCCTCGAAGCTGCTGGCGATCGCATCAAAGTCGCAGGCGATATCCTCGACTACGCCGACTTTTATGTCGCCGACGAGCAACTGACCTACGACGAAAAAACGGTCGAAAAACGACTTCGCAAACCGGCTGAGGCACGCTCATTGCTCCAAGAGTTCCGCGCACAGCTCGCCGCTGTCGAAAATTTCGAGCCCGAGCAACTCGAAAAGTGCCTCAAAGATTTCGTCGCAGCGAAAGAGATAAAAATCGGCCAGATCATCCACGCTCTGCGTGTCGCGGTGACCGGCAAGGCGGTTGGTTTTGGCGTGTTCGAAACGCTAGCAATCCTCGGTCGCGAACGCTGCCTAGCGCGTATCGATCGGACTTTGACGCTTTAGCTGCTCGCCTTTCAGCTAACACATAACATTCTCTTTGTGGTAAGGATCGTTCGTAGCGGGGACGTCTTCGTCACCGCATTTGGACGTTATGGATTTTTTGCGGTGACGAGGACGTACCCGCTACGAGCAAGACCAACCTACTTGCCGCCAGTCACCCAGCGCCGTCAACGCGGCTCGCCCGCTTCCTCACGCTTAGCATCTTCGCCCCCACGAGCCCCCGCAAGCAAAAAATGCTCTCGCGCCTCTTCAAATCGACCTTGCTTCAAGCAGACGTACGCCAAAGCAAGATGGGCTTGCTGATCGCTGGGCGAAGCGATCACAACTTGCTGCAAGATCTCCGCCGCCCGATCGAACTGTTTCAGGCTGTAGAAAAGACGGCCCTCCTCAATGGCCAATCGAAATAGGTCGACGCCTTTCCGATCGCGCAATCGATCCAATAGTCCCATTGCCTCGTCAAACCGTCCCTGATCTCGACGCACGATGGCGAGTAACAGTAACCCTTCTGGATTGCGCGGGGCCGCTTTGAGCGCACGTCGCAAATAGGGCAAACTTTGCTGACTTTGATCCGAATCGATAAATTGACGAGCTAAGGCCAAATTATGTTGACTCCAGTTTGTCGCCGATTTTGAGGACAAAGAGATCCCAAATCCCCCTCCTCCGTTTTCGAGGGAGGGGCTAGGGGAGGGGGTTTTTCTATGTCGAAACACTCTCAGAGGTCCATTATTCGTCGCGACACAAAGATCGCGCCAACCATCGCCATCCAAATCGATCGCCGCGACCGCCATAGCATCTCCTGGCACCACAACGCCCGCTTGATCAGGTCTCAGCGTTTCAAAAGTGCCGTCACCACGACCGATCGCGACGACTCCCAAGCCACCAGCCATCGGGCCTGTTTCTCTCTGCGGGCCGGAAAAATTCTGCCCCAGAAACAAGTCAGGAACACCGTCGCCATTGACTTCGGTCACCGCGATGGCAAACACCGGAGCCAACTGAGCCGCAGTAGGCAAGGGAACCATTTCAAATCGACCGGCACCATCATTCAAAAAACAAACCGACGCGAGCGTATTGACCTCGAAACGCTCTGCCTGTTGTAAACAACGGGGCGTGTAAATATCCGACAAGGTAGCTTTAGCAAATTGCTCGTAAGTCGAAAAACGCTTCGTCAAATGCGGCATCGCCGAGGACGAGCAGCTTTTGCCACGCATTGGAAAAAGCACTTCGTCTTCGTAGCTTGCCTCGATGAAATTCCGCTGGCCGGTGTCGCTATATTCGCCGAAGTAAGCCAGAACAGGGCTGGCAGGCGAAGCCTTGTACTTGGTGTTCAGTCCAAAATTACCGGCGACCAAATCGACATCCCCATCGCCATCCAGATCGGCACACACCAAACTTTGCCACCAGCCGGTCCACTGATTCAGCCCTGCCGCCGCAGTCGCCTCGACAAGTTTTCCTCGCTGATTCATGAACAACCGCACTGTCCCCCAATCAATCGCAACCAGCAAATCGTCCCATCCATCGCCATCCATATCGGCCCAAACAGCGGCAGTAATCATCCCCGCTTCCGCCAGTTCGGGAGCGATCTGATCGAGAACATTAGCAAAGTGATCGCCTTCGTTGCGAAGGAGTGCATGCTCGGGAGCGAGCGGATACTCTCCGGGAATCGAACGACTACCTACAACGAGATCGATATCGCCGTCGTGATCAAAATCATGAGCCGCCACTGCCCCAGTACTGTTTCGTAGGTCGGGCAGCCAACCTTCGGAGGCAGCTTCGAGGTTGCCAGCACCATCGCCAAAATACAGACGATCACGCAGTCGCTCGTCGCCGACTTCGCGTTCGACACTGCCGCTGCCGACATACAAATCAAGGTGCCCATCTCCATTAGCATCGAAAAAAGTAGCGGTACGGTCTTCGGCTACAGCATCGCGGGCCAACGATACCTGCGGTTGGGGCTCAAACGGTAAATTGCTCTGTTTCAACTCGGCGCGATTGAGGTAGAGCATCCCCATCCAATCGGTTCCTTCGCCGAGAAACAGATCGTCGTCGCCATCGCCATCGACATCGCCCCACGCCATCGGCGGGCCGAGCTGCGACAATTTATTCGGCAACAACGGCTGGCGAGCAAAATCATCAAACGGCTGTTCGTGATGCTCAGCCACAATCGCATCTGCCAACGGCAAAAATAATGGAGCAGGCAGCGGCGCTGCTTGCATCTTCGCCACTGGCTCCGTCTCAGGCTCCGTCACCAGAAAAATCTGGCCACTCTCAAGATTCTCAAAAGTCTGCTGCGCACCACTAGGCCAACGAACGCTTAACTTTTGAATTTTATTGGCCGAGCCAATCCCAAAATGAACCGATGCTTCCTGACACGACTGAAATCCAGCGACCGGAAAGATTTGCCGTACTTGCCGGCCTTGCTCGGTCTCCAACGTCAACTCAGCGCCGACGCCAAAGCGGTTTGAACGTGTCCCTTGTAATTGCACGAGGACGCCTGATTCTTGCGTATCGTTGCGGTAGAACAGAGGAGGGTGGTCAAGATTCGCGACGACTAAATCAAGATCGCCATCGCGATCGAGGTCGGCATGAACGGCGCCAAAACTCATCCCCACGTTGTCGAGCCCCCACGCCTTGCTGCGATCGACGAAGTGCAGGTCGCCCCGATTTTGGTACGCTAAGCTTTGCTCCAAAACAGGCGGCAATTTGCGATAGCGTTTGCGTAAGAGACTCGTGTCGATCGTCTCTGAGTCCCCTAATTCCGAAACGTCAGCGAACGTTTCAATCTCGGCAGAGCCTGACAGATTGATCGGCGAGCCGTTCGTAAAAAACGCATCGATCCGACCGTCATTATCCAAGTCGGCGAGCTTCGCCGACCACGTCCAATCGGTCGACGCCAACCCCGCCAAGTGCGCCGCCTCTTGAAAATGCTCGGTTCCTGTATTCACGAATAGGGCGTTACGCATGAGCTGCGTGTGCGGAAAAAAATCGGCGTTGCGAAACTTGCTCGACATATCGCCCATGAAGACTTTGTCTTTGAAGTGAGTGCGAAACGACATGTCAGCGACCAACAGATCGACGAGCCCATCGTTGTTGATGTCGCCTGCGCTCGAGCCCATCGCGAGCCAAGGCGTATGCGGCAAGTTTTTCAGTGCCACATCCGTAAAAGAGCCATCACGGTTGTTGTGAAACAACCGGTCAGGAGCGGCCAGATCGTTGGCAACGTAAAGATCGGGCCAGTCATCGTGGTTGTAGTCCCACCAAGTCGCCGAGAGCGTGTCGCCCCGCTCCAATCCCATTTGCTCCGAAACGTCCACAAATTTTTTGGTCGGTCCTTCGTTGCGCAACAGACGATCCTTACGTCCTGCCCACATGTTCAGTTGCTCAGCACGGGCGAAGTGGCGGCGGATCGTAAAATATTTTTCTGCTGAGGGGCGGAGATATTCCATACCCTCTTGCTGATAAAAAAGATCGCTCCGCCGAAACTGTTTTTCGTCCATGTAGCGATTGACCGCCAGATAGATATCGAGATCCCCATCGCGATCGTAGTCGGCGACCGAGGGCATCAGGCACGCATCGACAATATCGAGCCCATACTCAGACGCACGCTCGTCAAAAGTTCCGTCGCCCCGATTGATGTACAGGCTATTCGGCGCATCGTAATTGCAGACGTACAAATCGAGATCGCCATCATTATCAATGTCGAAGAACGTAGCACCCGTTCCCCAAGCATCGCCGACGAGGCCCGCGACTACGGCACGCTCCTCGAACTTCCACGGAGACTGCTGGAGATAGAGCCGATTACGCCCCGACCCGCCTACAAAAAACAGATCAGGCAGCCCATTGCTATCGACATCGCCCACGGCAATACCGCCGCATGCAAAGCCACCATGAAAGAGCAGGCCTCGGGGATGATTCCAATCAAGGCGATTCGTAAAATCGACGCCGGTCTGGCCAGGCGGCAGCGAGACAAAGCGTGCCTTGGCTTCGTTGGTCTTGGCTTCGTTGGACGTCGCTTCAAATTTCGACAACGGTCGAGCACGAAGTAACGGTGCGACCATCGTCCAAGTTTCGGCACGACCCACTGAATAACAGGCCAAACAAAAAATTGCGAGTAGGACGAACTTAAGAAAAGAACGAGTCGGCATGTCGAGCCCTACCGACCTTTACGACGGCTATCGTTATTTTTGCCATTGCCGTCTCCCTTCTGGCCTCCGCCTGACTTTGCTCTCGGCTGGTGAGGTTTGCCGCCGGGCCAAGGCTGACTGAGCGAAGTCTTGAGCGTCTTTTGCATCCCCGCTGCCGACAGGGCTCCGCCCACCCGGTAGACATGAACCATCGTCTTGGGAGTCGCCGCCTTGTCGAGCAGCTCAACCGTTTCTATAACGCTCTCCAAAATTTCTTTACGGGCCGAAATAATCAGAGAATTCGAGATTGCATCCACGCCGATCGCCAACATACCGTCGAATCGAATCAAAACAGGGTCCATTTCGCCAGACGCATCTTTTGTCACCTCGCCAAAGACGTAGACCGGCTTCTTTTCGGTACTATTAGAGACCGATTGCTTCCCCTCTTTGTCCTGAAATTCTTTGTCCTTGGAACTGAGCAATTCACGGTAGACCTCTTTCAGAGAGGTCGCAATATCTTGCGCCCGAGAATACTTTAGCTGGATCACCTCGGTTTTTCGGGACAAGTACTCTTCAGGTACAGGAGCCTGGTCATAGAGTTCGAGCAGTTGCTCAACCGCTGCTAATTGCGAAGGACTTGCCCCCTGGACAATCACCGTATTGGTATAGTCTTCCGACATAAACCGCATCAGCTCTCGCCTCCCCAGCGTCGCCCGGCCGAGGTCTTTGTCCTTGCTCCCCGACTTGTCGCCCCACATGTCGAAAACCGATTCGGTCTGATCCTTGAGCTCATCCTTAAAGTACTCTTCCAGTTTGAGTACCACCCTGGAGGCCGTGACATGCTTCAGCTTGAAATGCTTGAATTCCTGCTTTGAAGGTACCAACGTATGCAACAGGTCTTCCAACTCGTTGAGCGCCGCAAGGTCATCACTGCTAATCACAATCCGTCCGTCATCGGTGACTACGACATTTACCGAAGGGGCGTCATTCATCGGCACTGGAGGGGCGTCTGCGGCTTGAGCGTCCGGCGCACCAGCAGGTGTTTTGGTCTGCACGGTCAGCAATCGCCCCGAACCAAGCGGCGATCGCTGCGTCACTTTGTCTTCGGCCTTGTCCGCTGGCTTCGGCTTGAGTTTCGGCTTGAGTTTCGGCTGATTGGCGGAATCGTCGATGTTGAGCTTCCCCGGATAGGCAGCTTTCAAACGTTCGAGCAACTGAGCCGTTTCTTCCGGGCTACGCGACCGAAGTACACGTACTTTGCTCATATCGCGACTTTCTCGATCAGGAGACTCGCCTAGCTGCACCAACATTTTACGCACTTTGACCAACTCGTCCGCATTGGCCCAGAGGATCAGGCGATTGCTTTCGACATCGGGCATCGCTTTGAAGCCGACTTCCTCTTTTTTGTCGTCGTTGTTCGACATCCCGAAATAAGAGAATCGTCGCCGAGAGTTGTTCTCCTTCTTCTTTTCCTTGCCAACAATCATCGTCATCAGCGTACCGGCCAGTCCCGTCGCGCGTAGCCGGCGCAACTGAATGACGTGAAAATCGCGGCCACTGCTATCGAGCTTGGCGATCATCTCCTTGATTTTCTCGTGATCGGCCTCGGTGGCGTAGGCGAAAATCGTTTTGGTTTTGGAATCGCTTTGCAAACGCGTCAGTGGATCGAGCTGACCAAATTCAGTCAGTGCCGATACGACTGCATCGGTGCTAGCCGTCGTTGTCTTGTGAGGCTTCGTTGAACGTCCGCCCAATTCCGATGTTAAGCTAGTTCCGATCGGGACATCACAAGTCTTGATCGTCCGATCGATCAACGGTAGTAACTTTGCTGGGGCATTGATCATGATCGTGTTCTGTTGCTGGTCGACAGCTATATGCACCGGCAGTTCGCTTTTTTTCAAGAACTTCGAGACATCCTTGCCTTTTTGCTGCATCTGCATATAAAGCTGCATCCGCTGCGTTTCGAGCTGTAATTCTTGAGGCTTCTTCCGCGAACTCGGATCCAACCCAAGCACAATCATCACCTGCTCAGCCACGTAGGCGGCCCTTCGGTGCTTGATGTAATAAACCTCTGGCGTGATAATCGCGTCGGCAGCCGATTGCTCGGCATAGATCAAATCGCGAACGCTCCGCAGATTGATCACCGAGTCGATCACCAACAGTCGTTTTGTATTTAGTAGCGGCGTCACCTTCGCGTTCGGGCTGAGCAGCACTTTTACATCGTCCTTAGCCTTCGCCGGATCCATCGACGGCGGCAACTTAAATCGGACCCGCACAAAATCGTACGGCGGAAAGTCTTCCAACTCATCGGCTTCAACACGCGGCACCAAACTGGGGTCGAGCTTATCAATTTTTACCGCTGTCAGCATTTCGCCTTGCACGATCAACGTAAACCCGCGAGCCAACAAGTGGCGATTCAGCAGGCCGCGCGCCTGAAGTAAATTGTACTTTTTCTGAGTGACCAAATTGAGTTTGTCGGCAGGTAGCTCTTGCCAGTCGAAAGAAAACTTGGCCGCGTCGGCGAATTCTTGCAGCACCTCAGCCCAAGGGTGGCCATTGTAGTTGAACTGCACCATGCCATTTTTATCAGGCGTCAATCGCATACGATCAGGGTCTAGCTTCCCCGAATCATCGGTCGGACGCTTGATCGTCTTGACGCCTTCGTCCTTTTTCTTGTCGCCGTCTTTTTTTCCGTCTTTCTTCTCAGGCTTTTTCTCTTCGGCCTTTTTCGCTCCGGGCTGTTTGCTAGGGCCCCCTCTGCCTCGCACTTTTGCGCGCATCTCTTTCATCTTCTTAATTTGTTCCGCCGAAGGTTGTGCCCCCGCAGGAGTCCCATATTGGGCAGCAACGTGACGAGTGCTTCCAAAAGTCAAAATCAGGATGGCTAACGCGAGACTAGCCATCGTAGATTGCGAGACGGTCGAAAGCGAAAGGTCTGAACGCGTCCGTCGAAAAATACGCCAAAAGTCATTCATGGCAATTTGAACCTTTAGAGAGATAGGTAAGAAACGCCGCTCTACGATTATAAACAACTTCTATGCAAGGTGGCAAAGCAATCCGCAGAATAGGCTTCTTGCGACTGTCCGTCAAAAGTCGAAGGGTGCCTGGACTGACAGGCTACTAGAAGCCTATCCTATGGCCGCCTAATACTACAGCGCTAAGTCAAAAACCACGGCTTGCACGGATACCACTGATTTTGGAGACTTTTGGCAGGTTTGCTCCGGGGCATTGAACTGTCAGCACTTCCATTCTTTTCATCAAGGCTTCATCCGTGAATATCAGTGCTATCCGTGGTCTTTAGCTTTTAACTTAGCGCTGTAGTACTAAATCGCCGCCAAAACCGCATCGGTATACTGCTGAGTCGTCGCTTTTCCGCCTAGATCGCCAGTAAGAGCCTCGCCAGCGGCCAAAACAGCATGTACAGCCTTCTCGACCCGGTCAGCAGCTACTTTTTCGCCCAGATAGCGGAGCATCAGCACTCCGCTCAAAACTAGGGCCGTTGGGTTGGCAATTCCTTTGCCAGCGATGTCAGGGGCACTGCCGTGGACCGCCTCGAAAACGGCCATCCCCTCGCCCACGTTGGCACTGGGCGTCACGCCCAATCCACCAACCAAACCGCTCGTCAAGTCGGACAAAATATCGCCAAACAAGTTCTCCATCACCATCACGTCAAACATGTGCGGATTGCTGACCAGCTTCATCGCTGCCGCGTCGACAATACAATCGTCAAACTCGATGTCCGGAAAGTCCGCCGCCACCTTGCGACACGAGTCCAAAAACAACCCATCGCTCAGCTTCAAAATGTTTGCCTTATGCACGCAAGTCACACGTTGGCGATTTTGCCGCTGCGCCGTCTCAAACGCAAACTTCGCAATCCGCTCCGACGCCACCGCAGTGATGATCCGCAAACTTTCTACAACGCCCGGCACAACGACATGCTCCAGACCGCTGTACAACCCTTCGGTATTTTCGCGAACCACAATCAAGTCGACATCGTCGTAGCGGGTTTTGATCCCAGGCAACGAACGAGCCGGTCGATAATTGGCATAGAGCGTCAACTTTTGCCGCAACGCGACATTGATACTCCGAAAACCTACGCCCGAAGGCGTCGTCGTCGGGCCTTTTAAGGTGGCGTCCGCGTTTCGCACCGCTTCGACAGTTGCCTCCGGCAGCGGATCGCCCAATGCCTCGAGCGCCGCCACACCGGCAGACGCTTCTTGCCACTCGAAATCGACGCCGCTTGCATCCAGCACCTGTCGAGCCGCCGCTGTTACTTCAGGGCCAATTCCATCACCAGGGATGAGAGTTATCGAATATGCCACGTAGTTTTTCTCTTATGAGTTGTGAGTCGCGAGTTATTCAAAAAGGTGTATTCAATAAACTCCGAACCGCGCCCGTAAGGAAGCGTCTCATTGAGCTGGAAGCCTGTACGGACGCTTCCTTACGGGCGTGGTTCGGAGGAAAGTCGCTTTTGATCGTAAACTATTTCGTGTTACTAACGGTTGAAATCTTCGCTTCCTGACAAAACTTTTCTCAATGCTTTCATTGCGGCAGCAATGGTACTTGTTATTCAGTAAAGAGATAAGGCTCTCACAGAGGCGCAGAGATCACGGAGAAGCAAGACCTGTACCTCTGTGCCTCCGCGTCTCTGTGAGAGATTTTTTTTGGTTGCGGCCACGAGCCGCGCTGGATAATTCATATCTTTCGTGGTTCTCCGCCTAAATTTGCTCTCGATTTTAGGAGTTGCCTAGATCACGAGCCGTCAGCGGCACCGTAAACGCTGAAGCCCCGCCGGCGGTCACGGCGATCGCCAAAAAGCCGTCCTTTGGCAATTCCGATTCAAAGACCGACGCAAGATAGGGAAACACACCGGGCACTTCTTGCCGGCTCTCGGCCAGGGGAAACGCGCGCGCAAAAACCGTGGTCAGATCGCTGCCCGGTTCTGCCGACTGCTGTTCGGCAACGGCATCACTTACCACCTCAGCCCCCAGCCAAGCACTAGCGATCTCCTCGCCGATCTCATCTTCGCAATCGAGCAAGAAGACGATCGGATCAACTACCTTATCGTCGACCCCCTCGTCGTAGGCGTCGAATACCAACTCCAAGCAGTTCTCCAGCATTTCCTGCTGGGCCAGAGAGGCGGCTTCGTCCGAGGTTAAATCTTCTTCTTGTTCGCTCATCTATTGCGCCGAGGTCTGGGCATCAAAAGAAAACGAGCCTATCGCGAATGCCGCAAAAAAACAACCGGCAGGAGCTTTTTGGAGTATTCCAAAATCGAACCACTACGACACGACGGGCACGACGGGCACGACGAAAATTCGTTGTGTACGTCGTGTCGTCGTGGTTCATTTTTTTATGCGAACCCGCTCACCCTCACTAAAAAAGAACAGCCCGGCTACCGCAGGGGCAACCGGGCTGTGTCGTCGTTTTGCTTTGAGAGCAGGCCCAGTACAAAAAGAAAGGACCGAGCGGGCACTCAGAAGCAGGTGGGTGGCTGCCCTACGGACAACCCGCCGGGTGTCAGCAGTTGGTACCACCCCACTGGCGTATATGATAATCGTTCAAAGAACCACCTCCTTCCTCATAAGTTCATGGCGACAAAACATTCTGCCAGAGAATGCTCTCCGAGGCCGAATTGCCCGTCGTGCTGCGTTCGCACGACCTCAATGACTCTATTATACCCACAGATCGCCCAAAATCCGCAAGATCAATCGTTGGCTTCCCGCAAATGGTGTCAAACAAGGCACTCAACAGACAGTGGGGCTTGGACTTAGGTTCACGAGGGAATTCCATTTTTTGGGGAAATCGTATCGTTCCTTGGGTCGGTCATCGCCGATTGTAGGTTTACGGCACATCCCAAAACAGTTGGTGGTTCAAGATTTCCCGGCCGCTGAACGCCTCCACGAGGGTTCTGGGATAGGCCTTAGAATCATTAGAATCAATGGTCCGCGCAATGGCCTCTACTTCTTATTGCTTCCGAAACACAACCCAATCGTGGAATTCACCTGGGCGTGTTTTTGTGTAGAACTCAGTGTACTCTGGATTTCGCGTAGCCTCGAGCCCATGTTGCAAGGAAAACTCTTGCACGGTTTTCATGGTAAACCACGAAACACCAGGATACTGCCACTCCTCGTGCCTCGAATCCTTTCCGTCAGGCGTGCCGGTGCTGCCGAACGCGTTTCCGTCAGCAAGTCGAATCGACGAAAGGATTTTACCTTGCGGAACAAGCACGCGCGAGACGTTTTCTAAGAACTGCTTAAGCTGCCAATGAGCTACGTGAGACAATACGGAGTGAGAAAAGGCAAAATCAAACTTCATGCCCAATTCACTCGCATCAAAATTGTCTGCACACGTGAACTGAACTTTCTTCTCAACCATCAGGGCTTTGACTGCTTCGTTCTTGTACGCCTTTTTCCGCAACCATTCATTAGGATCGACACCAACATAGCTTTCAGAATCGAGATACTGGACCAATGGCGTGGCAAGATGAAGACACCCGCAGCCTAGCTCGAGAACCTTGGAAGAAGGCGTACATCCTTCTCGTGTCAACAACTCGAACTGTAACTGGCCGCTCGTTTCGTCCGTTTTCACGTAGTGTTTTGGGTCACCAAATCGTCGGCGCACTTCTCGCAGTTGTTTTCCGGCTTGCGCTAGCATGTTCATTACGAAATTCCCTTTTCGTGATCTGACTGACTCGAAAGGCGCTCTGTTGGCGACTTAAAGCCGAGATTGCCCGTCGTGCTGCGTTCGTGCGACCCCATATGGCTCTATGTATCCACAGATCGCCCAAAATCCGCAAGAGCGGTTTCGCATTTCCTTGGCTTCCGTGTGCAGGCCCTTACTCCTGGAGCCTCCCGGTGCTGAGATTCCCGATAGGAGAATTTGGCGTGTGGGATTAAGATATCAGCAAGTAGTTGGAGAGGATGGCTTATTTACTTCGACTGTCCCAGATTGATCTTGTTGACACAAGGTGTTTTATGACAAGATCTTACCTCCGTTTCCCGAGGACATGAAGCCATCG
>JAADGD010000203.1 GCA_013152515.1 Planctomycetota bacterium
CGATCTTGATGCTCAACCTCGGCACCGTCAGCCAACAGCGACTCGACGAATACAAAAAAGCGGGCACGCCGCCCCCTTCGCTGCACTCGCCGAAGTACTTTCCCGATCCGGAGGCGTCGATTGTCACCGGTGTGACGACATTGACGACGGCGGCGCTGGAATTGCTTCCGTCGAATTAAGGCTCTGAGACGAGTTTGCTCGCCGCGGGACACACAAAAAGAAAATCGCTCGGCGTACTAAATCTTTCCATCCAGTCCCATTTGATAATACTTGTGCGTGATACTCTCTTGATTCTCTAGCAGCCAATCGATCGAAGGCTCGCATGTCATTGCCTTGTGAATCGCTTGCGTCATCGCCTTACGGTGAATATCGAAAAGAGCTTTGTGATCGAGGTTGTCGTCGTCGATCACTCCCGGGTTGAGCCAGACGCTACAAATGATCCCCAGGTCATTCGCCTTTTCTTTGGGAATGTCGCCCGCCCGCACCGCGTCGAGCACGCCGTTGGCGATCGCCGCTTGCACCGTGCCCATCAGGATATTTGTGTAGCGGCTGCTTTTCACCGTCACCTTGCTAACGCAGAGCGTGACGGGGCGAACTTGGATGTCGGTATTGAGAATCGCAAACACTTTGGAATGCCCCATCGATTGGCCACCGGTAAGCGTCGCGAGCGCCGTACCCACCGGCCCGTCGAGTTCGCCGATCACCACTTCAGGCTCGGCAGCAGTAAAAGGAGGGCCACCCGCAACGAGAGCTTCCCCTGTACGAAGAACAATACGTTCAGACATAAGAGCTTTTCCTGTAAGTGTTTTTTGACCTGGAAGTCTTTTTTGATCCGCAGAGATTCACACAGGCCCTAGCTTACCCGGAGAGAAATCAGCTGGCAACTGACTAAACTACCACTCGTTGCCAGAACACAAAAACGGGCACCCGTCATTTCGACGGGCGCCCGCGTCATTCCAATTTCACTCTTCGCTCTTTGTCAAACTGCCTGTAAGCATTCCAACTCTTTGGCCAATCGCTTACGTGCGACGTGCAACCGACGCTTGATCGTGCCGATCGGAGCGGAGAATTCGTTGCTCATTTCGATAAGCGTTTGACCATCCAAGTAGAACGCCACAAGCGTGCTACGATCCATCGAGGCGAGCCGGTCGAGGCCATCGTGCAATTGGTCGCATCGTTCGTCTGCCATGAGCGAATCGAATGGGGCAGCGTGTCGCGTATCGGCCCGATCGATTGTGTGTGGCTCGACCGCGATCGTTGGCGGACGCCGCGTGCAGCGGTTGATCGACTGACGCACCGCGATCGACCGCAACCATCCTGGGAACGCTGCCGGTTCCTGCAACTGGTACAACTTTTCAAACGCCTTAATGAGAACATCTTGCGAGACCTCTTGTGCCTCGGCGTGATCGCGCAACCGTTGCATGCAGACGATGTAGACCATCCGCTGGAACCGGCTGGCGAGTTCGCCAAACGCTTCGGTTTCGCCTTCTTGCGCTGCAACGACGAGTTCTTCGTTGCTTGCTTCGAGATACTCGTTTAAGGAAGTTCCGGTAAGGGAATATTCGGTTCTGGATAATGTGCTGGGCATGATTCTCTCGCTCGGTGTACTGGACCGGCAAAAAGTATGCCTTGAATCCAGTAGTGAGTTGGTTGGCAAAGGAGGGCGACAGGTAGCAGCGAACACCAGTAGGGCGTGGCGAGGCTTGTCGACGAATCCGTGCTTTCGATTGGGAAGCCTTTGCTATCAGGCTTGGGTAGGTAGTTACTTTTCAGCAACGAGACCGTGACCCCAATTTCAGGCAGCGGTGCGGTGACGACCAATAATGCGATGTCGCATTTGGAGTCGCCGCTGCGACTGCTTGACTACGACCGAGGTCGCCGAAAAGCAGTAGACCGTACCGACGGGCTGTTTTAGCCACGTCATGCAGAGTCCTTGCCAAGCATCGTCGCGTAGCCAACTGGCTAGCTCCGACACATACGAACGCAGCGCTATAGAAGCCATCTCGATTGAAGAGAGAGCGCGGAGGGAGCGCAAAGTTTCAATACGAACAACCAGCTTGTTGCCTTGGCGGGCGATGACGGTGCCAAAGTTGCTGATGATGTTTTGAAGCTTACGCATGATGACCCTCGCTGCGCTAGGCGCTGCTTGAGAGAGAATCGAATTGATAAAATGTGGATAACAGAACCCACTGTGACTATTGCAAGTGTGTCAGCCGAATCTTCGCAGGTCAAGTGAAAGCTGGACCGCGAAGACATCGGGAGTCACACCGAACGCCCCTATGACAGTGACTTCGGCGAATAGGTTCGCGGGCTGGGAGGAAAAACTCGAAAAAAAACCCGCAGCTCCGCCAGGGCGTAAGTTGTTTGGTGGTAGGTATTTAGCGAGTTTCTCGGGACTTCGGTGGTGGATCGGTGTGGTGAAGGGGCGGAGAGTAGCTGCAAGCGGAAGCTGCTGCATTCAGGGGGCAGGCGTGGTTCAGCGTCGTCGCCGACGTCGTCAACGGTAGCCCTCGTGGCAGCGGCTACACGATTGGCCTACTTGCCCAGCGGCCGCACGGGCGGCCTCGTAATTCTTTTCGCGGGCCGCGTCGGCAAGCTCCCGCGCGGCTTGGCGGAGCTGGCGGGCTTCGTCCAGATAAGTGTCATCGTCGGCATATTCGTAACCCTCTTGCTGAATCACCTCAGCGAGCACTGCTAGCAACTGCGATTGCTCTGCGGCAAGTTGAGATCGTTTGCGGAATTCTCGCGAGTTAGCCAATGCAGGCTTCATCCGTTCCTTGATCGCCAGTTCCATACTCTGCATCAACAAAGCCCGATCCACCAACTCAGGCTCGTCCGACTCTTGGCTTGCCGTTTCGTCCGCAGGAGCTTGACCACGAAGCAACTCCCCCAGCACCGCGTGCGTTTCCTTCGCAGCCGCATAACTTTGCGCCGAAGCCGCCTTGCAATTCTGACCTGTGCGTAAGCATCGCTGCTGCATTAGCTTTGCACTGCGCCGCCAACGACCCAATTGATTGATGTTGGCTTCATCGAACTGATCGATCACACCAAACAAGACGGCTAGCAAACCAAAGTCGCGCTGGCATTTCAAATTTCCACCGCCTTGAAAGCTGGCCGATTTTCTGAGTGCCGTCGAAAGCTGGATGTGAATTCGTTTGATCTCGGCCGTAAGCGTTTCGGCCTCGATCAATGCCGACCATTTCAATTCCGATTCCGCCAGCGGCCCCTCGCCGCTCGTCGGCTTAGCTGCGGACAATTCTGCATCATCCACCGCATCGCGCAACGGCCGTTCACCAACCAGTTGCTCCCGCGCATCCTCAAAAAAAGCATCCAGCACATCCTGCGACCAGTTCGGCGGCTGAACCCGACGCGACGACTCCGCGGCACGACCGAACTCCGTCGATATTGCCAAAAACAATACGAAATAGAACGTGAATCCTAAGCCTAGCTGGTTCTTCATTTCCGTAACCCTGGATTCACTTTGTGCGATGGTGTAGGCTGTTGTTTTGGCGGTATGTCAGTATCTAC
Organism: Planctomycetota bacterium; assembly: GCA_013152515.1. GTDB lineage: Bacteria > Planctomycetota > Planctomycetia > Pirellulales > Lacipirellulaceae > Bythopirellula. Next base: position 3,529 of record JAADGD010000203.1, read on the forward strand.
TCTCCCTCCAGCAACGTAAACCTCATGTCCGACGAAGCCCTCCTCAAGCAAGTCGACCAAGCGGTCGCCGCCGAGAAAATCACGCCGACAGCCGGCGAAAACATCCGTATCTGGCTCACCGAACCACGTTACGCCGAATACGCCGCCCAAGTGGCCGAGCATATCGAATCGGAAAAATGGCAGGCACTCGACGACGCCTTTTGGACCATTATACCGTTCGGCACAGGCGGTCGTCGCGGACGGATGTACCCGATCGGCAGCAACACGATCAACGATCGTACGATTGGCGAGAGTGCGCAAGGTTTGGCAGATTATGTGAAAGCCTTCCATGCGCAAGAGGGGCCTGTCAAGGGAACGGAATTTTCTTGCGCCATCGCTTACGACACGCGGCATCGCTCGGTGCATTTCTCTCGCCTTTGTGCCGAGGTGATGGTCGCTGCTGGCTTCAAAGTTTATTACCTGCAAGGTCATCGCAGCACGCCCGAGCTTTCGTTTACCGTCCGGCAAAAGCGATGTTCGTGCGGCATCATGGTCACCGCCAGCCATAACCCGCCGAGCGACAACGCAGTAAAAGCTTATTGGTCGACAGGCGGACAACTGCTGCCGCCGCACGACAAGGGGACGATTGACAAGGTGATGTCGACCGACGAAATCAAGCGTGTCGATTTCGACGAAGCCTTGGCCGCTGGACAGATCGAAATCTGCCAAGACGAAATCGATCCGCTCTTTTACGCCGCCGTTTTACAGCAACAGACCCCTGGTCCTCGCGATTTGAAAGTGGTTTATTCACCCCTACACGGTGTGGGTGCCACTGCCGTTTGCCCGGTACTCGAACAGGCCGGTTTCGAGGGCGTCGAACTTTATGGTCCGCAGGCAGAGCCCAACGGCGATTTTCCCAATGTGCCGGGTCACGTTTCTAACCCTGAGAATCCGGCCGTCTTCGACGACATCGCTGCCTACGCAAAATCGATTGACGCTGATCTTGCCTTGGCGACCGATCCCGATTGCGATCGCATTGGCTGCTCGGCTCCGCTGACCACCGAAGTCAACGCCGAGTGGCACACACTGACCGGCAATCAAATCGGGGCCTTGCTGTCCGACTACATACTGGAAACTCGCCGTGAGAGTTTGACGCCCGAGCATTTCCAGGTCATCACGCTCGTCACGACGCAACTGACGCGCCGCATTGGCGATAGCTACGGTGTGCGCACCTGCGGCGACTTGCTCGTCGGTTTCAAATGGATCGCCGGTGTGATCGACGACGAAGGCCCTGAGCTTTTCCTCTACGGCACCGAAGAGTCGCACGGCTACATGGCCGGCACCCACGTCCGCGACAAAGACGGTGCCGTTGCGTCGTTGCTGCTCTGCGAGTTGGCTGCGAAACTCAAAGCTGAGGGCCAAACGTTGCACCAAAAACTCGAATCGCTCTTTTGGCAACATGGCGTCCACGCCGAAAACACGGTCTCGGTCCAAATGCCTGGCAGCGAAGGCATGGTTCGGATGAAGGAGGTGATGGCCCAATTCCGCAACAGCCCGCCGACCGAACTCGCCGGCAGCAAAGTCCGTCAGATGCGCGACTACCTCAGCCAAACAACACGTCAAGCCGACGGTTCGAGTTTCTTTGCTGAGGGCTCAAATTCCTTTGCTGAAGGCTCCGAACAACCACTCGATGGCCCCTGCGGCGACCTGATCATTCTCGACCTCGACCTCGACGGAAATTACGTCGCGATCCGTCCCAGCGGCACCGAGCCGAAGATCAAGGTTTACATGTTTACCTACACACCCGCCGAGCAGTTGGCGAATCTCGACACGGCAAAATCAGAGCTTGATGAGCGGCTAGCCGCGATGGAAGCCGACATGCGAGCGTTTGCTGGGGTTTGAAAGCTGCACCCAGCTGCAACGTGGAAAGTCGATTGGTCTTGGTCGACTTAGGCTTCCGTGTTAGAATGAGGCATGGACAACATGCAAACCATCAGCCAAGAGTCCGCCATTCTTGCTCGCGTCATTGCGCCAAGTGAAGGTTCGCTTTCGCCTCAGGCAGCAGAGTCTTTGGTCGGCCTTGCCTTCGCAGAAAATGACATTGAGCGAATGAACGAACTCGCAGAAAAAAACAGACGCGGCGAAGCCACAGAAGAGGAAATTTCTGAGTTGGAGCGGTACTCCCGCGTTGGCAGCCTACTCAACCTCTTGCAGTCCAAGGCACGCCAGTCGCTGAACAATGGATAATACGCTTCGACAGGAAGTTCGAAAGCGAAGCGGCGGGTTCTGCGAATATTGTCGAGTGCCTGAAGAGTTCGACCGGCTTCCATTTCAGCCCGACCACATCATCGCAGAGAAGCATACAGGTAAAACCGACGAGAGCAATCTCGCGTGGTCTTGCTATGACTGCAATATCTTCAAAGGCCCGAACATAGCGGGGGTTGATCCCGAGAGCGACGAAGTGACAAGGCTTTACCATCCACGGACGGACGTCTGGGAAGAACATTTCCAATCGGCCTCTGGTGTAATCAAGGGCATGACTCCAGAGGGAAGGGCGACGATTGCCACACTCCGAATCAACCTCGATAGACGCGTAGCATTTCGAGTTGAGCTAATCTCGGAGGGCGTCTATCCACTTTAGATGTGTGACTATAAGCCGACATGCGAGTGTTTGCGGGAGTGTAACAAAGAGTGACATACGTATCGTTACCGGCGAAATCTAACTTGGGTGTAATTGACCATGAGCGAAGTCCTTCATTTCGGTGCCTCGGGCAACGGCGAAACCGACGACACCAAGGCAATCCAACACGCCATTCACGATGGCGATGGTCCGATCGTGTTCGCACGCGGCGATTATCGAATCACCAAAACGATTGAGATCGACTTGGACAAGGCAAGCCGCATCGGTATCGACGGTTCGCTGGGCACGGCCAAGGTGATTATGGAGGGGCCTGGGCCAGCGTTTCGGTTTGTTGGGACGCACGGGGGGACGGCCGACCCAAAGAGCTTCAAGCCGAATGTCTGGCAGAAGCAACGTTTCCCTGTGATCCAAAACATCGAAATCACCGGCACGCATCCGCAAGCCGTTGGGATCGAACTCGTCGGCACGATGCAAGCCTCGCTGGTGGGTGTTTTGCTGCGCGATCTCCATCACGGCATCCACTTGGTCAAGCGAAATCGCAACGTGCTGATCAACGGCTGCCAGATTTATCACAACACGGGCGCCGGCATTTTTTGCGACGCTCTCAATTTGCATCAAATCAACATCACCGGTAATCACATCAGCTACAACCGGCTAGGTGGTATACGCATTGTCGGCTCGGAAATCCGCAATCTGCAAATCACCGGCAACGACATCGAGTACAACAATTATCGTTCGCACAAGGAGGCGAAGCCCGACGAACCAACGGCCGAAATTCTGATCGACTGTCGAGGCCAAGTCGACCAGTCTCCGCGGCCCTCAGTGCGCGAGTTTACGATCGCCTCGAATACAATTCAGGCCACGCATTCGCCCGGCGGAGCGAACATTCGCATCCTCGGCCCCGATCCGACAGGCGAACTACCACCCGGCATGGCGGCCATCAGCGGTAACGTCATCGGCAACCAGGCGATCAATGTTCATCTGCAATCGTGTCGCGGCATCGCGTTGAGCGGCAATTTTATTTACAGCGGTTGGCAGCATAATTTGCTGGCCGAGCATTGCGACGACCTCTCGATCACCGGCAACACTTTTGGACACAATAGCTGGCGATCCGATCACGAGTGGCAAACCAACATCCAACTCGCCGATTCCACCGACTGCGTACTCAGCGGCCTACAAGTGCGCGGCGCTCCTTCGGGCACTTCCACTTGGGAGGCCGACTGGTCAGACGGAGCGATCACCGAGCACGACGCCCTGATCGAGCTACTTCGCTGCCGCCGAATCTCGCTGAGCGGTTGCCATATCCGTGACGCTACGCCCAACGCCATCTTGCTCGACACCTGCCAGGCGATCAACATCAGCGGTTGCCAAATTCACGACACGCGCAACTCGATCCAGATGATGCACGCCGTCTTGGGCCGTCAGAAAAACACGGCCATCGCGATGTCGGCCAACATTATTGGTGCGTGTACGAAGGAAACAATTTCCTGCCAAGGGGTCGTGCGAGACGCGACGATCGCCCCATGATTTTTTTGCCGGAGTGTATTCAGGCCACAAAAGACGAAACCTTATGCAACTCCGAAATGCTACTCCGAACCGCGCCCGTGAGGAAGCGTCCGTTTGAGCTAGACGCTTGTCGAGACGTTTCCTTACGGACGCGGTTCGGAGTAAAATCGCTGTTGATCCAGGTGTTTCAATTCGAGTTAGTATTCACAAAGGCCTCGCAATGCGAAATCACATTTCCTATCTGTTCATTTTGCTTTTTACAGCGTCTCTGCGATTGACTGTCGCTGCGACTCCTGATGCCGAACTAAAGGGCGGCGCGCTCGAGGGGCAGAAGCCGCGTGTCATCGTCTCCAGCGACATCGGCGGGTCGGATCCCGATGATTTTCAATCGATGATCCATCTGTTGGTCTATGCCGACGTGCTAGATATCGAAGGCTTGATTTCCTCGCCGCCGCAGGCTGGCCGTGCCAAGCACATTTTGGAAGCGATCGACGCCTACGAAAAAGACTATGCACACCTAAAACAACATGCCGACCAGTTCCCAACGCCCGCGGCGCTTCGACAAGTTACCAAGCAAGGAGCCATCGGCCCGGCACCCGCGCAGGGTTGGAGCGAATCGACGGAAGGCTCGCGGTGGATCATCGAATGCGCCAAGCGACAAGAAACGCGACCGCTGTGGGTAATCGTTTGGGGAAGCATCACCGATGTTGCGCAGGCAGTCCATGACGATCCGGCGATCAAGGACACATTGCGAGTCTACTCCATCGGTTCGTGGAACACACACATGGACAAGACGGCAAGAGCTTATCTCTACAAGCATCACGCCGACCTGTGGTGGATCGAAAACGACTCGACCTTTCGCGGCATGTACATAGGCGGCAAGAAAAAAGGCGAGTGGAGTAATCTTGGCTTCGTCGACAAACATGTCCGAGGGCATGGCGCGTTAGGCGATTTGTACTATCGCCAGAAACGCGACATCAAAATGGGCGACACGCCTTCGTTGCTGTATCTGTTACGCGGCGACCCCGATAACCCGACAGCGCAGCACTGGGGCGGCGCATTCGTGAAAACCGATCACGGCAAACACTACTGGACCGACAACCCCGACAGCCCCTTGGTCGAAGCCAAACGCGCCGGCGCCAAGACCGTCAACCGCTGGCGAGTCGATTTTCTTGCCGATTGGCAGGTGCGGATGGATTGGGTGTTGGATCGATAGTGCCGTAGTATAGCTCCGAAAGTGCCTCGGTCGATGAAACCGAACGCGTGTTAGGATGTATCGTTTCGACACCGGGCACTAACGCCAACGGCGAACAATGCCCAATTTGACTCCATTGAATCTTTACCTAGCAAACAGCTAGAATCGGTGTATTGCATACTGAAGAAATCCCTGACCAATTCATCCAATATGAAGCAAGTTCTCTTGCAATGGACGCATGACCGCATACCGACTCGAGGCAACCGCTGAATGCAACTCAACTGCTTGTGGATATATCGGCGGGCCACGACATCTTCCCGAATCCTCTGATTGGCCACGTTGTCGCATGTGCGATTCAGAAATGGTCGCCTTTCTCGAAATCAAACTGCCACCGAGCGACTCACACTCGTTCCAACCTGGAAGCCGACTTCAGATATTCGCATGCCGCGAACACGACGACATTGCCGGAGATGTATATTCGGGCTACACAGCATTTGACAACGCAAGCAGAATAGTTGCATTGCCCGATGAATATTGGAACATCACCGATGGTCACTACGTTCTTCGCCTATTGTCTCCTACAACTAAAACCGTTGAGTCGAAGCAGGAATCGCGTCTAGCCCACCAATATCTTGCAGCGACGATTGCGAGTGAGGATTCACAAGACGGATTCAAGCTTTTCGGACAACCCTACTGGGTGCAGCATGCCGAACCACATCAATGCTCATGTGGTGCTCCGATGGAGCTATTGTTGCAGATACCGGACGGCCACGGTTTCCGAATGGCTGATGGTGCCGAAGAACAACCCAATTCATTTTCCCGAATGGAATACTGCATTTTCTTGGGTAATCAACTTTACCTACTGGGGTGTACGAGCCAATGCAATCCCTACGCCCTGTGGCCTGTGTTGCAAAACTAGACGCAGAATTCAACAGGTCGGTTTAGGTGCCCGCTCGTCGACTTCAAGGTAAACTGGCCTGAGGCTACGACGCGTTCGGCGTGAAACACCAACCGCACGAAATGCACCATAAAACAGCCCTTCCAAGTAGCCTCGCAATTGGAAGCAAGGTTTTCAACGTCCGTCCATTTCAAACTGGCCTTGGCTAGACGGCACGGATGCAATTCGTACGCCACTACTTTTGCTTTGCCAACACATCAAGCTCGTCCAGCTTGAACCGGACACTCAGGATGTAGGGCGATTCGCCCTGGTCCCAGTGGCCGTAAGTTGTGGTGACGAAGGTGCCGTCGGGTAACACTTCGACACCGGGGTAGGTCGTGTCGTAGCCTTTGGTGTTGTCTTTGAGCCGGACCGCGTACTGGCCGTCTCGCCCGTGGACGAGGTCGTCCCAGGTGCCGACCCAACCGACCCAGTCGCCTTCGAACGGCCGATTCGCCCGTTTCGGTTTTGGGGAGATGCAACGAAAACTAATGAACAGCCGGCCATCGGGTCCGTATTTGCCCGTGTGTCGATCGCCGGTGAGAGCGAGCGGCACTTCGCGCGGTTCGGTCCACGTCTTGCCTTCGTCGTCCGAGAAGATGATGTGCGAGTTCTTGGTGCGTGTTTCTTCACGCAGCAACACGGCTAGTTGTTTTCCGTCAGGCGAGCGAATGCAGCCCGGCTCGCACAGATAAACTTTAGACGATTGATAGACGACCTCGGGAAACGACCAAGTCAGCCCGCCATCTGTCGACAATGTCTTGAAGAGCTTGAAGGTCTTCGCCTTCTTGCCGTCTTTGGCGAAAAAGCGGCCGTTGTCGTGGAACATCGCCATGTAATGACCTGGGCCCGTTTTTAAGGCTTCCACAAACCCCATCACGACGATGCCACCCCAATCGCCGGCCGGCTTGAGCTCGCTCCAGGTCGCCCCATCATCTTCGGTCACGGCCAGCCGTGCCGGATACAACCCCGACCACATGATGATTCGTTTCGTTCCGTCTGGCCCGACAACCCGATGCAACGTCGGCACTTCTTTCGAGGTCGCCCAGCTCGCCGGTGTCGGCAACCGGTCGCTCCAGGTCAATCCACCATCGGTGCTGCGTTTGTAAACGATCGCCCCACGGCCATGCCCTTTTGGATAGACGCACAACATCGTCTTGCCATCTTCGAGCAAGCAGGTCGTCACATGACCAAGATACTGGCCCGCTTCGCGATCGACCACGACCTGCCGCTCGACCTGAGCGTCAAGGTCGAGCGTCGTGGGATAGGTATCTTTCCGTTCCGTCGCCGCAGCATTCACTCCTGTCAAATTCACCCCTGTCCACAAGACGAACATTATCACGAAAACGCAGCGCATGATTGGATCCCTCGTAGTTGAATTGCCTAAGCTTGACCTATTGGATCGTCCCTGCCCAAGGAATCAAGCCCCTGTTCATTACGATACGCATCTGAATTGACGAGTGCGCAGCTCGCGATTTTAATAGCCGCTGATGAACACCGATAAACGCAGATATTTTCCGTAACACTAGCCATCTGGCATTCACTCGCGTTTTCCGCAGCTAATTTTTTTCGCTAGTAATACGCTGTTCTTACCAGGATACGCCTAGTACTACTAATACTACAGCGCTAAATCAAAAACCACAGATTGCACGGATACCACTGATTTGGAGACTTTTGGCAGGTTTGCTACTGGGGCACTGAACTGTCAACAACATCCATTCATTTCATCAAGGCTTCATCCGTGAATATCAGTGCTATCCGTGGTCTTTAGCTTTTAACTTAGCGCAGTACTAAGAACTTGTTTGGAATTGCCAATCGACTGTAGCCTCCGGCTTTGCCGGGGGACGGAAATTGAAAAACGCTACCAAAAGGCACTATCCACCAGCGGAGCCGGGGGCTAAATCGGAATTTCAGAACACGTTCTAAGAATCCAACTCGCTTGTTGGCTTTACGTTTTGCGGAGCTTCGCTTTCGATCGGCGGCAAGCTCTGAACGGTGCTTGGCAACCGCCACAAGGTGTCATCGTGGCTACTGTTGTTGCTTTGACTTTCGCTAGCGTCTTCGCCTGCGTCGGTCTTTGCGTTGGTCTTGTGGTCGTCGGCGCGAGGAGGCTCGGGGGACGGAAAAATCGCCGCTTTTTTGGCAGCCGGCTCCGCGGATGCTGGACTAGAATTTTTGGGAAGCTTGGCCTTCGGTTCTAGTGCTTCCATTTTCGGCGATTGAGGAGGCAATTTTTTCGGCGGCGAGAACATGCGGTTTCCAAGCCCAGAACCTTGGTCTGCCAGAGAGTCGCGCCCACACCAGCCGCCGGCTACGGCCTTGGAGATACGAATCGAAAACAACGCCAGGGCACCGCGACTAGCGGCCAATTTTTGTTCGTCGCGTAGCAATTGCTCCTGCGAATCAAGCACCCGCTGATAACTCGCCTTTCCGGCCTTGTAGCGAGACAAACTAAGTTCGACCGACTCGGCATCAGCAAGGATGGTTTGCTCTAAAGCAGTTTTCCGAAACTGCTCCCAGTGATTATTACTGAGGCCATCTTCCACTTCTCGGACAGCTTCGAGTACCACATTGCGATAACGGGTAACCGCTTGATCAAATTGTGCTTCGTAGGCCTTGATGTTGCTGGTCACACGCCAGAAGTTCAAGATATTCCAACGAAACGAAGGCCCTACGGAATAGCTAAGACTGTTCGAGGCAAACAACGAGGAAACATTTCGCGAGTTGACCGAAAGCGTTCCGAGCAAAGCCAACTGCGGATAGAGATCGGCCTTGGCAACTCCGATGCGGGCGCTCGCGGCGACCACGTCTTGCTCGGCACGACGAATATCGGGACGGCGACGCACCAGATCGGCCGGGATACCCAAGGCGTTCAACTCGGGCAGCGCAGGAATCGGCCCATAGCCGACGAACGAACGCATCGCTGGTCCAGGAGCTTCGCCAAGGAGTATGCTCAACTGGTTGAAGACCAACTGTAATTGTTGTTCGAGTTCTGGGACTTCGGACATCGTGGAATAACGGAGCGCTCGCGCCTGGGACACGTCGAGAGTGGAGACCTTGCCAGCTTTTTGAAGCTGCTCGATGAACTCGGAGGTCTCTTCTTGTAGCTTGAGGTTTTGTTGAGCAATCAGGAGTTGCTTCTGCAAAACGCGTACGCGAACATAGTTTGTGGCAACATCAGCCTGTAATATAAGTTGCACGTCCTGGAAATTTTCGTGCTGCGCTGCCAACTCGGCTTCCGACGCTTCGACTTGACGATGCAGTTTTCCAAACAGATCGATCTCCCAGCTCGAATCGAATCCTAACGAAAAGAGATCGAAGGCAATGCCATTCGCACCCACAAAGGGGCGTGCATTTCTGCTGCGTTTGGTCCGTCCGTACTCCGCGATCGCATCGGCCTGGGGAAACAAGCCGCCACGCGTCATTTTTGCCCAAGCACGCGCTTCGACAATGCGTTGGTAGGATTCTCGCAAGTCGAGGTTTTGTTGCTGGGCGCGTGTTACCAAGGCGTTGAGTATCGGGTCAGAAAAAAGAATCAGCCGCGGCTCACAGGTGGCTTGGCAGGGGAGAACGCTCGTCGTACAGGCACTCTCACAACCCAAGGACTCCTTGTAGCTAGCAGGCAGCACCGGAATACCGGTGCCACTGTAGTCAGGCCCAACAGCGCAGCCACCTACCAAACAGGCAATGGCTGCCTGCAGAAAAGAAAACAGCCTGAAAAATAGGTGAGATGGCTGTTTCACCTGTTTCCCCCTGAGAAAAACCGCAGCCCCTAAGTGGTAAGCCGACTCGTCGAGTGAGCTCAAATGCGGAAACTAGCCACACATGTTGGGAATGTATCGGCAAAATGAGCATCACCCATCCAGGCGGAAATTTTTTGGGGCCAATGTCTTGCATTTTTGGATAGCTTTAGTCTACACTGCAATCTCAAATTCCACTGGGGGGGTGGTTCCCGAAATTGCTCCGCAAATCGCACCCTAGATCTCCAGTATTTTCCAGCAAGTCATGGAATGATTTGCCGCACTGATTGATGCGTCATAGCAGGACACCCGTACGCGTCACTCATTTGCTAGCAGTAATTGGATCCATGTCAGACTCACCGAATGCCCCAATTGGTCTTGAAGACCAGATTGGTACCGCTGTTTTTCGCTCAGACAGCGAGCGATTACTCGACGAAACACTGCTCGACGAAAACTCGTCAGCCATCTCGAGTAAAAGCCCAACTAAAGGCTGCCAGCTAGAGGTTGGATTCCGAACCTATGCCATCAGCCAGCTAACACAGTACGGCTTTCTTGTAGAGGGCGCTTTGCCCGAAGAAGATTCTGGCTTTATCTTCCCAGGGAATTTGCAGCTAGCTGGCGAAGAGCCGATGGAGATCGAGTTTCGTGTCCGGCGACACGAAGAGGACTCGGCGAAATGTACTTTTTGCAACATGTCGCTTGAGCAGAAAAAAAGGATTTTACAACTGCTCGAGACATTGAAACGTCCTTCCACCAAAGAGGATGGTCTCACCAGCCTTTCCTACGATCAGTTGGCGAGTGGAAACAGTCTCTCTGACGCGGCAGCCGAGATCAAGAAGCCTGTCGGCGCCAAGAAAAGTGCCAAGACATTTGCGGTTTTAGCACTCGGATTGGGAATGATTGTCATCCTTGGACTGGCGTTCGCTTTCATGCACATGCAATACTCTCTCGCCGTAACCAATGCTGCTTTGGTGGGCAACTATTTGCCGATCAACACCAGAATTGATGGCGAGATTACTGCGGTTTATTTTGCTGAAGGCGATATGGTTACCCAAGGCGATCTTTTGTTACGGTTGACCAATCCGCTAGTAGAATCTGCCGTGGCCATGCGACGGGCGGAGCTTGAAGCAGCGCAGACTAAGGTAGATGCACTCAAGCAGCAGATCGACGGCTTCCAAACAATGATCGAGGTGGTCTCCGGAATACTCGATCTTGAGCTAGAAAAAAACCAAGCAGAGTTGATCCAGGCTGAGCAAAACTTGGCCATTGCCAGTGCCGAAGTCAAACGATTTACACCTTACGTAAAAACAGGAGTCATCACACAGGTAGACTTCGATGCCTCGCACAGTACCGAATTGGCATGGCAGGCCGATTGCGCAGCCAAGCGGGCGAAAATCAAGCAAGTCGAGCTTTCTCTACAGGCGGCAGAAAACAACCTTTTTGTCCTGGGTGATCGCATCGACGACCCGCAAAGTCAGCTCATTGCCGATCTGAAGATTGCCGAAGCCGAAGTCAAAAGACTTAAAGTGGAGTTGTACCATTCGGAGCAACAGATTAATCAGCTTGATATTGTGGCTCCTCGCGACGGCAAAATCTACGCGAATTACCGTCAAGTAGGCGAGTACCTAAAACCTGCCGAGGAAGCCTTGGCGATTAGTTTTGCCGGTCGCACTTGGGCAATGGGACAGATTTCGGCGAGTCAGGTGTCCAAGGTCCGGCCTGGACAAATGGTTCACGTAAAGATTCCTTCACTCGATATCCGTACTACGGGAACCGTCGCGGCAGTTGGTCATCGGGCCGTCTATGCCAAAGGAGGCTACACGGCGGACTTCCGTAGCGGCGTTGCCACCGACGTACCGATCAAAGTCACGCTCGACGAATTGCCTGCGGACGTGCCTTCCGGCATACGGCTCGACATGGTAGTAAAACTTGAGCTTGGTATTCCTTGGCTCGATGAATACCTGGGCAATACGCCCCACCCAACCAAGATTGTTGCTTCCCCGCGATCATCTACCTCGTCATCTGATTCAGAAACGTTAGTTTCCAAAGCCGCACACTAGCCCCCTTCCAAAAAGCCCTCTTCCGAAAACGATCCCTCCAAAATTGCACCTGTGGCGGGCTTTTCTAACCGAAAGCTACGCTTCGATGCCCCCGCCTCACGAAGACAAAAGGTCAAGACATGAATACTACTTCTGGGAGTTTGCGCTATGACATCTCGTTAGGGATGCGTTTGTTGCGCGCGATTCCGGTCGTATTGGCGTATTTTGGCATTGCAATGTTGTGCTTTCTGTTCTTGCCTAGCAAGGCACGCGAGATTCCGCTCGAGTCGCTTGCCGTCGTGGGGTTGATCGGCGCGTGGCGCTATCTTTGGTTACTGACACATTGTGTTCGTGCTTTGCTCTATGAGCATTTGGTTTATCCCAAGATACAATTCGAGGCAGGAAATCTACCGGAACGGCTCAAGTACCCGCAGCGGATGTTTTTCGTGATCCCCACCTTTGGCGAAAAACCCGATGTCTCGCGTAGCATGTTGAATTCGGTGATGACCGAAATCGCGTTGATCCCCAGCGAAATCACGATTTTTGTCAATGCTGGCAGCGAAGCCGAAGACGACCTCTTTCGTGAAGTTCATGCGGCGCATTCGCAACGCGACCGTGTCCAGCTTCATTACATTCGGCAGCAGGGTGGCAAGCGCCAAGGCATGGCCGACGTGTTGCACGAATTGGCCGCGTACGATGTCGAAGATTCCGACATTGTGGCGCTGATGGATGGCGACACGGTACTTGGCCCTGGCATCCTAGAGAAATGTTTGCCGTTGTTTGCCCTTCGGCCGGCTCTGACTGCCGTGACGACTGACAACATCTCGGTGACCACTGGCAATTGGCTCTATCGCAAGTGGTACACGTTGCGTTTCTCGATGCGGCATCGCTACATGAAATCGCTGAGCCTGTCGAAGCAATTGCAAGTGTTGACCGGGAGGTTTTCGTTGTTTCGAGCGACCGAATGTGTGGCAGACGACTTTATTGATTCTTTGGAGAACGACCGCATCAAACATTGGCTGCATGGCGAGATTCAATTCGTCACCGGCGACGACAAAAGCACTTGGTTCACGCTTCTGAAAAAGGGTGGCGAAATGCTTTACGTCCCCGATGCTTACATTTTCTGCATGGAAGACTCTGGCCCACAACCGGTGCGGATGAGCATCAAAAAAATGCACCGCTGGTTTGGCAACATGCTGCGTAACAATGGACGAGTGATTCGACTTGGCATGGGCGCCCAAAAGCCTTTTGTCTGGTGGTGTCATGTCGACCAGCGGCTTTCGATGTGGACCAGCTTGATGGGTCCGATCGCAGCGATTTGGGCTTCGCTTTGGTTAAGCCCATACTATTTGCTCATCTACGCGATTCTCGTCATCATCGTGCGGACGATGTACATTCTGCTGCTCACGTTGGAGGGGCACCGGCTCTCGCTGATGGATATCCCCATGTTGCTGTACACGCAATGGGTCGGCAGCGCCGTCAAGGTTTACACGCTCTTTCATCTGCATCACCAAAAATGGGATGCCCATCGGCAAGATGCCAGCGGCAAGAAAGGCCAGGGAGAGCCGTTTTTGGACTTCCTCATCCCAAAGCTTCAGATTGCCTTCTCGGCTACTGTCTTGCTGTTGTTTATCATTTCGATCGTCGGCACAAAGACTTAGTATTACTGCGCTAAGTAAAAAGCTAAAGACCACGGATAGCACTGATATTCATGGATGAAGCTTTGCTGAAATGAATGGATGTTGTTGACAGTTCAACGCCCCAGCAGCAAACCGGCCAAAAGTCTCCAAAATCAGTGGTATCCGTGCAATCCGTGGTTTTTGACTTTGCGCTGTAGTACTAGGAACTTGGGGGAAACAATTTCTTCGGTCTATCTCCATCTAGTCGCGTCTTATTTCCTAGTCGCGGAGCGACGATATGCGCTAGCCTGGGACTTCAGCCCTGTCGATTATACGTAAGTTTTGGCTAATCGAGGTATTTTTTCGAGTATTCAAAACCGGTTGCCGAGTGGAAGACATTCAATTGGAAACGAATAATCGTTTGATGAATTGTTTGATGTTCTATAAATTGATTGCATGGCGGATCATGTATGTGACATTCCTTGGTCGCGCTGCTTACTGAACAGGAGTTCGTCAAAACTCAATGTCAGGCTGAACCAGTACACAAGCATTGCTGTAAGTGCTTAGCAAATCAGTGGTTGCACGCATTTCGAACTTGGGACAGTAAAACCATAAGAAAAGTTGTTAGAATTTATACGAAGGTAACCCCATCCAGATCTTGTTCGGTTGCCGCTTCAACCTTTCCCGTTAGTCATACGTTCATTCAATCGTTGGGCACGTGGACACAGCATTTAACATTACTCTTGAACACGTAGCGGCCACCAGCCAGTGCCACACATTTCGGCTCGCGTTCGACGGCAGCGAAGAGCGGTTGCTCTTACCATATCCAGAGGTCACTGGACTTCAATTTTCCAACGGTGACAATCACGTTGTTGCTGAGTGGATGACCACGATGCTAATATCTTCTCCACTTGACGACTTCGTTCTGAACCCGGATGGCCGGATCGCATTTGACCTCAGCGCCCGCATCAACGTCGAACCAGAATCAAACCTGAAACGCAGATGGTCGATTCAACTTCCTGTGGGCGAGGCACTGCACGTGTGTTACATTTTTGAGGTTGCCCCTGATAGAGATTGGTACGACTTCCTCGCAAAGCGATCTCGGTTCGTCGCGATTACGAAACAGTGGCGCGGTATGGTACAATCGAGTACGGTTCCGTTGACGATCAGCGAGGGAACGTTGTCCAGCACATTGGCAAAAGAACCAAACGATGCACGGGAGCCGGGTTAGCGAGGCGCGTTCGCTACGCTCATCAAC
>JAADGD010000217.1 GCA_013152515.1 Planctomycetota bacterium
CCCACAATGTTGCCACGGTTGAGTTGGCCTAGGAGTTGACTTTGCTGGCAACATTGTGGGGAGGGGCTAGGGGAGGGGCCAGCCTCGGTTTTCAGGTCAAAACCCTCCCCCCAGTTTCCAGGATAATGGGCCTCCCTGAAAGAGGGAGGGGGACTTTGGTTGCGGCCTGACGGCCGCGCTGTGTGATCCGTGGTTCAAGTCGAGCGAAGTAGTCCAAGAGGGATTCCAATGAACTGGCACAAAAAAATCATCCAGCCGCCGAGCAGCCTCTTGATGCAAGCGGTCCGGTTTGGCGTGGTGGGCATCGTGGCATTTGCCGTCGACTTTGGTGTGATGCTGCTATTGGCCGAGCAATTGCACTGGAATCATTTCGCTTCGGCAGCGGTCGGCTATACCGTAGGACTCTGTGTAAATTACCTACTCAGCGTTCGTTGGGTGTTCAACCATCGACAAATCGCCTCACCAAAAGCCGAATTCGCCCTCTTCACGGCTATCGGATTCTCTGGCTTGGCAGTCATGGAACTCACACTCTGGCTCGGCACGCGCGTCCTGCACATCGACTATCGACTCGTGCGGCTTGGCTCGCTCGTGTTGGTGTCGGTGTGGAATTTTGTGCTACGCAAGGCGATTTTGTTCCCGCAGTCGCGAGATCAAACAGCCATCCGCTCGACCAGCGCTGTGTGAGCATCCTGCATACTTCGTCTTTGTGGGACAGGAGATCTGCAAAGTCAGAAGGAAAACAAATTGTAACCGTTCACGGTGCTGAAAGAAGAAAAAGGAAAAGCCACAGATAAACACGGATAAACGCAGATGAGGAAAGGATTTATTAGCCGAATTCGATTGCTGCCGAAAAGAAATGGGGGAGCAGTAGCGTAAAAACTCCGAATCCCTCCAGGAAATCGGTGTTCATCGGTGTTCATCGGCGGCTATTTTTTCCCTCACGGGTTCTGTCAAAGGACTTGGCCGTTTTCCTGCTCTGTGGCACGTTCGTGGTGACGACATGCCTGTGACTTGGTATATTGGCGGTACCCGTCACTAACTTTTCTCAGCGAGCAATTTTTCTTAGCGAGGATCCGCATGTCGCAAACGACCAATCAGCCAGCCGTGAATATCGAAGCCCTCAAAAGCGAAGTCCGAGCGGCGCTCATCAATCAAAAATCGTTCGCCTGTCCGATTGCGATGCGTGTCGCTTGGCATTCTGGCGGAACCTACGATCAAGCCGACGGCTCAGGCGGTACCGACGGGGCCACGATGCGATTCGAGCCAGAGATCTCTGACGACGCCAATGCTGGCCTGAGCATTGTGCGCGACATGCTGCACCTCGTGCAAAAAAAATACCCGCAAATTTCTCAAGCCGATCTGTGGGCATTTGCCGGCTGCGTGGCGATCGAATTCATGGGCGGACCAATGCCGCCATTCAAATTTGGACGGACCGATGACTCTGATGGCAAAAACTGTCCGCCCAATGGTCGCTTGCCCGATGCCGCGCAAGGGGCCGACCACCTGCGCGAAGTTTTCAATCGCATGGGATTTAATGATCAAGAGATCGTCGCTTTGTCGGGCGGACACTCGGTCGGACGTTGCCATGCGGTGCGCAGCGGTTTCGACGGCGCTTGGACGAACAACCCTCTCGAATTCGACAACTCGTACTTCAAAAACTTGCTCGAAATCGAATGGAAGCCAAAAGATTGGGACGGCAATTTTCAGTACACCGATCCCACCGACACGCTCCTCATGTTGCCGACTGACATGGCGTTGATCGAAGACGCAGCGTTCCGCGTCCACGTCGAAAAGTATGCAGCCGATCAAGAACTGTTCTTCAAAGATTTTTCGGCAGCCTACGGCAAGCTCATGTGCCTCGGCTGTCCCGAGCAATGCGACCCCAGCGCCGAAGTCCCCACCGCCTCGGCCAAGACAATTGCCGGCGAAGAATTTCGCGAAGTCGCGATGCACGGCAGCCTCGGCCTGATGCGGCGCTTTGCGAAAACAGCCGATGTCCACGAAGTCGAACCAACCTCTGGGCGTAACGCACTACACAAAGCGGCCTTCTGGGGCCACATCGAAGCGGTGCGTTACTTGGCCACCGAACTCAAACTCGACCCCAACGTGCAAGACCTTATGGGCGACACCGCCCTGCACGACGCCGCCCGCTTCGGCCACGCCGAAGTCGTGCAAATCTTGCTCGACGCGGGCACCGATCTCCACCTCACCAATTCCGCCGGCATGACCCCACGTGTGCTGGCGATCGAGTATGGCAAGGACGACGTTGCCGAACGCATCGGCGCGGCGGGGTAGTGGGATCAAAACGCCGAACCTATAGCTTGCGTGAGTTTGATTGACGGCGAGTGCTGCGATTTCTTGATTCTTCCTACATTCTATTGACCTTGCAATGGGTCTAAAACCCCCGTCGTTAGTACTACAGCGTTAAATCAAAAACCACGGATTGCACGGACATCACGGATTTTTGGAGACTTTTGGCAGGTTTGCTGCTGGGCATTGAACTGTCAACAACATCCATTCCTTTCAGCAAGGCTTCATCAGTGAATATCAGTGCTATCCGTGGTCTTTAGCTTTTTACTTAGCGCAGCGCTGTAGTATTAGGCGAAACTTTTAGGGTATTTCGATACCTGCATTCCAACCCTCCATGCGACATTTGGGGTAAGATAGGATGCGATGGAAAGCGACTTTTCTCCGAACCGCGCCCGTAAGGAAGCGTACGGTTGAGCTAAACTTCTGTGGGAACGCTTCCTAACGGGCGCGGTTCGGTGTTTCCCTCGTGAGCGAAGGACTTCAGTCCGTAGCTTACGAAAGTCCTTAATCCTACCCGCTTCTAACTGGCGGTAGTAGTTGAGTCCAGAAAACCAATCAATGGATGTTTTATTCGCCGTCTTTAAGGTCGAAAATATTCATGCCTTGGATCACCGCCCGCTTCGAGGAGGGCCAGTAGATCGAGAATCTCTTCGCGGCTGAGCGTCATCAACAGACCGGTGGGCATCGTCGACTGGGAGCTGACGTTGGTTTCGTCGATGTTGTTTTTGGGAAGGATCGTGATTTGCTCCGGCTGGAGTGGATTCGGAAGGAGATGCAACGACTCGGCATCTTCTTTTGCGAGCAGCCCGGTGAACACTTTTCCTGTGTCGGTGGTGATGAGGTGGGTTTGGTATTGTTTGTTGATTTCGCTGGAAGGCTCGAGAATCTGCTGTAGTAATTTCGCCCCGGCAAAACGTTTGCTGACGTCGGTAAGGTCGGGGCCTAGTTTTTCGCCTTGGCAGTTGAGGCGGTGGCATTTGCCGCAGCTTGCTACGCGGAACATCTCTAGCCCACGAGTGTACGAACGGCCTTGTAGCTGCGCGGCGTCGGCGGCAAGGTCTTCGAGTTTCCATTCTTTGACGAACTCACGCCGAGGCGTTTCGAGCTGCGGTTCGAGTGGTAGCTCGTCACCTTCCTCCAAGACATGCAGCGTGCCGCGCATGACCTGCCAGTGCCCGGGGAAAGAGCAGGCAAACGGATAGGCCCCTTTTTCTTTGGGGCTGTCGAAGTAGATCGTGTATTGTT
>JAADGD010000157.1 GCA_013152515.1 Planctomycetota bacterium
GTCGACGTCGTAGCTAACTGTTATGGTGCTAGCCTCGCAAGGGGTACTGATAATAGGCCCCTCTGCTCTAGTTAGCAGAGGGGCTTTTTTTGTTGCTTAAGTTGGTTTGCATAAAACTTTTCGGAGTTCCGTATTCCAGCCTGCATCATTGACGTCGCCCACCCCATCGGTCAGCTTAGAGGGATGGCCGACTCGCAACAGAAAAAGCGAATGACTGTTCCCGTCTTTTCAGGGATGAAGGGCTCAGGGCAGAAGATCACGATGCTGACGGCGTACGACTATGCGATGGCTCAGCTCGTTGACGAGGCGGGAGTCGAGGGCATTTTGGTCGGCGATAGTATGTCGATGGTCGTGCAGGGGCACGAAAATACGCTGCCTGTGACGATGGACGAGATGATCTATCATGCCGAAATGGTCGGGCGGGCCGTTCAGCACGCGTTGGTCGTCGTTGACATGCCCTTTCCGAGCTACCACCTGGGGGCGGCCAAGGCGATCGAAAACGCTGGGCGGATTCTCAAGGAGACGCGTTGCCAAGCGGTCAAACTCGAGGGAGGCGCTGCCCAGGCCGATACCATTGCCGCGATGGTGGCAGCCGGTATCCCGGTCATGGCCCACGTCGGGCTCCGCCCGCAAAGTGTGCATCAGCTTGGCGGTTACCGAGTGCAGCGCGACGAAGCTGCCCTGTTGCACGATGCCCGCGCGGCAGCCGAGGCAGGCGCGTTTGGCGTGGTGCTGGAATGTGTGCCGTCGGCGATTGCGAAATCGATCACCGAAAAAATCAGCATTCCCACGATCGGTATCGGCGCCGGCCCCGACTGCGATGGTCAGGTGCTGGTGCTGCATGACGTGCTGGGACTCACATGCAACTACGTGCCACGGTTTGTGAAGGCGTACGCCGATCTAAAGACAGAAATCACCGGCGCTGCTCGCAGCTTCCGTGACGAAGTGCGCGACGGGCAGTTCCCCGCGCCAGAGCATGGGTACGAGTGATCGTGTAATAGCCGTCGAGCTACGCCTCGACGCCTTCCTGGCAGTGCTACTTTTCAGACATCACGTCGAGATTCAGCCACAGCGGCGAGACGTAGCTCGCCGGCTACTTTTGCTGTAACCGTTCACGGCGCTGATAGAAGAAAAAGGGTAACCGTTCACGGCGCTGAAAGAAGGAAAAGGAAAAGCCACAGATAAACACAGATAAACGCAGATGAGGAAAGGGTTTTTTAGCTGAATTCGATTGCTGAAAATAAATAGGGAAGAAGAAATAGCGGAAGAACTCCGAATCCCTCCAGGAAATCGGTGTTCATCCGTGGCTAATGTTTTCCTTCTCGCGAACGGTTACCTTTTGCTTGATTAGCGATGCAGCTTACACGCATCGTCGTCGCATGCTTCGGTGCCGCCCCCACTTGAGCGACTCAGTCGATAGCGGTTCCGCGCGATCCAGCGGTACAGCGGTCGCCACAAAAACATACTACCGGGAAAATAGAGCAGCGGCATCGCCCACCAAAGGCGGCGGAGCCGGAGCGTGAGATAGCGGATCGCTGAGGGACCCCAGTGCTGGTCGCCGCGTGTGTCGATGAGGCACATTTCTTCCATCAACCGATCGTGCGACAGGTCGGGCCAGCGCTCGGCGACGTCGAGACTGTGCAGCGACAGATACGAAAGTTTGTCCTGGCAGTCCCACCACGGCAGTTTGCTGACCTGTGCGGTGCAGATGCGGCAGTCGCCGTCGTAGATGACGACGTCGGCGTTGGGACGCTCGTCGGGAGTTGGCAAGGCTGTGGGTTGGTTGGGCATGAGAGGTGTTTAGGAATGCAAAATGCGAAATTTATAATGTAAAAAACAAAATTAGTCGTGACGAAGTTACCGATTTGCATTTTGTATTTTGCATTTTCTATTTTGCATTATTGTCCTCCTCCTCCGCTAATTATAGCGTCTGGGTTACATTCTCTCAGTCTAACCGGCCCTGCCAACGCAGTTTAACGCCAATTTGACGATCTTCGCGTGACTCGCCGCAGCTTACCCGATAGAATGAGACAGTCGCTCTCCCCGCGGGGAGAGGTTAGGAGAGGGGCAGAACCGCTAAGTTGTTCAAACCCTCCCCTAGTACTACTGCGCTAAGTTAAAAAGCTAAAGACCACGGATAGCACTGATATTCACGGATGAAGCCTTGATGAAAGGAATGGATGTTGTTGGCAGTTCAATGCCTCAGCAAACCTGCCAAAAGTCTCCAAAATCAGCGGTATCCGTGCAATCCGTGGTTTTTGACTTAGCGCTGTAGTACTTGCCCCTCCCTAAAAAGGGAGGGGGATAGTGTAGTTATTTATTCTACACGGCATTCTACACCAGGAGCCTGGATATGGACCAGATTCGCGAACAAGTGCGTCGTGCCCGTCGTCGGCTGTCGTTGGAGTTGTTTCTCAATCGACTGCTGCGGTGCTGGTTTGCCAGCTTCGTGCTGGTGGTGGTCGCGCTCGCCGTGCCGAAATTGTGGGCGGTGGACCTGCCAGCGAATTGGCCACTTTGGTGCGTTCTCACCGGGCTAACCTTTGGCTTGCTGTTTGCGCTGACGTGGACTTGGTGGCGTGGTCGCAGCGAATTGGAAGCGGGTGTCGAAATCGACCGCCGCTACGGCTTGAAGGAACGGGTGGCGAGTAGCTTGACGCTCAGTCCAGAGGAGGCGAAAACTCCGGCGGGGCAGGCGCTGTTGACCGACGCGATGCGCGCGGTCGGACGAATCGACGTCGACGAGAAATTCAAGATCCGTTTTCAGCAGCGTGCTTGGTTGCCGTTGGTACCAGCGCTGATGGCTTTCGTGCTGGTAGTATTTGTCGACAATCGTATCGCCGAGAGTCGCGTCGATCCCAAGACGCCCGAGCTCACCAAGGAGCAGCACGATAACGCCACAAAAAAACTTCGCGAGCGGTTGGCCAAACGTCGCAAAGAGGCCGCCAAAAAAGGACTCAAAGATGCCGAAGGATTGTTTCGTGAGCTAGAAAAGCAAACCGAAAAAATGGCGAAGGCCAAAGATGCCGGCCGCAAGCAAAGCTTGGTAAAAATCAACGATCTGGCCAAGCAACTCGAAAAACGTCGCCAACAATTAGGTGGCGAGCAGCAGATGCGTAAGCAATTCAAAAAACTCAACAACATGAATAAAGGCCCCGCTGATAAGATGGTCGAGGCGATGAAAAAGGGCGATTTTAAGGCGGCCAAACAAGAATTGCAAAAGCTGAAACAGCAACTCGAAAACGGCAAACTTGACAAACAGGCGAAGCAAGAATTGCAGCAACAGCTCAAGCAGATCGAAGAGAAAATGGCCGAAGCCAAAGAGGCCCGCCAGCAAGCGATGGAAAATCTGAAGAAACAGATTGAACAAGAAAAGAAACGGGGCGATTTGTCGCGTGCAGGCGAGCTACAACAAAAGCTCGACCAGATGCAGCAACAGCAAAACCAGATGAACAAGCTCAACCAGCTCGCGCAAAAAATGGGCGAATGCCAACAGTGCATGAAAGCAGGCGATGGCAAAGGGGCGGCGGCCGCGTTAGACCAGATGATGAAGCAGATGGATCAACTGCAACAAGAAATGGACGAAGGCGAACTGCTCGATATGGCGATGGACCAGCTACAAATGGCCAAAGACGCGATGGGCTGCAAGGCGTGCCAAGGAGAGGGGTGTCAGGCCTGTCAGGGTGGCGGGCAGGGCAGCGACCGTTTCAGCGAAAAAAGTGGCAACGGCATGGGGGCTGGTCGGGGGTTTGGGTCGCGGCCAGACGAGAAAAACGACGTGAGCTTCCGCAACTCGCGCGTACGGCAGAAGCCGGGCAAAGGGGCGGCCGTCGTCGTCGGTGAGGCGGATGGAGCCAATTTACGCGGCCAGGTCGTCGAGTCGATCAAAGAGCAAATGGCCACCGACGCCAGTACGCCCGCCGATCCGATCGTCCTGGAGCAACTGCCCAAGTCGCGTCGAGAGCATAACGAGGAGTATTTTAACTCGTTTCAGGAGTGAAGTAGGGAGTTGGGGACTGGGTGTTGGGGACTGAGGAAAGGGCTTGGTTTGAGCCCCCAATCCCCGGCTCCCAGTCCCTTTTCTTTCCCACTTTCTGGTCATTTGACGTAGGACAGAGAAGATGGGGGCAATATACTGGCGGTATTATCTGCCACTCTCATTTTTCTCTGGGTTCATCTGACGTGCTTCTATCTCATCGAGTTGCTTTCGTTGTTTTTGCTGGAATTTTGGTTTGGTTCGTCGGTTCCGATGTTGCCATCGGCGCTAACTCCGGCGATGTTGTTGAGCTTACGATTGCTCTCGATGATCTCGACCAGTGGGTTGGCGAGGGAAAAAACGGAGGAAAATGGCGTAGCTTTTTGCGTTCCAAGGAACTTCGCGAGCAACTGGTCAAGGGCCACGACGCCGATCCGGCGATTGTTTCGCGTGTGCTTCAGCAATATCGGTCGGATGCCAAAGGGCTCGACAAAAGACGCTTTGTTGTTGTCCGTCGTGCCTTGCACTCGTGGCTCGATGCGTTGCAAAATCAACACACCGACGATCTCGCCAAGCTCGTTTGGGCAGCGCGGGGAGATCATGTGCCGTTGACCGCAGAGAGTATTGCCGCGGTGCGTGCCAAGCTGCGTAGGGCGGCTCGGCAATTGGAGAATCGCCTGGGTGGGAATGACACTTTCGCCGCAGGATGGAAAGACTATTTGAAGTGGTCGTATCTTGAGCCACACTTGAGCGCCGACGCGAAAATCACGGGCCAATCGTTGCGTGATCTCGATACGGTCCTCCACCGTTTGCGCTCGAATAAGCCTGGGCTGGAACACCCAGTCTTTGTTCGTACAGCCAATGCTCTGGAAAGCTATCGAGAGCTCGCTTTTTGGTACGCTTTGGGCCAACGTCGTGACACGCGACCGCGCTACGCCAACTTTTTGTTGGAGCTAGAAAAGCAAATCACACGCAACCTAGAAAAGCCCACCGTCGAATCGACACGTCAGATCGGAAAAATCCTTGGGATAATGTCGCAGTTAGGTCATTCGCCACATTTGGTAGAGCGAATTAGCACGAAATTTGACCAACCCAATGTCTCGGCAACAGTTTCTTCGACCGCCCTCCAGCAGTTGGCCCAACGTCCGGTGAGCGATACCACGCCGGTCCGAGACGTGATTCTGGGAGCGCGTGTCCGCGGCACGGCGAACTCGACGGGATTGCTCAGTGTAAAAACTCTACCGGCAGACGATCATATAGCGGTCGAGTTGCAGCTTGCAGGCAATATCCAGTCGCATACGTTCAGTTTCAAAAAGCCAGTCCGCGTCGGTAGTCTTGGCTCGACCAACTTTGTCGCGACGAAACAATTACAGATCAGCGACGAGCGTTTTTATGTTTTGCCAGCATCCGCTTCGGCCCACACCCAAACACGAATCCGTTCGGTCACGAAAACGGGTGGCAACTTTGGACGCCGGCTCATCGAGAAAATCGCCCGCAAAAAGGTCGCGGAGAGCAAACCGCAAGCCGAACGTATTGCTGCCCGCCATGCGGAGCGTCAAGTCGCTGAGAAATTTGACCGCAAAGTCGTCGACGCTCTGTACGTCGCCCGCCAAAATTACGACAACAAGTTCCACCCACCGCTCGAGCGTATCGGACTGTTTCCCGAAACCTTGAACATGGCTTCCACATCGTCGGGCATCCAAATTGAGACCACGCTGGCGTCTTACAAACAGATTTCGACCGATCGGCTGCCTCCTGGGGTTCGCGTCGACAACGATCTCACCCTCCAAGTCCACGAGTCGGCTCTGAACAATTTTCTGCCGCATCTGCTCGCCGGCGCAAAGATCGGGCAAGAGAACGAGTCGGATCCACCGCGAATCGAAGGCGAAGTGCCCACTTGGCTCAAGAAAGTAGCCAATGACCCGAAGGTCAAGGAGCAGTTTGTTTCTGAAGAGCGGAAGTCGGAAAGCGGAAATCGCGATGGCAAAGAGGCGTCTGATTTCAAGCCTTGGGCTTTTGTGCTCAATAACGAACATCCGGTGAGCGTGAGTTTTGACGACCAAAAGATAACGCTACGCATTCGGATTGCCGAACTCAAGACGCTCGAAGACGGCGAAGAGTCGATCCGCAAGAACTGGGACTTTTTGGTGACTTACTTGGTCGTCCAAGAAGGCGATCACGTTGCCCTTCGTCGCGAGGGCGAAATCGAAGCTCTACCGACCGGCTTCGACCCGCAGTGGTTCGGCGACCCGCGCTGGGACGACAAACTCACTGCCAAGCAGGTGGGCGTGCGCAATAATCTCGAAAAAAACATCAACAAACGAGTCGCCGGAGGAGGCGGTTTTCCGTTGGAGATTCCGCTGCCGCCGATTGAATTGCCCCGCGCCAACGGCGCGAAGCAAACCTTGCTGCTCCACCAGCTTGATTGTGATGAAGGTTGGTTGACGTTGGGGTATCGATTGCCTTAATACGCTTCTCGATTGAAAAAGCGAGTTGTTCGCGACCAAGAAATTAGCCGCAGATGCACGCCGATTAACGCAGATACCACTTTCACAGTAAATATCTGCGTTAATCGGCGTGCATCTGCGGCTATTAAAAATGCTCGCGGCAGATTTGCAATATTGTGAACAGCCGAAAAAGCGGACACTCAAACAGCGGACGGGGAGGGATTCGAACCCCCGGTACCTTGCGGCACGCCGGTTTTCAAGACCGGTGCATTCGACCACTCTGCCACCCGTCCAAAGCGTTTGGTGTTAAGCACTTACGTCGAATCTTGTCGTTTCCATTTTAGCCTACGACCCTCGTTTCGACAACCGCAGGCGTAACTATGCTTGAGGTATGCCTTAAACGAACCCTCAAAAGCCCATCCCGATTTCCTTCCCAATAAACCGGATTTCAGCTATTTTTACAGTCACATGGAATTCACGCTTGCCGTACTGCTCGTCTCGTCGCTTACCTGCGTGGGATTATTGGCCCTATGGGCGGCGACTTCTCAGCGGCATTGGTTCGCCCGCGTGGCGGTGTTTGTGGGGGCGTTGGCGCTCTTGTTGTTGGTGCCGGCGTATGAGCCGGTGGTTGCTTTTGCTTTGCAAGGGGCGGTCGTCGCAGCTGGCATTCATGCCGCTCGGTTTTTCTGCAAGAAAAACCCAAGCGACTACCGTCGCTTTTCGCTCGCGTCGTTGCTGCAAGTGATGGTGTTTGTTGCGATCACAGCGGCAGTCGTCGCAAAGTTGCCGACACTGAATTTTCGCGCGTGGCAAAGTGTCTTGCTGATCGGCGGATGCTCTGGGCTAGCTACATTGGTTGGCTACTGGGTGGTGTATGGTCAAAAAATCCGTTGGGGGTGGCGTTTGCTTTGGGCGTTTGTTTTGGTCTATTGCATTGCAGTACCACTCGTGCTTTGCGATTGGTTCGTTTTCTCTACGACAGGCTATTTTGGTTGGCCGCCTGAATCCATCCCTGGGATGGCCGCAGGAATCTTTGGAGGTGTTCAAGAAGACGATCCTGTTACCCTATGGATTCCTGTAATCCTTGCTATCGCTATTCTGATGAGCTGTATCGTCTGGCTTGCAGTTGGCATCCTTGCAAATCTCTCCTCTTCGACAGGCGTCCATACACGTTGGCAGCCGGTGCTGAGGGCGTATTCATTACTTGTGTTAACGGTGCTGTTGCTGATTCCTTCTGCCGTTGTCTATTACCAATTGATGACTCCGCTGCCAATTCCAGAGCAAAATTTGCCCGCTGACAATGGGTATCTCGATCTCTATTCGGGTGGACAGATTGCAGAAAAGTGGGCATTCAATACCACGAATTATGATGCTGACGCGGCACCCGATAAAGAGCTTCGGGCGGCGGTTGCCGAGATGAAATCGGCTTATGACAAACTGCATGTAGGCTTGGGTAAAGAAATCAGAATCCCCATCGATTACCACTCGCCCGAGGGATTTGGTATGGATGCTATTCAGGCGATGCGGTCCTTGGCACGCAGCACGTCGGGGCGGGGGCAACTGGCCGTACGAGAGAATCGCATCGAGGATGCCGTCGAGGACTATCTTGATAACGTAAGGCTCGGATATGCGATACGTCCAGACACATTGATGGTGGATGCGCTCGTCGGCATTGCAATCAATGGTATTGGGCAGCATGGACTTTATGAGTTGAGGGCAAAACTTGATTGGGACCAATCGGCAAGAATAATTTCCTTACTACAGCGGTTTGAAAGTGAATGTGAGCCCGCCGAAGCATTTATTCATCGTGATCGCGTTTGGGAACAACATGCATTAGGCTGGCACGGTCACCTGACACAGATTCTCTCGAACATCAGTGACAACAGTTTACGGGGCAGTAACGAAGCACTCCGCAGCGCTCTCCAGACAGAACGTGCCAAGTCGAAATTATTGTGTGTGGAATTGGCGTTGCTTACTTTCCGCGGTGACCAAGGAAATTTCCCTCGCAAACTAGACGAGTTGGTTCCCAAGTATTTGGCCGTAGTTCCCGTCGATCCTTTTGATCTTGATTCAGGCCCGCTCCGCTACCGGCGTGAGGAAGACAAATATGTGCTTTACAGTTTGGGCTGGAATGGTAGAGACGATGGTGGCGTTTTACCTGCGGATTACGAAGGCTCTGGCCCGGCTTTTTGGCATATGGAAGAGGGCGACTTGCGATTGGAATTGCTGTTTGCACCAGACCCACCGGTAAAGGAAAAAAACAAACCAACCGACGAAAGCAAAGCTCAGCAATAACCGCGATGCAACGCATCGCCGGAGAGAAAAAACTTTGCGATCCGGCGATGCGTTGCATCGCGGCTATGGTGAAACTTTCCAGCGCACAAAAAAAGCCGGGCCTCGTTATGAGACCCGACTTCTATATCTTTTCTCACACGCTAAGCTTTTGCTTAGGTGGCAGAATCGGCTTCGGGAGCTTCGGGAGCGGCTTCTTCAGCAGCGGCTGGCGCGGCTGGAGCACTCTCGATGATCGTTTCGCTACCACCACTGCAACTGCTGCAACCCGAGACAGGTGCGGCCGAACTGCAGCTCAGCAGGTGCGGCAACTTCGTATCCACAAGTGGTTACTGGTGCGCTGCAGGTGTTGCAACTGTTGGCCTTGGCGCCACAGCATTGACCCTTGCGGTTAGCACGGCGAAGCTTGCGTTTGCTTAGGCAATTGCAGTCTGTCGTTCCGCAACTTCCACAGGCAGGGGCGGCATTGCAACCACCACAGGGTGCTGGAGCAGCACAGACGGGTGCGGCACAAACAGGAGCAGGAGCAGCACAGACAGGAGCAGGTGCGGCACAAACGGGCGCCGGTGCGGCACAGACAGGAGTAGTTTCGCAGCAAGCCTTCTTACGGGACTTTCTGGCCTTACGTTGGCGGCACTTCTTTGGCTTGCTGCATTTTGGTGCTTTGCAGCACTTGTTGCGATTGAACAAGCCAGCGTTGGCTTCTTGCGTGACAGACATTCCGGCGACGACTACCAATAGGGCAGTAGCCAAGATCATAAATCGATTCATTCTAGAATCCCCTCTGTGGTAAAATTTGGATGTTTGCGGCTCAGACGACACGTCAGGCCTCTACGATCAAACAGATCCAGCTGTGTAGGCAGGTCCCTCTGCGAGTAATGGCTGGGTATCATTCCCCAGCGACCGTCGTTTCTCTAGCTTAGTCTCTTGGTTGGGTCTTTTGGTTGGCTCGCTTTAACAGCACGGTCGACCGCCGGGCGGGCCACGATCTATAGTTTTCTGGCAACTCACAATGGCTGTTGGGACTATATTTTGAGTAATCCTGCTTGCCCGCGTGAGTGCTGATATTGCCTTTAGCCGATAGGGTCGTAGGACAGTGTCGTAGGACAGGGGGCTTGGGTGGGATATTCTGATTACGGAAAAACTCAAGCCGGTAAAAATAACATGGCTGTTATTAGTGTCAAGTGGCCGAATCGAGCGA
This sequence comes from Planctomycetota bacterium, assembly GCA_013152515.1. Classification (GTDB taxonomy): domain Bacteria; phylum Planctomycetota; class Planctomycetia; order Pirellulales; family Lacipirellulaceae; genus Bythopirellula. Next base: position 9,917 of record JAADGD010000157.1, read on the forward strand.
ATCGTGGAAAGAAAAATGCGGCTATCTGCGGCTGTTAGAATTGCCCCTTGTTATGCAGGGGCGAACGCCTGTCGCGAGCGATAGTGCACACTTGGGTGCACGGAGAAAATAGCTGGGAATCTGGGGGATTCTTGGTGTTTCGGCGTTATGTCGGCGTCATAAATGACGTCGCTTCGTTGTGGGAGGATGGGAAGTGAGATTGTGGGGCCGATGAGCTTTGGGGCTGATGAGCTTATTGGCGGAAGGGGTCTTGGGCGGTGGGGCGCGTGGCTTGTTGGGGGACGGTGTTTGGAGAAGGTGTTGTGCCGGCGGTATTGGCTGGCGGCGCGACTGGCTGGCCAGGGTTTTCGAAATCCATAACGACTGGCGGTTGGTTGGGACCGGTCTCAGCGACGATCCCCAGGATGCGCCACTGGCCTTCGATGTTTTGCAGCGCCAAGGTCCATTGCTCCTGCTGAGCTTGACCCTCGGCGTCGGGTTCGGTCCACACGGTTTCCACAATCGCTTCGTCGGCTTCTAGCTTTTCGACCTGGCCGATCTGATAGGTCGCTGCGTCATTGGCCAAAATCTCGAAGTCCATGTCGGCCTCACGCATGCGCTGTTGGGCAAGTGGTGTGAGTTGCGAAGCGGCGACCGTAGAGTTGCCGCTGCGGACCGCTTCGAGAAAGATTTTGGCAACTTGCGAGATCGATTCGTCAGACGCGACCCCAACGGTCGGTGAGGGAGCTTGGCCAGCTGGGGTACTACTCGAGTCACCGCAACCTTGCGCCACGGTTAGCAGGCTAATCGTCAACAACATCGACAGGCGTTTATGCATCGTTTCCACTCCCAAAAGTTCCAGTTCCACGCGCGGGGCGGAAGTTTGGCAAAATCGGGAACGCGGGTCAAGGCGAGTCGGCCACTGCGAACCGCTCGCGGCTTAGCAAGGATTCGCAACGCTTGCAGTCCCAGCGATGCTATCACTACGGCTTGATTCGTATCAGCAGCACATGCTCACGCGGAAACCAGATTTGCCCGCCGCTCTCCTCTTTCAGAACAATCCAGTCGTCGTTGAGCTTGACGAACTTGCCCTGCACGTTAGTGGAAATGCCCAATTCTTCCTTGCGATAGAGGACCGTACACAACGACCCCGCCGTCGGAGCCATCATTTCGCGCGCTTTGCGAGCCGCTTGTTCGCTGTACTCCGACCAATAAGCGTATGCGCTCCAGACCACGGGCCCCACGATCACAAGCAAGAACATCGTCCGCCAGCGGAGCCGAAACCAAGATTTGCTGTTTTCGGACATGAGATCATCGTAGCAGATTTTCTAGCGAAAGTAGACTTGGGACATCATCAATCGTGGTGTGTCCCGCCAATTGCCTCGGCACTCTTCATTGGAGTAATGACCAAAAAGTGAGTGAGCAAAAAAGGGGCGATTGGTTTTCAGGCTGCTGGCGAAGCGATGCCCCTTACAACCGCAGCGATCCGTGCGATTGACGCGATTTTTGGGCAGAAGCATCTTCAGCAACCTTTCGACTTGCTACCCGCTAGGAAAATCGACGACACGACTAATGGACAATCCTCTCCCTCCCGCAGTCCGAACACGGAGCAACGACCATGTTTCGATCTCTTTTCTTGGCGCTCGGCGCCTATACTTGCCTGCTTGGTGTCGAGGCTTTAGCCCTTGAAAAAGCAATCCTCAAGAAGCCCGTCGAAGGGAATCCACGTCAGTACACCGAAAAAGACCTCGTGCCGCCTGAGTGGGCCCCTTGGAGCCTGATGGGCGGTGGGGCGGTTGTGGTGTTGTACTCGTTTACGATCCCCCGCAGGGCAAAAAGCTAGCGCCTGCGGCGAAGTGTAAAATTGTCATTGGCCATCTCCAATTTGAAATTTGCATTGGCCAATGGTCATTTTGCAACGTTTTAGCTGGTTTTCGCCGAACTTCCACCCTTGCTGCCGAGCCCTCCGGCCTGTAAATTGGGTGATTCGCAACCGGTGGCCCATGCCACCTGTGAGGTTGGTTGCTTTGGTGAGTCCGTACGTTTTTGGGCCGCCGGAGATTTTGGAAGCACGATTGTTGGACGGAAGAAAATAGATGAAAACCTACATGGCCAAAAACGGCAGTGTCGAGCAAAAATGGCTGCTCGTCGACGCCACCGACAAGATCGTCGGTCGACTGGCGAGCGAGATTGCCACAATTTTGATGGGCAAACATCGCCCCACCTATACGCCGCACGTTGACACAGGCGACTATGTCGTCGTGGTAAATGTGGAAAATATCCGCTTCACCGGTAACAAGTGGGAGCAGAAAAAGTACGCTTGGTACACTGGCTACCCCCGCCAACGTACGATTTCCGCAGCTGACCGCCAAGCGAAGAAGCCTGAGCTAATCCTCACCGAAGCGGTTCGACGCATGCTTCCCAAGAATAAGCTTGGACGTGCGATGCTGGCAAAACTGAAGGTTTACGCTGGCTCCGAACATCCGCATACCGCACAACAACCTGAACCCACCGAACTGGCCTTGAAGGCTTAATAAGGAAATCGTTTATGGCAGTCACCGTGGAAGAAGCCCTCGGCACCGGTCGTCGCAAAACGTCTGTCGCTCGCGTACGTATTCGTGAAGGCAGCGGCAAAATCACCATCAACAAGCGTGAGCTAGAAGAATTTTTCAAGATCGAACAAGATCGCAATGCGGTCCTCTCTCCGCTGCTGCACTGTGAAGTCCGCGACTCGGTGGACATCGTGATTCGCTGCCACGGCGGCGGAACCACCGGTCAGGCTGGAGCTTGCATGCAGGGAATCGCCCGAGCGCTGCTCAAACATGACAGTGACTTGGACGAGAAGCTCCGCGAAAAGAGCTTCCTCACCCGCGACGCTCGTATGAAAGAACGCAAGAAGCCCGGCCTGCACGGTGCTCGCCGCGGCACGCAGTTCTCCAAGCGTTAAGCGTATTGGGTTCGACCGACCGACAAACACCAAGCCGTCCCATCAACTGGGACGGCTTTTTTTGTAGCGACAAAAAATTAGCCGCCGATGAACACGGATGAACGCAGATGGCTTAATTTTACGGAGAATATCTGCGTTCATCGGTGTTCATCTGTGGCTATTAAAAAACGCAAGCTGCGTACGTTTAATTCGGACTCGCTTTAGTCGCAAATCACGATCCAGCCGTTTGTGCGTACTGCACCCAACAACCATGACCAGCGCAGCCGGTGCCGTCGGGCGACGTCGAGTGGTATGCGCTCGACGATTTCAAATTGGGCGTCGGCGAGGTCAGCAGCTAGTTCGCTCCAGCGAAAAACGTGCAAAAACATGTTCGGCACGCCGCGGTAGGGGAACCACTTGTCACCGATTTCGACTTTTTGGCTCAGTGGTGCTGACAAGAGATTTTTGATGAGCCAACTGGGGCCTTGCGGGTCGCGGAGATTGAACCAGTAATTGTGGACGTGCAGCACGAACCGTCCGCCCGGCTTGAGGATGCGGCGGCAGTGACGCAAGGCTTGGCGGCGGTTGGCGCGGCCGCGGATCATGCCGAGCGTGCTAAACATACAGATCGCGTGGTCAACGGTTTGATCGCCGAGTGCGTCGAGTTCGACGAGGTTGGCTTGCAGGCAATCGATCGGCAGCTCGTCGAGGTCGGCCTTCTCTTGCACGATGCGAAGCATGTGGTCCGACAGATCGATCGCCAGCCCCCGATGGCCTGCACGCACTAGCGGGACTAGTGCCCTTCCCGTTCCACACCCCAAATCGGCGACCAACCCCGCCGGCTGGAGGTGACGGGCCAATACTTGCTCGTCATGCTCGAAGAGGCTGTTGAAGGCAAAATAATCATCGTAGTCGTCAGCGACCGAGGGCGATTGCACATAGTCCCACAGGCCACGTGAGACGCCAGGAGGAAGATTCCAAGTGGGACGATGTTCGTGAGACATGACGATTTGGTTGTCTGCTTTCGGAAACCGGCGTTTCTTGCTCCTTGGCTGAAAGCCGAAGGCTGATGGCTGACTGCCTTTTTTCAGACGCTTGTTAGGCGTCGTAGATCGCAGTATAATCACTGGCTTGTTTCTCGCCCAGCATGGCCAGCAGAGCAGTATTTGTTGCGAACCTCGGCCTGTTTCATATTCTGGTAGCTTGTTGCACCTTTGCGATAACTGCCGGATGCCACACATCTTCAGAAGGAGAGCTATCGTGTCAATTCGAGTCGCGATTAACGGATTTGGACGGATTGGACGTTTGACCTTTCGCAACCTGCATGCCCGTTCGGACGAGTTTGAGGTCGTAGGAATCAATGATCTGACCGACAACAAGATGCTAGCCCATCTACTCAAGTACGACAGTACCCACCGCCGTTTCCCCGGCAAGGTCGAGTTCGATGACGAGAACTTGATCGTCGATGGCAAACCGATCAAGGCGATGGCCCAGCGGAATCCGGCCGAGTTGCCTTGGGGCGATTTGGGCGTCGACGTGGTGGTTGAGAGTACCGGTTTTTTCACCGCGCGTGCCGAGGGTGGCAAGCCTGGCTACGATTCGCATCTCGCCGCTGGCGCGAAACGCGTTGTGCTGAGTGCTCCGGCCAAAGATGGTGCCGATTTAACCTGCGTGCTCGGCGTGAACGACGACAAAATCACAGCCGACATGAAGTGCATCAGCAATGCTAGCTGCACAACCAACTGCTTGGCCCCTGTCGCCAAGGTGTTGCACGAGACGTTTGGCATCGTGAAAGGCTTGATGACGACCGTTCATGCTTACACCAACGACCAGCCATGCCAAGATCAGCCACACGCCGATCCGTATCGTGCGCGGGCAGCGGCTCAAAATATCATTCCGACCAGCACAGGTGCCGCCAAGGCCGTTGGCTTGGTGATTCCCGAACTGCAAGGCAAACTGACCGGCATCGCCCTGCGTGTACCCGTTGTCACTGGTAGTGTCGTTGATCTGACCGTCAGCCTGGGCAAGAGTGCCACGGAGGCCGACATCAACGCCGCCGTCAAGGCCGCTGCTGAAGGCCCGATGAAGGGTTACCTCTGCTACATGGAAGACCCGATTGTTTCGTCTGACATTATCGGCGACTCGCACAGCTCGATTTTTGTGCCCGACTTCACGCAAGTGATCGAAGGCAACATGGCGAAGATCGTAAGCTGGTACGATAACGAATGGGGTTACAGCAGCCGCACGGCAGATTTGATTGCGATGATTGCGAAGTTGTAACAGCCTATCCCAGAACCCTGCGGGAGGATGCCAGCGGCCGGGAAGGCTCGGGCACTACCAGGAGGTTTTGGGACGTGCAGTAAAGAATCTCGCGTCAAAACCGCAAACGATAGCGAAACCGCAAGCGATGGTGCTTGCGGTTTCGTCCGTTTAACGCGTCAACACGGTGCGTCCTGACGTCCAAATCGGCTTTGCAGCGGGGACGCGGGTTTGTGCTGGAGAGAGCCGGCTGACCGATTGAGTGCTGGTAACTTGAGCAGGAACATTCGCGGGAACATTCGCGGGAACATTCAACGGGCGTCCCGGTGCTTGCGTGATCCAGCCAGTAGTTTTGGCGGACGTGGTGGCGAACCCCTTGGCAGTGTGATCGGTCCGCTGCATCGAGGCGCGCCAACGTGGTTGGTCGGTGACAGATTCCTGCGACTCGGTCAGTGCTAATTGCCTAGCTTCGGGTTGTCGGCCTATGGGGATGCGTTCAGTTTCGAGCCGTAACGAGTTGACGGGGAGTGGTTGAGGCATGTCAGCCGAGACGTCACTTAGTTGGCTCGTCTCGAACGGCAACTGCGTTAGCAATTTACGCCCGTCGGTAGTCACCAGTCGGACCCATAATTCAAGCGGAGCCGCAGGCAGCTCGAGATTCTCCAGCGGCAGTTCCAAATGCAGGCCATCGCCCAGGTCGGACGACTGCCAAGCTGTCGATGTTTCTTCCGCCGTAAAATTCCAGCGTTTCAGCCGCTTGGGCGCTGCTTCGTCGGTCTCGTCAGTACTCATCACCATCAGCGATATCTCGCCATCCAAATCGACCGGTTCGCCACTGGCGTCGAGTGCTTCGACGACGGTCAGCAAATTCCTCGGTATCATAGCGTCGCCCTCGCTACGGAATAGATACACGACTTCTAAGCGTTCTGCCACGCGGTCGACGAGGGCAGCGGTCGCTTCGATTTGTTCGTCATCAAACAAGTCTTCGACCAACGGGTCTTCGATCACAGGTTCGTCGCCGAAATCCTCGTTGTTTACTTCGGTAGAAACCAGCTTGGGATCGAAATTGACCGGATCGGGAATAAACAGTAGATCCTCGTCAGAAGACTCGTAGCTTAGTTCCCTCGCGGCTACTTGTTGTAGTGGTTGTGCCTCCTCCAAAATTCCGACCGGCTCTTCGAGATCGAACTCCAGTGAGTCGGGCACTTCGATGTCTTCTGGCGAGAATTCTGGGGCTTGCTCGCGATCGGCAGGAAGAGGCAAGTCTTCCTCCTCCGTTTCCACGATAGGATCTACCTCTGGTTCAACGGCGGGTTCCAAAACAGACTTTTCTTTGTCCGTGTGGCGACGTTTAGATTCCTTGGGGCGTTTGGGAGCAGATTCTACTTTTGGTTCGTGGACTTCCTGCGAATAAACGGCCGTCTGTGGAGGTGGGCAGCTACGACAGTTGCGCAGCTTTTCCGAATACTCAACGACATAGTCCTCTAATTCGTAAATGTAGTCCTCTTGGACACGCAGTTCGCGTTCCAGCAGGTCGATTTGATTGTCGGATGTTGTACGGCAACCTGAGAAACCTAGCGTCATCCCAAATAGCAGGAACAACGTTAGCTTGCCCCGAGTGGCGATTGATGGTTCTACGGACAAGGTTTCTGAAGTGTAGGATTTTGACATCGGACTTTAGCGAGGAGAGAAGCGATTCGCAAACGCGACACGGAGCGCAGCGCAACCGTGGCGTAGGGGAGAAGAAATAGAAAATCGCAGGGCCGCCGTCAAGCGAGATCGCCGATTTGGGCGTAAAAAGAGATGCTAGCAAAACCGTAGGATAGGCTTCTCGCCTGTCTGTGGTTCACACTAGTTATTCTGACAGGCTAGTACTACTGCGCTAAGTAAAAAGCTAAAGACCACGGATAGCACTGATATTCACGGATGAAGCCTTGCTGAAATGAATGGATGTTGTTGACAGTTCAATGCCCAAGCAGCAAACCTGCCAAAAGTCTCCAAAATCAGTGGTATCCGTGCAATCCGTGGTTTTTGACTTAGCGCTGTAGTACTAGAAGCCTATCCTACGGCAAGTTCCCTAAAGCTCCATTTTATCGATGACCTTGTCAATCAAACGGTATTCCATCGCCTCGGTCGAGGACATGAAGGTGTCGCGATTGGTGTCTTTTTCGATCTGCTCTAAGGACTGGCCGGTGTGCTCCAGGAGAATGCGGTTGAGCTTTTCCTTGGTTTTTTTGTATTCGGCAGCGTGGATCATGATGTCTTCGGCGGTGCCTTCCATGCCAGCAGAGGGCTGGTGGATCATGATTCGCGAGTTGGGCAGTGCGTGACGTTTGCCTGCCGCACCAGCGGCGAGGAGCAAGGCCCCCATCGAGGCGGCTTGGCCGAGGCAGTAAGTCGCGACATCGCAGGTGATGAATTGCATCGTGTCATAGATGGCCATGCCAGCAGTTACGCTGCCGCCGGGCGAGTTGATGTAGAAGTGTACATCGGCTTTCGGGTCATCGCTTTGCAGGAACAACAACTGCGCGACAATGCTGTTGGCCACGTCGTCGTTGACGCTAGACCCCATCAGGATAATACGATCTTTCAGCAGCCGGCTGTAGATATCCATAGCCCGCTCTTCGCGGCCCGATTTTTCGATGACGTAAGGGATTAGCGTCGTCATGGCAGGTATCAATCCGTTGGAGTTTTATATTGCAAATTACAAATTGAAAAATGCAAATCGAAAAATGTTAGTTCGCCCGAAAATTCCACAAAAACAATTTGAAAGTTACACTTTGCATTTTTTCAATTTGCAATTTTTCAGTCGTCGTCGTCGTCGTCGTCGTCATCATCGTCGCTGCCTAGCGGCTTGGTGAGGATGTCGTCGACGATGCCGAATTCCTTGGCTTCCGAGGCGGTCATGTAGTAGTCGCGGTCGCAGGCGGTGCCGATTTCTTCGGCCGTTTTTTCGCAGTGTTCGGCTAGGATTTCGTTGAGTGCGGCACGGGTTTTTAAGATTTCTTCCGCCTGAATCTCGATGTCCGAGACTTGCCCGCCGACGCCGCCATGTGGCTGGTGGATCATCACTTTGGAGTTTTTGAGGGCGAACCGTTTTTCTTTTGCACCGCCGGCAAGCAAAACCGCTCCACCACTAGCAGCGAGGCCAACACAGTAGGTCGCCACCGGCGGGGTGATCATCTGCATCGTGTCGTAAATGGCCATCGTCGAGGTAACGCTACCGCCGGGTGAGTTGATGTAAAAGTGAATGTCCTTGCGACGATTTTCGCTCTGCAAGTAAAGCAACTTCATCACCAGCTCGTTGGCGTTGCCATCGTAGATTTCGCCTTGCAGGAAAATGATGCGGTTTTCCAGCAGCAAATCGCCCAACGTCATTTGACGCTGGCGCTGGTAGTTGTTTGCTGCGGCAGCCGCCTGAGGGTCGAAGCTGGGTTGGAATGCCCCTGGCGAAAAGACATTCAGCGATCCGTGGTTGTTCCCGTGCTGATTCATATTTCAATCCTTTGCGTTTTTTTACAGCGGCGAAACCGCAAGCGATGTTGGGCGAGCTACCGAGGGCTGAGCCGTGGAGGTCTGTTACGAAGCTTCCTCTTCCGACTCTTCTTCCGCTTCAACCGCCTCGGGGATCGATGCGGACCCGTCACCGCCGCCGGCTGCTAGGTAGATCGCTTCGGTATCGAGTTGCTCGGGCTCGTACGGCAGGTCATTGAACTTGGCTTTGTCTTGCACGGCCTCAAGGACTTTGCGCTCGAGGATCTGGTTTTGCAATACGTCCATCAAGCCACGTTTTTCGATCTGGGCTCGCACCCGACGAGGCGACTCGCCACTTTGCATCGACATCAAGAAAATTTCCTTCTCGAAATCGCCTTCTTCGGCCTCGATCCCCTCGTCCTCTGCGATGCGTTCTAAAATGAAGTGTTCTTTGAGACCTTGGGCCGTTGAGCTGGCGCTGTTTTGTTGGAGCTGATTCTCGCGAGCGCGGATCTCTGCTTCGCTGAACCCAGCACGACGAAGCTCCATCACGGCACGTTCCTGCTCACGGGCACTTTGCCGTTTGAGCAATCCTGGCGGAAGATCCCAGGAGGCCGCCTCTGTGAGCAGCGCGGTGATTTGGCCGCGAATTTTTTGCTGTTGTTCGTATTCGAGCTGCCGTTGGAGGTCGGCCTTGATCGCTTCGCGAAGCTTTTCTTCCGACTCGAAATCGCCCATCTCTTGCAAGAAATCTTCGGTCAGCTCGGGGAGTTTGAGTTGCTTAACTTCGAGGATTTCAAATTCGATGTCGATCGTTTTGCCGCGTAGCTCTTCGGCGGGGGCATCCTGGGTAAGCTCAACTTTGCCCGAGCGTTTGTCACCTGCTTTGGCGCCGTCCATCAGCTTATCAAAACCTTCGAGCTTGCCATCGGTAAAGCTGAGCGTCGGGCGAATCCGCGTGACACGTTCTTCGTCATGCACGAGCTGCTTGCCGTCGTGTGAGGTCGTAATGTTGACGGTCAGATATTCGCCTTCGCTGGCTGGTCCGTCGTGCGGAGTGAGTTGGCCATAGCGGGTGAGCATCTTTTCGAGTTGCTCGTCGATATCTTCGTCGGCGAAATCTCGCATTGGACGGTCGAGCTTGAGGCCTCGCCACTTGGGCATCTCGAATTCGGGACGCACTTCGATATCGAATTCAAAGGTCATTGGCCCTTCTGCGGGCACCTCGACCGCGTCGAGATTTAGCTCGGGCTCGCTGATGGCGGTAAAATCTTGGCTCTCGCTGATTTGGCCCAAGCTGTCCATCAGCAGCGAGCCTTTGATTTGCTCGCCAACTTCTTTCTTGTAGCGGCTTTCGACCAATTTGCGCGGAGCGCGACCGGCGCGGAAGCCGGGCACACTGGCCGACGCCATCATCTCGCCGAAGGCGTTATCCAAGTAACGGTCAATATCCTCGCGCGAGACGGTCACGGTCACATGGCGCTCGCAGGCGCTAGGACTCGCGACTTCGACCTGGAGATCGAGTTCCTGCGACTCGTCTTGCGACTCGTCGGTCGCAACGTCGTCTGCTTGCTCAGTGAGCGTGCCAGCCTCGGCACCTTCTTTTTCTTCGTCAGCCATAGAAATAGTCGTTAGTCGTTAGTGATTCAGTGGTTCGTCCTAAGTAGCTGGCCGTGCCTAAGTAGCTTGTTAAGTGCTGTTCGACTAACGACTTACGACGATAAAACAAGAGCGGGTGATCGGATTCGAACCGACGACAACAACGTTGGCAACGTTGTGCTCTACCAACTGAGCTACACCCGCAAAGCCCTCATTTGCCCCAAATTTCCGTCTCGTCTGCGACAAGTGGCTGAGTCTACTCTATCGGCAAACTCTTTGGAGATCATCAAATTATAGGAGTAGAAGACTGCTTCGCAAGGGGACTCAGTACTACTGCGCTAAGTTTAAAAGCTAAAGACCACGGATAGCACTGATATTCACGGATGAAGCCTTGATGAAATGAATGGATGTTGTTGACAGTTCAATGCCCCAAGCAGCAAACCTGCCAAAAGTCTCCAAAATCAGTGGTATCCGTGCAATCCGTGGTTTTTGACTTAGCGCTGTAGTTCTAGCAAATGACGAATGACGCGCAATTCCTAAAGTAAGGGCCCAATAACGAAGGTGTTTTGAAGCACCAACTCCAAAAAAATGGGTGTTCTTCCTTTCTAAGTGCGGTATCTTCGTCATTCTGGGCTGTGGGCTTCATTCGTCATGGGGTATTTCGTCATTCGCCATATTGGCTCCTCCTATGCTGCTCTTCAAAAAGAAATTCCTACCGGCCATCCGCACGGGCGAAAAGACGCAGACGATTCGGCTGTGGCGTTGGCGGATGATGAAGGTGGGGCAGCGGAGTTATATTCCGGGAATTGGCTATATCCGCATCGACGCGGTAGACGAGGTCCGCTTGGAAAAGTTGACCGACGAGGACGCAATCCCCGATGGTTTTGCGACGGCAGACGCCCTCCGGGAAGAACTCGCAACGCTCTACGGCGAGAAGATCGCAGCAGGGTATTTGTCGTTTCGGGTAGTGTTTCGGGTTTTGGAAGATGCGGAAGCGGAGAAGGGTTCTTAGGGTGAAAGTGTGCAGAGGTGGCAAATAATCGAGCGTGCCCGAGAGTGTGCGTCGGACGATGAATCTGTCACAGTTTAATCGGCCATGTCGTTAGAGCGTTGGAATTCCAGGACCCGGCCCGACTGCAATTCTTCGAGAATCAAAGAATCTTCCTCTTGCTCAATCTCATAATCATCACAACGGTTTGCATTCATAAAGTCATCAATGAACTTTCGGGCGAACCACTTTGGCCCTGGACTGACAGGACATATTTCTATTGAGAGCACGCCATTTTTGATTCTCCAGCGATAAATACCTTTGTCGGCGTAGCCTTCCTGGTGACCTATCGCACTACCATCTACCTTGAAGTGCAAGGAATTGCCTTGAGTGTCTACCCATGTCCCGATGAGGCCTAGCTCTGCAGTAGAACCTGGGGTTCCCCAAGAAACCCTGTCATAGATAAGAATCACCGCCGTGAACATCAACAATAAAGCTAGCCCCAGCAACGCGAATGCGAGTTTTCTTGACCTCGGCTCTTTTGACATTGAAAATGCTATCCCGTAATAACCCAGCGCGGCCGTATGGCCGCAACCAAAAGACCTATTTTGACAGGATTTACAGGATCAACAGGATTATTTCAAGACGCCTCGATCCTGTCGATCTTGTCAATCCTGTCAATCCTGTCAAAAAACTTGCACGCGCTTCGCAAACTTGGTCAAAAACTTAACGATGTTTGAGGTTAGTAGTATAGGATACTTGTCAATCCCTGCTGATTGTATCCTTAGACTTTATACATTGCAAAAGCGTAGATATTCTGAGCCGAATAGCCCGTAGGATGAGTTGGTTCTGTCGGCAATCGTTGCATTCTTGCGGAAGACTTTCCACCGACAGGTTCACCCATCTTTTGCTTGACGAAAAAGATGGGCGCAAGCACGCCATCCTACGGTCTTACCTCAACCGACACCGGAAATTAATGTTCAGCTAACTACGTTCCGCGTGAAACTCCGACACTTGAAACCCGCTCAAAAACGAGCCGACCCAGCAGTCTGAAATTGCGTGTGCAATTTTTGTCGTAAGTCCAGATCTGCCATTATCTTTCCAACAGCTCTCGCAACTGGTCCGCCGAAAATGGCTTGATCAAATAGCCGTCGAGCTTGTGACTGGCTGATTCTTCTAGTGCCCCCGAGCCAGTCATGCCGATAAACTTTGGCGGCTTCGTTCCTCCGGCAGCCGCTTGTACTCGCAACTTAGGCACCGCCGCAAAACCGTCTTCATGCTTCAAATGGTGGTCGACCAATACTGCGTTGACAACATGGTTTGCCAATTGCTCGCGTGCTTCGTCGAGCGACGCTGCCGCCAAAGGTCTATAGCCGAGGCTGCTAAGTAGTTGGACCATCGCGTTGCGAACCATCGCGTCGTCGTCGATGACGAGGATTGCGGTGCGAGTAACTGGGGGCGTGGACTGAACGGTCTCATTCTGCTCCACGCTTTCGGCTCCACGCTCGTCGCTGCTTTCCCCAAGGCAACGTCGAATTGTTGCCCCCAGTTCGTGCGCCGTGAGTGGCTTAATGATGAACTCGTTGATGCCGTAGCGTTTCAATTCCTTTTCGTTGAGCAAACCAGCAAAACCGGTCATCAAGACAACAGGAATCTCGCTGCGTAGCTCGCGAATTCGCCGGAGCAATTCTACGCCGCTGGTACGAGGCATCGTCATGTCGGACAATACGAGATCAAAGTTCGTCGGCATTCGCGAAAAACAAGTCAGTGCTTCGTTGGCCGAAGTACAGGCGGTCACTTGATAACCCAACTGTTGCAACATGAACTGCGTCGATTCGAGGACGGCCTGCTCGTCGTCGACGACCAAGATCCGTTCGGTTCCGCTGGTTGCGTGTGTCAGACCGAGCGACTTGCCGGTGAGAACCGGTTTTTTGTCGGTGCAAGGCAGATAGACGACAAACGTGGTGCCTTTGCCGGTCTGGCTTTGCACGTCGATACGACCGCCTAAGCCAGTGACCGCCCCGTGGACGACCGACAACCCCAGGCCGGTGCCTTCGCCGGGCGGCTTGGTCGAAAAGAAGGGGTCAAAAATTCGTTCAAGGTTTTCTGGTGAGATACCTGATCCGGTGTCTTGCACGATCAGTTGCACGTAAAGTCCGGCTGGCAAGTCGGTATGTTCCAGCATGATTTCGCTGGCAGATATCGTTAGCGTGCCGCCCGCTGGCATCGCTTGGCAGGCGTTGGTGCAGAGATTCGAGAGAATTTGGTACAGCTCGGACGGGTCGGCTTCGACGGTACCACACTCGGTGTCGACAGAAACTTGAAAGTCGATTTGCTTAGGCACCGATGCACGAAGCAATTGCA
>JAADGD010000319.1 GCA_013152515.1 Planctomycetota bacterium
GCCAGCGGGATGAGCCGCTCACGCACCTCTTGCCTGACGCTGTGCAAGCTAAGCGCAAGATTCACTTCGGGAAATCGGCGAGCGCAGCGGATCATGGCATCGGTGATTCCAACCGTCGACACGAGGATTTTCGTCGGCGAATGATGAAACAGTTCTGCCGCGGTCAGTCTTTCGAGTGCCCGATAAAGATTTTCCTCATTATGAAACGGCTCGCCCATGCCCATGAAGACAATGTTGCGAAGCCGGCGGTCCTCTTTGGTGAGCGACTGCCCCGATTGCAGCACTTGATCGAGGATTTCTTCGGTCGACAAATTTTGCGCCACGCCCATTTTTCCGGTGGCACAAAATTCGCACGCCGCCGCACAACCGACTTGGCTCGACACACAAAGCGTGGTCCGCCCCGATGCAATCCGCAGCAAGACCGACTCGATCAGCATTCCCGCTGCCGTGTGAAACAGCAACTTGGTCGCTCCGTCGATTTCCGAATCGCACTGCCGGTACAATTTCAGCGTATGCAACGAGACACGCTCTGCCGCAGGGAAATTGGCGGTCGCTAAATCGTCGGCTCGAAACCGTTTGAGCAAATCGTTACGCAGCTGACGAATCGATTGCGGGTCGAGTCGCAGTTCTTGCCGTAGTTGATCGAATCTCGGCGAATCGTAGATGCTGATTTTTTCTGTCACGCCAAGATCACCTTGTTGGGTTGCCCAGCAACTTCCTGCACATAACGCGGCACGGCATAACCGGGTAGTCGAGCGCGCAACGCTGTTATTATCTTTCTGCCTTCTTCAATCGGAACTTCAAAATGCGCCGCGCCTGCGACACGATCTAGTTGATGCAAATAGTACGGCGCGACGCCGATCACGATCAACCGCTCACTTAATTCCGCCTGCGCATTGACCGAATCATTCACGCCGCGCAGCAACACCGCTTGGTTGAGCAGCATGACGCCCGCCTGTTGCAAACGGGCCAACGCGCCGGCCACTTCGTCGTCCAACTCTTGTGCGTGATTGGCGTGAATTACCATCACCGGTGTCAAGCGACTCGTCGTGAGCCAATCGATCAACTCGCTCGTCACGCGCGAGGGAATCATGATCGGCAACCGCGTATGCACCCTCAAACGCACAACATGCGAAATCGCCGCAATCTTTTCGACCAAGCTCGCCAACCGCGCATCGACCAACATCAGCGGATCGCCACCGCTGAGAATCACTTCATGAATCGTTTCGTCTGCCGCGATGCTGACCAAGGCCCGATCCCAAGCCGCCTCGCTGTGCGGCGAATCATCATACGGAAAATGACGCCGAAAGCAATATCGGCAATGCACCGCACAAGCGCCAGTCGTTACCAGCAGTGCGCGGCCCGCATATTTTTGCAACACCCCCGCCTGCAATGTTGCGGCCGCGTCGTTGACCGGATCGCGAGAAAAACCGTCGACGGCCACCGTTTCTGCCTCGACGGGCAGCACCTGTCGTAGCAAGGGATCGTGCGGATCGCCCCGGCGAATGCGGCCCAAATAGCTGGGCGGCACAAACACCGCAAATTCCGCAGCTCCTCCGCCAGCCGCCAAGGCCCATTCTTGCGGCAATTCCAGCCGACAGCATAGCTCGGCAGAACTACGCACTGCTTGTCGCAAATCGGCTTGCCACGCGGTCTCGGCAGAACCGGGGCGGACAGACGCCGAAAAACTGGTTAAAATGGTCACACGTTATTCCTCAGCTCGATATTGCCATCTTTTTGGAAGAAGAATAGAACGCGGATAAACGCAGATTCAACGGATTGTCGCTGATAAATTTGAACTCGTAAGTGCACTTTTTAATCCGTCTTTATCCGCTTTGTCTGCGTGCATCCGCGTCCTATTATTTATCGCTCATCTTCGCTTGATAGACGAGTTGGAAATCATATTAATCACACTCAAGATACCTTCGAAACAGAAAGATTCCCAGTGGCTAGCTACAGTACCAACGAATTTCGCAAGGGCCTCAAAGTCCAGATCGACGGCACGCCATTTCAAATCATCGAAATGAATTTCCGCAAGCCGGGCAAAGGGGCCGCCCTCTACGAGTGTAAACTGAAAAACCTCATCCGCGGCACCGTCACCGACAAGACCTACCGCGCGGGCCAAAGCCTCGAAGTCGCCGACGTCGACGAATTCACCGCCCAGTATCTCTACCGACAGGGCGAGGGTTTTGTGTTCATGAAAAACGATGACTACGAGCAGTACGAACTCACGCCCGAACAAGTCGGCGACGAGAGTCGCTTTCTCAAAGAAGGCCTCAACTGTCAACTGATCGTCTACAACAACAACCCCATCGCTGTCACGTTGCCCAACCATGTCGTCCTGCAAGTCGAATACTGCGAACCGACCGTCAAAGGCAACACCGCCACCAACGTCCAAAAACCGGTCAAGCTAGAAACCGGCGCCGAGATCGGTGCCCCGGCGTTCATCAACATCGGCGACTGGCTACGCGTCGATACACGCACGGGTGACTACATCGAACGGACGAAGGAGCCGGAGTAACGTCTGTTTTTTGGGGCTCTCAAAGTCTCTCGCGAATTGCAAGAGGTGATGCGACGACTGCCATTCTGCCACCAGGAGCGATTATCGCCTGTGAAAAAGAGACTCAAGCGATAGAATATCTGGTGGCCGGTTCAAAAAAACTTGACAAATTGCCCTGGCCCCGGAACACCCTCTGGCAGGAAAATTGCATGATCTTCCGTGCTGTCGTCTATACACACTTTCAATACAGCTTCACTGGCGGGAATTACCTCGCAAGGATCCGCTACCATGAGACCGCTGTTACCCACATGCGAAACCGATAGTTGCAATCCGTCAACGAGTAACGTCAGCGCAACTTTGGTTGAGTAACCTTTAGTAGATGACATGCTTTTCGACGATAAGAAATTGCTGGAGAACGCAACCGAATACTGCAACTCTAGAGGCAAACTGCTATTGAGTCAAGATAGGCTCGGTTACGGTTCCGACGGAACCGTGTGGAAAACATCCGTTCCGTCGGCCGTAAAGGCCTTGTACCGACAGAAAAATTACCAAGTAGAACTTGAATGCTACCGTCGACTTCAAAAAGCGAATATCAAAAAAATTAACAGTCTCAATATCCCTGTCCTGGAAGGCTACGATGATAACTTGTGGGTAATCGAAATGACTTTTGTCCAACCTCCATTTTTCTTGGATTTTGGAAAAGTGCGGCTAGATCGACCTCCAAGCGATTTCTACGATGCTCAGAAGCTTGCCAACGCCAAACAAGAATGGAGAGCATTATTCGGCTCGCGTTGGAAAGAGGTAAACCTCATTCTTTTCCAACTCAGCAATCGTTTTGGTATTCACTACCTAGACCCGCGTCCAGGAAATATCAATTTCGGCGACGACGATGACGACGACGACGACGACGATGCCTGGCAATCCGAACCAGGGATTGATTACTCGGAATACGACTAAAAAAAGCGTAACCGTTCACGAGTCAACGAGCAGCCATAGAGCCTCACACCAAGGTATCACGGAAATAAAGGAACCGCCGATGGACGCTGATAAACGCAGATGCGAAAGCCGAGTTCAATTATCTGCGTTAATCGGCGTCCATCGGCGGTTCTTTCTTTTTTCGTGAAAGGTTAAGATTCTACCACCGAACCACGACCGTCAGGGAGTGTCCGCAAAGGCTTCTTGCTCCGGTGAACGCTTCCTAACGGCCGGTTCGGCAAATTATTCATATTTTCCTTTTGGATAATTCTTCCAAGATTCCAACATTACTAACGAATAAGCTCTCGACATCTTCCAATTTGCATTCTGTCGCTAAAACGGTACGCTAAGGCCACTGCCACTTAACAAAAACGTCTCTTCACTAGGAGAATACTCATGACTGCTACGGGAATTCTGATCGCCATCGTCGTTGTTGGCCTATTGCTAGTCATGTACGGCGTCGGCATTTACAACCGGCTCGTCACGCTTCGCAACCGCCTCGAAAACGCCTTTTCGCAAATCGAAGTCCAGCTCAAGCGACGTTACGATCTCATCCCCAACCTGATCGAAACCGTCAAAGGCTACATGGCCCACGAAAAAGATACGCTCGAAGCGGTCATCAACGCCCGCAACCAAGCTGTCGGCGGCCTGCAAAATGCCTCTGCCAAACCGGGCGACCCTGCCGCGATGAAGGAACTGATGGTTGCCGAACAAGCACTCGGCGGCAGCTTGGGTCGGCTCTTCGCGCTCGCCGAAGCGTACCCCGATCTCAAAGCGAACGAAAACATGGCGCAGCTGACCGAGGAACTCACCTCGACCGAAAACCGCGTCGCCTTTGCCCGCCAAGCCTACAACGACTCGGTCACCATCTACAACACTTACCGTCAAACCTTCCCGCCCGTCGTCTTCGCCGGCATGTTCGGCCACAACCAAGACGCCGAGTTGCTCGAATTCGACAGCGAAGCGATCGCCGAAGCACCGAAGGTCTCTTTTTGATTTACAGGACAATTGGACGATGGGACGATGGGACGATGGGACGATGGGACGATGGGACGATGGGACCATAGGGCTATTGGATCTACTCCCTTGTAGGCATCTCCCAGTCCTACTGTCCCATCGTCCTACAGACCTATAGTCCCACTTATGGCTACTGATTTCTTCGAACGCCAATCCGACGCGCGCCGCTCGACCAAGTGGTTGGTGGGAATGTTCGTCTTGTCGGTTGTGGTAATCGTTGGCACGATCACGGTCGTCACGGCTTTGGGCATCGGCGTTTGGAATCAGAATCGCGAACTCCAAGTGGCAGCCGGCCTGTCGGACGCCCCCGTACTCGACATTTGGCAGGTGCCGTTATTTGCAGGTGTCGGCTCGTTGGCGTTGATTCTGCTGGGTAGCTCTTACAAAGTCGCCCAACTTCGTGGCGGCGGCACGTCGGTCGCTGAAAATGTCGGTGGGCGACGTATTCCGCCCAACACGACCGACCCCGTCGAACGTCGACTCGTGAACGTCGTCGAGGAAATGGCGCTCGCCTCGGGCGTCCCGGTTCCGCCAGTCTATATGTTGCCCAAAGAACAAGGCATCAACGCCTTCGCCGCCGGCTATTCGCCCAGCGACGCCGTCGTCGCGGTCACGCGCGGCACCGCCGAGCAACTTTCTCGCGACGAATTGCAAGGCGTCATTGCCCACGAATTTAGCCACATTTTGAACGGCGACATGCGGCTTAACATCCGGCTGATTGGCGTACTGCACGGCATTTTGCTCTTGGGCCTGATCGGGCGGTTTCTCTTGCACAGCAGTTACTACGGCAGCCATCGCCGCAGCTCGAAAGACAATAGCGGAAGCGTCATGTTACTGATCGGCATAGTTTTGATTGCCGTGGGACTGATCGGCTCGCTGTGCGGCAATCTCATCAAAGCAGCCCTTTCGCGGCAGCGTGAATATCTCGCCGACGCTTCGGCCGTGCAGTTCACTCGCAATCCAGGCGGCATTGCCGGCGCGCTCAAACGGATCGGGGCCGCAATCACCGGCTCGCGTCTCCAACATCGCAATGCCAGCGAGATGAGCCACATGTATTTTTCGCAAGGCGTCTGGGAGGGATTTTCGGGGCTGATGGCAACCCACCCGCCGCTGTCGAAACGAATCCTCGCGCTCGATCCCAACTGGAACGGCAAATACCCCGCCGCCTCAAAAACCCCCGTGGCCCTCACCGAAATCGCCGGCGCCTCCGGCTTCGCCGGTGCGACCCGATTCCCCGGCGAGTCCGCTTCAACGGACGATGTCTTCCTCGAAGTTGTCGAAAACGCCACCGACCAAATCGGTAACCCCACCGAGATCCACCGCCGCTACGCTCGCGAATTGGTCCGCACGCTACCGCTCAGCATTGTCGAAGCGGTCCACGATCCGTACGGCGCGCGAGCCGTTATCTTTGCGCTACTGCTCGACAAAGACGATGCGGTTCGCAGCGTGCAAATGCAAGCGCTGACCGACATCACAACACCAGATATCGTCAAATTGACCCAACAACTGGCCCCAGCCGTCCGCCAGCTCGATGCCCGCGTTCGCCTACCCCTGGTCGACATGTCGCTGCCTGCCCTGCGCGCGATGGCCAAGTCGCAATACTTGGAATTTTCGACCGCGTTCCAAGAATTGGTCGCCGCCGACCAGCGACTCGGCTTGTTCGAGTGGACGCTCCATCGTATTTTGCTGCGACATCTCAGCCCACAGTTCAACGAGGCTGCCGCTCCGCGTATTGCCTACTACGGCCTACAGCGTTTGGCTCAGCCTTGTTCCGTTTTGCTTTCCACGCTGGCCTACGCAGGCAACGAAATCGACGAAGCACGCACCGCCTTTGCCGAAGCGGCGAGACATCTGCCCCGCGTAAAAATCGAGCTGCTACCAACCGGCCAATGCGGCCTACAGCAGCTCGATCAAGCGCTCAACGAACTTGCCAAAGTCGCCGCCAAGCACCGCGAACGACTCATCGACGCCTGCGCCGCTGCGATCTGTGCCGACGACGAAGTCAAAATCCGCGAAGCCGAACTCCTCCGCGGCATCTCCGACATGCTCGATTGCCCAATGCCACCATTGCTGCCAGGCCAACAAGTGAAAATGCAAATTGAATAATGCAAAATGCAAATTGCAAAATTAAAACAACGAAGCCAACTACTGCGCACCGTTCGACAGTTTTTCTACGACCACGATTTCCTCGAAGTCGAAACCCCACTGCTCGCCAGCGAAGTCATCCCCGAACAACACATCGAACCCAGCCGCGTTGCCACGCAACGCAAGGAGAATCAGAGTCAACTCAAAACTCCCCTTGCGTTGCGTGGCAACGCGGCTACAAGCTACCTCCAAGCTTCGCCCGAACTCCACATGAAGCGCCTCGTTGCCGCCGGCATGGGCAAGATTTTTCAGATTACACGATCGTTCCGCGCAGGCGAACGCGGCCCTCTGCACAATCCCGAATTCACGATCCTCGAATGGTACCGTGTCGGCGACGACATGCGAGCTGGCATGGGATTGCTAGACGAACTTTGCCAAACAACACTCAAAACTCACTCAGCACAGCGGACCAGCTACGCGACCGCTTTTCAGCGATACGCAAACATTTGTCCGCACACAGCAACCGTTCAAGAACTTGCCGACTGCGCTAAAAAGCTAAATCTCACGGTACCAGCCGATAGGAAAAAGGCAGATCGCGACGAGTGGCTGAATCTCTTGCTTGCCCTGCAAATTGAGCCGCAGCTCGGGCGAGAGGGTCCGGAAATTCTCTACGACTACCCCGCTAGCCAAGCCGCCTTGGCAAAGGTTGTTACCCGCGAAGACGGCAAGCGTGTTGCCGAGCGTTTTGAGCTTTACTATCAGGGCGTCGAACTTGCCAACGGCTACCACGAATTGACCGATGCCGCTGAACTGAAAAGCCGTCTGGAAGAAGTCAACCGACTACGCGAAATCGACGATAGACAGACTCTGCCGATGCCCGAGTCGCTGCTATCAGCGATGGAGGCAGGTCTGCCCGCCTGCGCAGGCTGCGCGTTGGGATTCGATCGACTCGTGATGCTCGCGCTCGGGGCAAAGTCGATTAGAGAAGTGTCGATTGGAGAGGTGTCGACGGAAGAGGTTAATGACGAACTAGCGTAGCTCAACGTCTGGCTCAGGCGAAAACTTGACGCCTTCGTAAATCTCGGTAAGCGGCAACTCGGTCTCGATTTCAGGAAGCGAGAGGACCGTCTCCATGCCCTCGTAGACTTCGCGGACAAACCCGCCTTGCTCATCGCGTCGATAGACTGTCACCACCGGTGCCTCTTGCTTGACAAGTAAATAAACCTTCAGCGATGGAATGGTTAAATAGGCATCTTTTTTCTCGCCCTCATCAGTTCGTCGAGTCGAACGTGAAAGCACCTCGACGACTAGGGCCGGCTGATCCTGAAAAGAATCGTCCGGAGAATTCGGATCACTAATGACCGACACATCGGGATAGTAAAATCGCACATGTGTCGATAAGTGAATGCGTATTTTGGTATCCGAATTGTACGGCTGGCAAGGTTTGCCACGCAGATTTGCGTGCAAGCTTCCCGTGATATTCGTCGAAATCAGGTTATGCACGTTTCGTCCGCCCGCCATCGCGTAGATCACGCCGCCGAGGAATTCATGCTTTGTCTGCGAAACCAACTCACCTGCCAGATAATCGCCGACCGATACCAGTTGTGATGAGGATACTGTAGCCATACACTCATCCTAGCTTTTCCATGACGATCATTCAAGAATAATCTGAATTACCGCAGTTTCGCACACGCTTTGTGCCGAAAGCACCCCACTACATGGTCGTTCACCATCCCCACCGCCTGCATGTGGGCATACATAATCGTGCTGCCGACAAACTTAAAACCGCGCCCTTTGAGGTCTTTGCTCAGCGCGTCCGACTCGGCGGTCGTCGCCGGCACTTGCTTCATCGTTCGCCACTTGTTTTGTTTTGGTCGCCCATCGACGAACTGCCAAATGTAATCGTCAAAACTGCCGAACTCGTCTTGCACCGCCAAGAAGAGCTGTGCGTTGGTCACCGCGGCGCGTACTTTCAGTTTATTACGAATGATGCCCGAGTTTTCCAGCAGCTTGAGCATCCGCTTCTCGGTGAATCGTGCCACCTTCGCCGGATCGAAATCAGCAAACGCTTTGCGGTAGCCTTCGCGCTTGTTAAGCACCGTCGACCAACTTAGCCCCGCCTGCGCACTTTCGAGCGTAAGAAACTCGAACTGTTTTTGGTCGTCATGGACCGGCACGCCCCATTCTTCGTCGTGATACTGCACGTAAAGCTCGTTGCCCGACAGGCACCACTCACAGCGTTTTGTATTGGATCGAGTCATTCGTTTATCTCCTGGCCTATTCAATCCGAACCGCGCCCGTAAGGAAGCGCCCAATTGAGTTGCAAGCCTGTTCGGACGCTTCCTTACGGGCGCGGTTCGGTGGCAGTCACCCGCTCGAAAACTTGATGCGTATGCGCAAAGTCGTTCTTTTCATCAGCAGCACACGACTCTTCCTCCACCAACCGCCACTCGTCCCAGTTCACTTCCGGAAAAAAAATATCGCCTTCCACCTCGGCATGAACGCGAGTCAGCAACAGCCGCTCGACACAGGAAAACATCATTTCATAAATTCGAGCCCCCCCAATAACAAACACCTCCAGGCGAGCTTGCTTCAGCAGGCGGGCGTCCCTCAACGTACGGGCGTGCCTCAAAGCCTCATCAACATTCGCCGCCACCAGCACTTCCTCAAAACCGGTCTCGTAGTCCGCCTGACGAGAAATCACGATTGACGTCCGCCCCGGCAACGGTCGCCCGATCGATTCCCAAGTCTTACGCCCCATCAACATCACATGCCCCATCGTCACTCGCTTGAACCGACGTAAATCGGCCGACAAATGCCAAGGCAAATCGCCATCGCGGCCAATGACATTGTTTTCAGAAACGGCGACTAGGAGAGAGAGTTTCATAGGAAAGGGGCTGGGGGTTAGGGTCTAGGGACTGGGGGAAGTGGCTATTGAGTAGGGCATCAAGGAATTCCCAGCCCCCAGATCCCAACCCCTAGCCCCTTCTTTCACACCGCTACCGGCGCAGAAATATGTGGGTGCGGATCGTAATTCTCCAGACGAAAATCCTCGAACTTGAAATCGAAAATGCTCGTCACGTCCGAGTTGATCTGCATCGTCGGTAGTGCCCGCGGCTGGCGATCCAATTGCAACGCTGCTTGTTCCAAATGATTGTCGTACAGATGCGCGTCGCCTAGCGTGTGTACGAAATCGCCCAACTCAAGCCCTGTCACTTGCGCGACCATCATCGTGAGCAGCGCATACGACGCGATATTAAACGGCACGCCCAAAAACACGTCGGCGCTACGCTGATACAACTGACAAGACAACCGACCCTCGGCCACATAAAACTGAAACAACAAATGACAAGGCGGCAAAGCCATCTGCGCCACGTCGGCCACATTCCAAGCACTGACAATCAATCGCCGAGAATCGGGATTCGTCCGAATCGCTTCGACCACTTCGGTAATTTGATCGATCGCGCCGCCGTCCGGCCCCGCCCACGAACGCCACTGCTTGCCGTACACCGGCCCCAGTTCGCCCTCGGCGTCTGCCCATTCGTTCCAGATCGAGACTTTGTTCTCTCGGAGAAAGGCAATGTTCGTCTCACCGCGCAGAAACCACAACAGCTCGTAAACGATCGACCGAAGATGCAATTTCTTTGTTGTCAGCAGCGGAAACCCCGCCGACAAATCAAATCGCATCTGATGCCCAAACAGACTGCGCGTACCGGTCCCCGTACGATCCGATTTTACCGCACCGTTTTCAAGTACATGCTGGAGTAGGTCGAGATATTGTTTCATAAAAAAGTTATTGGCATTCCGATGTTGGGGGAGACCTTGTTCCCACGCTCTGCGTGGGAACACACTGCTCCGGACGCTCTGCGTCGAGTCTTTTTCCATTGCCGCAGAGCGGCTGTCCATTGCGTTCCCACGCAGAGCGTGGGAACGAGGAAATCGTAGTTTTCACGACTCGTTACCCGCGCGATTGGAGATTCATTTCCCTTCTGCCATCATTTCTTCGACGACTTTGGCCAGCAGGGCCGGGTTGTCCTGCTTTCGCAGCTTGGCGATTCGGTCGGGCTTGAGTCCGAGCTTTTCCAACGCTCCGACTGCCTGTTTCCATTTCGTCTCGCGGGCCTTGCCTTCGGCCAAATAGAGGTCGGTGACCAGCTCGCTCAGCCGCTGCAACGAGATCGCCTCACGGTTATTGTAGTAGTTGCTGATAATCTTCTGCTGATGCTTCGAATACGCTTTACCCATGCCTGTTTTTCCTGCCTTTTTCGGTGCCTTTTGGGTGCTGTCTTTTGCTGTCAGGAGTCCACTTTCCTCATGCTTGCCGGCGCGGTAGATTATTATATTGCTTTACAGCCTGAGGCGGAAGCCACAGGTCACCAAGACAAGAACCATTTCATTCAAGGCCCTTTCCTTTCAAAACAGGCCCACAATGCCAGTAATAAAATTTGTCAAAGAGAAAAAAGAAATCGAAGTCCCCGTCGGCTCGAATCTTCGCGCCGAAGCAATCAAGGCAGGCGTCAACGTCAACTGCGCCCTCAGTGGTGTCAGCGAGGGCATCGACGAGTTCGTGCATTCTTTTTCCAAGTATGCCAACTGCCACGGATTGGGCCTATGTGGCACTTGTCGTGTCAACATCACCAGTGGCATGGAAAACACCAACAAGTTGACACTCGCCGAAAAAGCCAAAAAACTTGTCCCTGTGCCTGACCCTATTCAAAGCCTGGCATTCATCGGCAACGAAGAGACGATGCGGCTCGCCTGCAAAACAACCATTCACGGCGACATCGAAGTCGAAACCTGCCCCGAACTCGACCTCTTCGGCGAAAACTTTTTTAGTTGAGAAGCATCGTGAGCCGTCGGCGCTAGCCGCGGGTGAATCACGAAAAACCCGCGGCTACTAGCGCCGTCGGCTCATAGCTAACTACTCCAATGAAACAAATCGTCGCGATCGTGAAGCCGTTTCTCGCCGAGAAAATTCTCGAAGGCTTACGCCGCGCGCCGCTCGAGGCGGTCGAAGTTTGCGAGGTCAAAGGCATGGGCCGCCAAAAGAGCTACCTCGACCAATACACCGATAGCGAGTACGCCCTCGCCTTTCTCCCCAAAGTGCAAATCACTGCCTGGGTCGACGACACTCGCGCCGAAGAAGTCATCCGCAAGCTGGTCGAAATCGCCCGCACCGGTCGCATCGGCGACGGCAAAATTTTTGTCCTCTCCGCCCAATCGCACGAAGTCGCCTTGGGCAACGCCTAAAAACATCTCTCCATTAGCCGGCGAGCTACGCCTCGCCGCCCTCAATGTATTGGCACTTTCATCGAAGCGTAACGCAACGACTACCACCCTCGATCGAGTATTTCCAGTGCCTCGGACTACGTGAAACCGTAGCTGACCGGTCTTCTGCCCACGAAATGTCAAAAATAGCCGAATTCTCGGCGTTTTATGCCCATTTCGGACTTGCCAACTCGGGCAAGCTGAGGACAATACGTTCTTTATTCGGCCTAAGTGCGAGTTGCGAATAAAGAACGAGTTGCGAATAATGGTTGCGAATAATGGTTGCAAATAAAGACTGAGGCTAACGCCAAGATACCCAAAGGACCAACGCCGAGCGACACACTCAAGCTGTATTTACTCACACACTGTATTACCCACACTCAACAAAAGGGATTTAAGATGGCGAAGAAAAAAGCGGCTGCTGCGAAGAAACCTATGACCAAGTCCGAGATTCTCACCTCGCTTTCCGAATCAACCGGATTCACCAAAAAAGAAGTGGCTGGCTTGCTCGAAGACCTCGGCAATTTGATCGGCAAAAACCTCAAGAAAAGTGGCCCCGGTACATTCAACATCCCCGGCCTGATGAAAGTAAAGTGCGTCCGCAAGCCTGCCACCAAGGCACGCAAGGGCATCAACCCTTTCACCAAAGAAGAGTGCATGTTCAAAGCCAAGCCCGCCCGCAACGTGGTCAAAATTTTGCCACTCAAAGGCCTGAAAGACATGGTCTAACGACTTAGATCTTAAAATTGCATTTAAGCAAAACCCTCCAGCCGTTCGATGGTTGGAGGGTTTTTTCACGGATGGAGAACAACAAACTCTAGTGCTTCCTCCGAACCACGCCCGTAAAGAAGCGTTCATTCGGGTTGAAAGCCTTTTGAAACGCTTCCTTACAGACGCGGTTCGCTCGTCCGACAAGGTCACCACCTGTTTGCTTCGCCAACGAGTTACTTTACGCCAGAACGCGTGGGATAACTGGGCCGCGACGAACGACATTGCTTTCAAAAAGCCGCGCGGCCCGCGGATCTGTGTGCATCGATTTGTTATGCTGACTTGGTGTTTTACGACTAACGAGCCAACAGCAATTCAATCTCAACGAGGCAATCGCGTAAAATCAACCGTACAACGAGCCGCAGTGTTCCTGCTGCTGGTTTTACATCGACGTCACCGACGTATTCTGTGAGTACTCGAAATAGTTCCGGTAGTTGTTCGTCCGTAACTTCTTTTGACAGCGTAATTTCGGTGCGAATCGCGTTATCGAGTGTAAACCCCGCAGCTTCGACGTTCTTTGCAATTTGGTTCAGGATGAACTTGGTCTGCCCGATCAAGTCACCCGGAAAGTTGACTGTACTATTGTCAAGTTTTACGTCTGCGTGACCGCTTACCAGTAGCAGTTCGCTGAAATCCGAAACCTTCAGCGCCCACGGAAATCGAAGCGTCGGAAGTTCATCGTTGTAGTAAGGTGTCTTATCAACCATGGCATTCCGTGTGGATGGCAAGTGCGTTGGTCATGCTGCATAACGCCACCTTGAGAACCACGTAAAAACATAGCCGGGTGCATGGCAGACACAATCGCACGGCCATTCGGTTTTAAGACGCGATGTGTTTCGGAAAAGAACGCTTGCAAGTCGCGAAGATGCTCAAGAACCAGGACCGCTTACGACTAGGTCAAACGAGTCGTTCGCAAATGGTAGTGGTTTGTGCAGGTCGTGAGAAAGAAAATCCACAGCTTCGGCACCGGGTTTACGGCGTGCTTCAAGTAACATGCCCTCTGAAAAATCGATCGCCGTAACGTTGGCGCCACATTCGGCCAACCACAGGGCGTGACGGCCCGTTCCGCAGCCCAAATCGAGGGTCGTGAGGCTATTCGCGTTCCCGATAGCCTCGCGGACTCTCGGACTCTCCAATGCTGGAGCGGATTGGCGTCGTAATCATAGACCGTCGCCCAACGGTCGTATCTTAGTTCGACTGTCCTAGATTCTTT
>JAADGD010000150.1 GCA_013152515.1 Planctomycetota bacterium
TGTTGGGCTTAATCGTTTTCTTCGACGACTACGCCAACACGCTGCTGCTTGGCAATACGCTACGGCCACTGTTCGATCGATTGAAAATCTCCCGCGAGAAGCTCGCCTATCTGGTCGATTCGACGGCAGCACCCGTGGCAGGGTTGGCGTTGGTGTCGACTTGGGTCGCGGTGGAGATTGAATACGTTCGCGATGGCCTGGAGATGCTGGGCCCCGACACTTCTTTGCAAGCGATCGATTTGTTTGTTGCCAGTATTCCGTACCGATTTTATGTGTTGGCGGCGCTGTTGTTTGTGCCGCTGGTTGCGATTACTGGTCGCGATTTTGGGCCGATGCTGGGGGCGGAGCGTAGGCGGCTACGCGAAGATGCAAGCGATGTGGACGAAGACCTGTTGATGACAGATTCTTCAGAGGATACTCCGCCACCGGCGCGTTGGTACAATGCGGTATTGCCGATCGCGCTGACGCTCGCCGTGGTGATGGTCTTGCTTTACGTCACCGGTTTGCATGCCCTGGGGCCAATTGCTGAAGGCGAGACCCCCGAGTGGCGCGATATTTTGAAAGGTGCAAAATCGAGCCTCGCCTTGCAGTACGGTTCGCTGGCCGGTTTGTGTTTGGCGATGTTCTTGGCGCGTGTGCAAGGTTTGCTCAGTGGACAAGCCTTAATGGACGCGGTGGGTGGCGGAGTGAAGGTTGTGTTACCGGCGATTCTTATTTTGTGGTGTGCTTCGGCAATGTCGCGCATGACGAGTAGCAAATCGTTCGAGGGAGTCGCCTCGCAAACAGCTTATGAGTTTCAAAATCACCGGCTTTATACTGGCAAATATCTGACGCAACTGGTGCTGCCTAGTGGCCAGCATGGTGATGGCGAAGATGCAAGCGTTGGGCTTGACTTGACGGTAAAGCTGTTGCCGACGGCGGTATTTTTGTTGGCGGCGGTGCTTTCATTTTCTACGGGAACGAGTTTTGGCACGATGGGGATTTTGATGCCGATGGTGGTGACGCTTACACATTCGGTGCTGCTTGCGCACCAGGGCAGCGTGCCTGCGAGCAATCCGATCTTGCTCGCTTGCATTGGTAGCGTCTTGGCGGGTGCGATATTTGGCGATCATTGTTCGCCGATCTCGGACACGACGATCCTTTCGTCGCAAGCTTGCGGCTGCGACCATATCGCACACGTCGTCACGCAATTGCCCTACGCGCTGACGGTTGCAGTGGTGGTCGTGTTGTGCGGCACGTTGCCGATCGGCTGGGGACTCTCTGTCTGGCTGCTATTGCCGATGCAACTGGTGGGGCTCGTGGCGGTGCTGATGATTGCTGGCAAACCGGTCGACGGTTGAGTGTAACGGTAAAATCGAAGGATTATGGGGTTTCTACGCCCTAAATCACGCGATTCGCGGGTAGGCTAGAAGTTGCATTCTCAACTTCTGGTGGTTATAAAAAGGGCATGGATCAGCTTTCCCCAGAAAATGCCTTTAGTTCGGTCGAATTTGCCGAGAATCCCGAGCCACGAGTGCCCTGCGTGCTGATCGTGGATACCTCCACCTCGATGCACGGGCCGCGTATCGATGAACTCAACAAGGGTCTGCAAATATACCAGCAAGAGCTGCAGAGCGATCCGCTGGCAGCGAAACGCGTCGAGGTGGCGATCGTCACTTTCGGCGGACGGGTCACGCGGCTGGTCGAGTTTGTCTCGGCGACCGAGTTCCAACCGCCGAAACTGCAAGTGATTGGCGGCACGCCGATGGGCGGGGCGATTTCCGAAGCACTCGACATGATCGAAGAGCGGAAAAATAGCTACCGCGAACATGGGATCGCCTATTATCGCCCTTGGGCATTTTTGATTACTGATGGCGAGCCGAACGACCATTGGAAACCGGTTGCTTCGCGCATTGCTGCTGGCGAAAAAGACAAGTCTTTTTGTTTCTTTGCCGTCGGAGTCGAAGGCGCCAACATGGACGTGTTGGAAGAAATTTGTGTCCGTAAACCGCTGTGGCTGCAAGGATTGAAATTCGCCAAGCTATTCAGTTGGCTCTCGAACTCGCAGCAGATGGTCTCGCGCAGCTCGCCCGGCGAAGAAGTGCCACTGGCCGATCCGACTTCCGGCCCGCTTGGTTGGGCGCAGATTTAATGTGGAAACACGTTGCTCAAAGTCTGCCAGGACCATCGCATGAGGCTGCCGGTTCGGTTTGCCAGGATAGCCACTTGGTGCGTCTCTTGGGCAACGATGACGCTAGCGACAGCGACAACGGAGCTACCGAAACAATTTTCGCCTGCGTTGCCGACGGCGCGGGAAGTGCTGACCACAGCGACGTGGGATCGGCGCTGACTTGCCAAGCGATTGCCAATAGCGCGGAGCAATATCTCGAGTCGCATGGCAGCTTTCGCCGACTACAACTCGATCATGTGCTGAGTTGGTTTGAGAACCTCCACGAAAAGCTTCGGAGTGCGGCAGATTTGCACGGCTGCAACTTTCGAGAATTAGCCACGACGCTGTGCGCCGCCATTCTCTCGCCAGAAGGTTCCTTCTTTTTTCAGATCGGCGACGGGGCGATCACGGCTTGCAACAATGGTGTCTATGGCGTGGTATTTTGGCCCCAATCGGGCGAGTACGCCAATGTCACCAATTTTGTCACTTCTGACCGGTTTAAGTACCACTTCGAATTCCAGGCCACGACGAGCAAAATCTCGGAGATTGCGATCTTCACCGACGGAATCGAACGCCTGGCGCTGAACTTCGAGAGCCGAACTCCCCATCTGCCTTTCTTTCAGCCGCTGTTTCAAGCGGTCCGCTCATCAACCCCAGGCGACCATCTCGCCGCCGATCTCGGGAAGTTCTTGCAATCCGAATCGGTCAAGAACCGCTCCGACGACGACAAGACCTTGATTCTTGCGACTCGACTTTTGGGCCCTGCGGAGGAGGTTCAGGCAAATGCAGTTGACTGATTCCCAGGGCAATCTCGTTGAGCTTGGTGACCGCATCGGCAAGGGCGGCGAAGGGAACGTCTACGAAGTCGAGGGCGCTCCGCTGCAAGTCGCCAAGATTTACCACCGCACGCCGCTGACCGAAGAGCAGTATAGCAAGCTCGATTGGATGGTCAAAAAAGGAACTTCTTCGCTCAATAAAATTTCTGCTTGGCCCGAAGCCATTTTACACAAGCAGCCTAGTAACGAACCGTGTGGTTTGTTGATGCCAAAAGTGGACAAGTCGCGTCAGTTGCACGATCTTTATGGCACGACCAATCGTCGCTTACATTTCCCCGAAGTCCGTTGGCACCATTTGCTGCTGGCCGCCCGCAATTTGGCGGCTGCTTTCCACACTTTGCATAAACAAGGCATTGTCGTGGGCGACGTGAATCAAGGCAACTTGATGGTCAACAATCGCTACAACATTCGCTTTATCGACTGCGATTCGTTTCAAATTATCGATGGCGAGACGACCTACTACTGCCCCGTGGTCACGCCGCATTTCACGCCACCTGAGCTCCAGTCGAAAAAACTCGATGGCATCGCGCGCACATTCGACCACGATGGTTTTGGCCTGGCGGTTTTGATTTTCCATTTAGTTTTCGTCGGTCGTCACCCGTTTGCTGGACGGTTTCGTGGCGAAGGCGACTTGCTGATCGAAGAGGCGATCGCCGAGCGACGCTTTGCTTTTTCGCATGACAAAGAAGCAACGATGGTTGAGCCGCCGCCCTACTCGCTGCAACTCGACGATTTACCCCAAGGCTTCGCCGCGTTGTTCGAAACCGCCTTCCGCACCGGTGGAATCAATGGCACGCCGCGACCGACGCCCGAGCAATGGGTCAAGCACCTCGACGCGCTGATGTCGCAACGCGTGGCCTGCGAGATCGACGATTTGCACATTTACTACAAAGGCCTGAAAGCTTGTCCCTGGTGCCGCATCGAAGAAGAAGGGGGCCCGACGTTTTTCGTCGCAGAAAGTGGTTCGTCGCTTGTCACGGACGGTCGGCTGGCCATGCTCGACGAGAAAATCAACGCCTTGCGACCCGTCACCTTCCCCGATTTGCCCCCGAGTCAGATCAGGCCACCCGTGAGAGTCTCGCACAAAATCACGGACGAAAAAGCAAAAATGGAATTCCCCGACGTGGCAGCGATGCTGCTTGTTGTCGCGGCCTTTTTGTGCTTGGCCGGAGCGGCTTCAAAAATCGCCTTTGCTGTGGGCAGCTTGATGGCGATTGGAGCTGGGGCCTATTTGCTACGAAGTCCTTCCGGCAAAGCGCGCCGGCAAGAGTTCCTGAATTTCGATACTCAACTCGATCAATTGCGAAATCGCATGTCGCAAATGGGGCAGGCGATAGCTAGAAAGCATCAACAACGCAAAAAGCAGTTCGACCGCAACATGGCCGAACTTCGCGAGACGGTCAAACGCTATTGTTCTGAGGGTGACGAACTCAAAGAAGTTCTCCGAGAGCAAACAGGTGCCCATAAAAACGACTTTCTCCGCAGCCATCTCGTTCGCGATCATATCGCTGATATTCCAGGCATGATGGAAGCGATGATACCGATGCTCGAGTCCTATGGGGTCGAATCAGCGCTCGACGTACACAAGCTGGGCGTGTACGGCGTCCCCCTGCTAAGCCCCGAGTTGGCGCTGGAACTGCTAGAATGGCGAAAACTTGTTGAGCAAGGTTTCGTATTCAAACCTGAGCACGGCGTTACTGCTGCTGACCTGGAACGTGCCCAACAAGCGGCCACGCAGCGTTTCAAAATTTCGCATGCACGTAAAATTCTCATCGGCGCGCGCCATCTCGAATCGCTTGCACTGGTTGGCAAGGCTGCGATGAAACGTACGACGCGCGAGTTCGAGACCCTAGCTGCCAAGTGGAAAGAAATCGCCCGCAGAAAAGGCCAATACCAGCTCAATCGCACGAAGCTCGAGCGCTCGATCAACGTGTCGCCAGCAGTGATTGTCAGCGTGACGCTGGCGGTTGTGGTCGTGGGTGGGTTAGTGACGTTGATTTTTGGATGACGACTACCTTTACTGATAACCTGATCGCACATGTGCGGATATGGCACACGACGTTGCTTGTGGTCTTTCCCTCGGCACTCCCTGCACTGAAATAAGCGAACGAAAGCAAGACTCATACGCATCTGAATTGAAAAGTGTGCTGCTAGCGTTTTTTAATAGCCACAGATGAACACCGATGTTTTCCCTAACTTAGCCATCCGCGTTTATCTGCGGCTAATTTTTTGTGGCTTGCAACTCGCTGTTTTACCCAGGATACGTATCAGTTGGGCATAAAACGTGCCCCTTGGTTGGCCGCACTTCGAGTGGGCGTGTATGAGGGAAAATCGAAATTTAGGAATGTGCAGTAAGGACGTAATCTGTGATGAAAAACAAGAATCTACAACGGTATGAGCAGAAGTTGCTCAAGATGCAAGATCGTTCACGCGAGGAAATCAGTCGGATGATACAGGTCGTTCTCGACAACGACGTATCGACAGGCGAACATGACAGCTGCGTCAGCGAATCGTTCGACAAAGAGCTAGTGCTTGAGCACACCGAAGAGAGGATGCAAGAAATGGTACACGACGCACTGGCAAGGATTGACGAAGGGACCTATGGAACCTGCCTACAGTGCAGCCACACCATTCCTCAGATTCGACTGAATGCAATCCCGTTTACGCCTTATTGTGTGAAATGCGAACGAGAGCACGAAAAATAGTTCTTTCGACCGGTCATGGTGCGGGCTCAAATCTTCGTCGACTCGATCAAATCGCCCAAACTGATCGCTCCCGCCAACAGTTTTTCAACGGCGTCGTCGAGCAGCGAGGGGATCTGTCGATCGCGGGCGTATTCGTCGAGTTCGATTTCGCTGGCGCCTTCGACGATGAGGCGTTCGAGGCCAGTGTCGATGGGAAGCATCTCGAAAATACCGATGCGTCCCCGAAAGCCTCGCTTAGCGCATTTTTCGCATGCGCGAGGTTCGTAAATGGTGGCACCGGCGATGTCGGGGCGGTCGATGTTCGCGGCTTCGATCTCGGTTAACACGCGTCCTTGATGGCAGTCGGGGCACAAGCGGCGCAACAGCCGTTGGGCGACGCACAGTCGCAAGGTCGCCGCGACAAGAAACGGCTCGATGCCCATGTCGACCAGCCGGGTGATTACCCCAGCAGCCGAGTTGGTGTGCAGCGAACTAAACACCATATGGCCCGTCAACGCCGCTTTCATCGCGATATCGGCCGAGTCTTCGTCGCGAATTTCGCCAATCATGATCACGTCGGGGTCGCTGCGCAAGATATTGCGCAGCGCCGAGTGAAAACTAAGCTTGTCGGACGAGTCGACTTCTGCTTGGGCGACGCCCACAATGTCGAATTCGACCGGGTCTTCGACTGTAATAATGCGACCCGGCTTGTTTGCTAATCGATGACGCAGCGCCGCGTAGAGCGTCGTCGATTTACCACTGCCGGTCGGACCTGTGAGCAGCACCATCCCTTGCTTTTGATTGGCAATCTCGGTGAACAACCGCAGCGATTTTTTCGACATCCCCAGGCGATTGAGCGTGAGCAGCTCGGTCTCGAGCGCCAACAATCGCAAGGTGAGCCGCTCGCCGTGGGTGGTCGGCAAACAGGCTGCCCTCATGCTTACCTTTTGATTGTCAGGGCCAAGCTCGTAGACGAACTGTCCGTCTTGCGGCATACGCCGCTCACTAATATCCATGCGCGCGAGCACTTTGAAACGCCCCAGGACCGGCGCGTGAAATGACTTTGGCAGTTTACGTACCGTTTCGAGTTGGCCATCGACGCGAATTTGGATAAGGACGATGTTTTCTTCGGGGTCGATGTGCAAATCTGACGCACGACGGCGATAGGCAATCTCTAACAGTTCGTTGCAAAGCGCGACCGAGTCGGCAAGTTCGGCAGTTTCCGCTTGCCCATCGCTGCCACCCCCTTTGAGCTTCTTGCCCAAGCCACTCACCAGCTTGCCAAGCGCCGAACTGCGATCTTCTTCTTCGACAATAGCCACTTTGACGGGCGCAGCCTTCGTTAGTTCCAAGCCGGGCACGTAAGCGGCGATGGTCCATTCTTCAGAATCAGCCCGCCGCACGCGATGCGTCGGCATCAGGTTGCCCGACTCGGCCCACGCCTGGAGTTTTTCCATCGTGTACGGGCCATAGGTTTGGCCATCGCCAATATCGAAGTACCACTGTTCGTTCATTTTCGACCAAAAAAAGACGATTAAGAAATTCGAGGCGAATGAAAGTGAACCACGATGACACTACGAACACGATGTGTTTTTATTTCGTCGTGTCCGTAGTGTCGTTGTGGTTTCTTTTAGCACGACTCCGATTATAACCCAACCTCAGCTTGCATTGTACGGCAATCCAAAATAGTCGTGGAGAAACGCTTTGCGATCACCTTCGTGGTTCGCATATTCTACCAACGAGTAGAGTTTTCGCTGGTCGCGCCGCAGCTTTTCGTCGAGACGCTGCTGGTCGACCAATGCCGGTGCCATGTCCCCCAGCACCGTCAACTGCCGATCGTGCGGTCCGCGATCAAGAACGCCGTAACGATCGAGCATCGCTAGCACGGTCTCCAGCCGACTGTCGTTCGCCTTTCTGCCGTACAGTTTTTGCTCGACCCATTCGATGCCAAAGGCTCCGACTTGCTCGGGGTTGCGAACCAACAGATCGTAGACGCGCTGATAGAACTCGGCATTGGGGTTGCTGCCAGCGATAAATTGCATCTGTGTGGTGAGATCGTGTTCGTCGTAGAGTAGCACGCATTCCGAAGGCAGCCCATCGCGTCCCGCACGGCCAATTTCTTGGTAGTACGACTCCAGCGATCCTGGCACGTCGGCGTGGATCACAAACCGAATATCGGGTTTGTCGATGCCCATGCCAAAGGCGTTGGTGGCCAAAGCCAACGGCGCTTCGCCGCACATGAACTTTTCTTGAACCCGCCGCCGATCGTTGCGCTGCAAATCGCCGTGATAGCAAACGTGACTGATGCCAGCGGCGGTCAGACGCTCGCTAAACGCCGCGAGTATTTTTATCAACGTAAAATAAACGATGCCACTGCCGTCGGCGAGTTGATGCTCTGCGGCGTAGGCTATGCGGGCCAATTTTTCGTCGTCGCCCCACACTGGCTCGACCGTCAGGCGGAGATTGGGCCGATCGATACCTTCGTGGAACAGCGTCATCTCGTCGGTCGATAGACCAAGCTGGCGGAGGATATCGGCTTGTACGTCAGGCGTCGCGGTGGCGGTCAGCGCGATCGTCGTCGGATTGCCTAGCAACGCACGAAATTCATCGAGCCGCGTATAGTCAGGCCGAAAATCATGCCCCCACTCGCTCACACAATGCGCTTCGTCGACCGCCAACAACGCGACTTGTCGCTTAGCAATCACCTCCAAAAACTCCGGCTTCCGAAACCGCTCCGGCGTCACATACAGCAGCGCAAAACGCCCTTCCGCAACCGCCCGGTACCGCGACTCGCGTTCCTCTCGCTTAAGCGACGAATTGATAAACGCCGCGTCGACACCCTTCGCGACGAGCGTTTCGACCTGATCTTTCATCAGCGCAATCAACGGCGAGATCACCAACGTCAGCGGACGCCCCTCGCTTGCAGTTTCGCTGTCAAACACCAACGCCGGCACCTGAAAACAAAGCGACTTGCCCATCCCCGTGGGCATAATCACCAGCGCGTGGTTGCCGTCGAGTACATGACGAATGACGGTTTCTTGCTGTCCACGAAACGAAGGATAGCCGAAGGTTTGCTGTAAGATTTTTTGGGGATTCACAGCAAGAGGCCTCAATCGCACAGTTCCAACTCTTCCCAACGCTGATAAGCTGTCGCCAACTTCTGCTCGATCTCTTTCAGCTCTGCCTGACGCTCTGCGATCTGCTCGGACGGTTGTTTGTAGAATTCTGGTGCGGCCATCACTTCGTGTAATTGGGCAGCGGCAGATTCGAGTTGCTCGATCGTCTTAGGTAATGTCTCTAGCTCGCGTTTTTCTTTGTAGGCCAATTTGCGATTTCTCGACGGGTTTGCGTCCGGCTTGAGTGCCTGCTTCGGTAGAGCTTTTGGCTTGGCGGCTGCTTCTGGCATGGCCATTTGCTCAGACCTCTGCCGGAGCCAATCGTCGTAGCCGCCGACATATTCGCGAGCGCCGGTCGGCTCGAAGACGATTGTGCTGGTAACCACATTATTCAAAAAAGCCCGATCGTGGCTAACCAGCATGATCGTGCCTTCAAATTGCACGAGGCGTTCTTCGAGTAGTTCGAGCGTCTCGGTGTCGAGGTCGTTGGTCGGTTCGTCGAGGACGATTACGTTGGCCGGCTTGGCGAACAGCTTGGCCAGCAAGACTCGATTGCGTTCGCCGCCGGAGAGAAATTTTACTTGCGTCCTCGCTCGTTCAGGGGCAAACAAAAAGTCTTGCAGGTAGCCGAGCACATGCTTGCGCACGCCGTTCATCATGATCGTGTCGGAACCTTCGCCGAGGCTTTCTTGGACGGTCGCCTCTTCGTCGAGTTGGTCGCGGAGTTGATCGAAGTAGGCGATCTCCAGGTTGGTGCCGAGCCGGACTTTTCCTGCTTGCGGTTTTAATTGCCCGAGCAGCAACCGCAAGAGCGTCGTTTTACCGGCACCGTTGGGGCCAATGATGCCGATCTTGTCGCCACGCATGATGCTGGTCGTAAAATCGTTGACGATCGGCCGATCGTTGGTTTCATCGCCCTCTTCATTTCCGTAAGTAAAGCAGATATTTTTCACCTCGGCAACCAACATCCCGCTGCGGCCACCTTCTTGAATTTGCAAACGCGAAGTGCCGACTTTGTCGCGGCGCTCGCTGCGTTGTACCCGCATTTTTTCGAGTGCTCGCACACGTCCTTCGTTGCGAACTCGCCTCGCCTTGATTCCCTGCCGAATCCAGACTTCTTCCTGCGCCAGCTTCTTGTCGAACAGGGCGTTTTGTTTCTCTTCGGCGGAAAGCGCGGCTTCTTTGCGAGCGAGGAAGGTATCGTAGTCGCATGACCAATCAAAAATCCGGCCCCGGTCGATTTCCAAAATGCGAGTGGCCAAATTCCGCAAAAACGCCCGGTCGTGCGTCACAAACATGAGCGTCGCGGGCCAGCGCAACAAAAATTCTTCGAGCCACGCGATCGCGTCGATATCGAGGTGGTTGGTCGGCTCGTCGAGCAACAACACATCGGGCTCGGCAACCAACGTTTGAGCAAGCAAAACACGGCGTTTCCACCCCGACGAAAGGCTTTGGACTTCGAGCGCCGGATCGAGGTCCATCTTCGCCAGCAGCCGATCAATCAGCCGGTCGGCTTCCCAAGCGTGAGCCGGATCTTGTTGCTCTGCCGGAAGGCCTTGCCGGACGACCTCGTCGACGGTGCCTTGCAGATGGTCGGGCACATCCTGCGGCAACAGCGAAACTTTGGTCCGCGGCGCGATGATACACTTTCCTTCGTCAGGCTGCACGACGCCGCTGATGATGCGCATGAGTGTCGTCTTGCCCGACCCGTTGCGCCCCAGCAGCCCAATCCGCCCACCTGCCTCGATCTGGCAAGAAACATGGTCCAACAACAACGGCCCGCGGAAGCCAATGCTAAGTTCGTTGAGTTGTATCAGGGCCATGAGAGAATTGATGAATGACGAAAAAGACGAACCCCGACCGTAAGGGACGGGAGAAGAATGACGAAAATGCTAAGTGATCGACTATCGTACAGCACCGCCTCGAACCGGACTAGCCGCCCAAAATATGCCTACTTGCCTGTCTTTTTCGACGACGTTGGCAAGAATTCCCAGGAGTTGCTAGGATTACTAATGATTGAATGCCATTCGTCCGATCACCGCAATACGAAATCCTTCTCATGAGTACCTTGCAACTGACTACCTTGTGCCTCGCGATCAGTTTGGTACTGAGCCAACAAGCTGCGGCACAGCAACTTAACCTCCTGCAGCCAGACTTGCCACTCACCGACCAAAGTGCGTTGATCTGTGAGGCAGGTGATCTCTTGGGAGGGGGCGGGCAGGCACGTGCTGCCATCAATGACTTTGTTCCCGATGCAGGGCCAAACAGACGGCTCGTCTTGATCGAGTTGGTGACGCGCATCGATGCTGATCGTGATCGCCAGCTTGACCATCGCGAGCTACAGACGCTCGATCGTCTGACTAGGCAACAACTGCTCCGGCAGCTCGATACGAATTTCGACCGCAAACTGAGTCTCTCGGAGCTTGAGCAAGAGCTTACGCCGCAAGAAACTGGACAGAGCGAGTCTCGCTATCCCCAAGAACTTGTGGCAACCACTCCGCCACAACCCGAGACGTTTCGCAACCTGCGCCGGTTTGGCATCGGTATTCAGCAGACATCGCCGCAGCCGCGAAACCAACCGTTCGCCCGCGCGGCGTACTTCACCAAACTTTCCTCGTCTGGTGACGAAACAGTCGATCGATCGCCGTTCTGGGGGGAGTTGTCGATCCACCGGCAATACGCAAGCGACCTTTTATCTCCGCGCAGGTAGGCCTCGCTAGCAACGTAGGATAGGCTTCCAGCCTGTCGGTCAGAAAAAAGGAACCACGGACAGGCTGGAAGCCTATCCTACTTATCCGACCAAACGCCGAGTTCGTTCCCGTGAGGGTCGAAGAACTGAAAGCGTCGGCCGCCGGGAAACGAAAGAATATCTTTGCAGATCGTGCCGCCGTTGGCTGCGACTTTTTCTTGCGTC
The DNA here is from genome assembly GCA_013152515.1 of Planctomycetota bacterium. GTDB lineage: Bacteria > Planctomycetota > Planctomycetia > Pirellulales > Lacipirellulaceae > Bythopirellula. The sequence continues at coordinate 11,700 of JAADGD010000150.1, forward strand.
GCTTCGAGATCGGTCGCGTAGAGGATCACCAGCGCGGCGCCG
>JAADGD010000166.1:0-1856 GCA_013152515.1 Planctomycetota bacterium
GGGAGCTTTCGGCGGCGAGGCGTAGCTCGCCGGCTACTCTCAAGGCGTCGTGGGAAGGGCACTCATTCGCCCCAATATCCGACGTATACGTCAGGGGACGATCGGATCCTCAATCGTCGCCGCGTCGAGCGTCTGCTCGTACTTGGCCAGAGCCTGGGCGTATTTTTCGCGTTCGGCCGTCGGGATATCTTCGCCATCTACGAGCCGCTCAATGGCCTTGATCAATGGCTCAGGCGTTTGGTGGAAGCCTACCTGAAAGGTCTGCAAACGGCTTTCGCGATCGATCAACAACAGGGAGGGCGTCTTTCGCACATTCAAGATGCGGTTGCCGGTCTGCCGGAGATCGCGCACCAGCGGCATGTGGCCGCCCCAACTGAGCAAGGTTTTCGCCACCACTTCGTTGTCCACAACTCGGCTGTCGGTGCTTACCGCGTAGAAGGCAACATCGCCCGAGTCTTTGAAGTGCTCGTAGACTTGGTTCAACACAGGCGTCTGTGCTTTGCAAGGGGGACAATTGGTGAACCAAAAGTCGAGAACCACCACCTTGCCCGCAAGCGTCTCGGGAGTGACTTCCTCGCCATCAAGGGTGGCAAAAGAAAACGGCCCGACAGGCTTACCCAAAAACTCGGGTGGACCTGCGGGCGGCGGTGGGATGAAGCGTCGTACCCGGCGGGCCTTTTCTGGGAGAGCCAGCTGAAAAGTGGCCGATTCGATTTCGGGGTCGAGCATCACGCTATCAAAGTCGATCCACAACGAGAATTTCGTATACTGATTATGATCATTGATCTGCTCTCTCTGGTCATCGATCGGAATTTCCATTCGCCGCAACGTGAATCGCTGTGGGTCGATCCACAACACGCGCTTGCCTTCTGGACTGGGAAGTTCAAGTCGATGATACGGAATGCCATCGAGTTCAGCGTCGGCTAGCGTTCGTGCTTGGTCTTCCCCAGGGAAAACCGTTCGTTCTTTGTCACTCTCCAAAAGCAGCGCCACTTGAGGCAACGTGTTTTCGATCCCGTTCTCTAGCACAGCACCGCGCAGAGCAGGTTCGGGGATAAAGTTCTCAGCGGACAATTCTAGCGGTGCGATGGCCTCGTGGATTTGAAGCGGAATTTCTTTGGCCGACGATCGGACGACGACACCGTTGGAAACCACTTCGTAACGTTCTTCTTCCGGACTCGAGATATTTTTTGTGTAAGTGACATGCAGCTTATTGGGCCGCTCGAATGCTACGGAAGTCCGCGTAAAGGGGGTTTCTACTTCGCCACCTGTCGAGCGTACCACCGCGTGAAAAACGACCGTGGCGTTGTCGGTATACGACTTGGCTTCGCGGTAGACGCCCCGCATTTTTTCCATCAATTCCTTCGCTGGAGGCCCGGCAGGAGATTGGGCCGCAGAGTCGGATGGGTCCGAAGAAGCAGGCGTTGCTTTAGCCTTCGCGTCGGCCGTCGTCGGCGCCGGAGTCGTTGAACTGCCGCAACCCCACAACATTGCGAGGGAAAATAAGCAAGCGGAAATCGTAGATCGTCCAGATTCCAGGGACGTTAGATGGAGGGTCATGCGCTAGGATTTCAGGAAAAATGACTGGCGAATTGAAGTCCGTAGACCTACAAACTGCCTTCAAAATACCAGAAGCCAAAACCACGGCAAAGCCCGATGAGGATTTTGAGCGGTTATCTGTCGTTTGTGATCCCCTCTTTTTGGGTTCTTCAGGAATTTTAGTGGCTAGAAGTAGGGTGTTTTTTTGTCCTGGAGGGACTTTTGGTAATAGCCCAGCGATTTATCGCTGGGTACGTGAGGAGATAATTCATCAGTCCTGGAAGGACGGCTGAAGCTGACCGTCCAATGGTTTTTGA
>JAADGD010000166.1:1866-13228 GCA_013152515.1 Planctomycetota bacterium
GTCCTTCCAGGACTAGGAAATACTATCGGTCGTTTCCCAGCGATAAATCGCTGGGCTATTATCAATTGTCCCTGCCGGGACAGCGAGATGTACATACTCTAGCCATTAAATTCCATGAAGAACCTCTTTTTGTAACCGCCTGGAGAGTGGCTAATAATCGTACGAGATTTCTAGCTGGTAATCGAGTACATTAACTAGTCACAACAAAACCGAACCGCGACCGTAAGGAAGCGTTCAACAAGGGCCGAAACCCTGCTGAACGCTTCCTCACGGTCGCGGTTCGGAGAAATATCCGCTTTTACCCTTCTGTGGGCGGAGCCGGGGTTTTGCCAAGCTCGAGGGGCCCAATTTGGCAAAACCTCAGAAGTTTTGCACCGTGCCCTATTCGTAAACCGCTGCTATGACCGGAGAAAACGAAACGAGGGTGTGCAAAAGTCGGGAGGTTTTGCCACCAAAAAACACTTTTGCCGAGGTTTGCAAAACCCCAATAGAGGGGGGGAATGACAAATGACGAACAAGGCGAACCCCGACCGTAAGGGAGTGGGAGTCGAATGACCAATTTTGGATCACAAAAAATACGTAACCGTTCACGAGAGGGAAAAAATTAGCCACTGATGAACACAGATAAACACCGATTTTCCGGAGGAAGTCGGAGTTTTTTCGCTAGTTCTCCTTTATTTCTTTTCGGCAATCGAAATCGGCCAAAAAATTATTCCTCATCAGCATCTGCGTTTATCCGTGTTTATCTGTGGCTTTTCCTTTTTCTTCTTTCAACGCCGTGAACGGTTACAAAAAACACCATGACAACCACACTGACCTACGGCGCAAACAAGACCTTCTTGCTCGATGCGACAGAAGCTACGCTGCTGCGACCTCGGCAGATTGAATCCTTGCCGCACGACCAAATCGTTGCCCACGTACGAGCGCAACTTGCCGAGCCGATCCACTTTCCCCCTTTGGCTCAGGCCACAGTTCCCGGCGACCACGTTGTGTTGGCAATCGAGCCGGGTATTCCACAGCGACTCGCCGTGATCGACGGCGCTTTGCAAGCATTGCAAGAGGCCGGCGTAGAAGACGCGCACATCACCCTATTGTTGGCCTGTCCGACGACAAATGTTGACGCACTCAGGGACGATCTTGCCGCGTTGGGCCATTGTCGTTGTCAAATAAAAAACCACGACCCTGACAACGAAAAAGAGATCGCCTTTTTGGGCGTTTCGCAAACAGAAGTCGCCTTACGGTTGAACCGTGAGCTTTGCGAAGCCGATCTTGTCTTGCCCGTTTCTGTCACGACTGGCCAATTGTCGTCGGACGAATCATTGCCAAACTTTGCCGGACTTTTCCCTGTCTTTTCCGACCGTGAAACGAGGCAGCGATTTTCGTCTGCTACAGCCGAGCACTTTCCCGCCCTCGCTCCTGAGAGCTTGCTAGAAATCGAAGAATGCGGCCGCCAACTGGGCGTGTTGATCAACACGCAGGTTGTTCCTGCCCCTGATGGACAAGTGGCCGCTCTCTTTGCAGGTGACCCGGTCAGCGTGGCTCGTCAGGCGCAAGAAAAATATCGCGAGGTTTGGTGTAGCGATTCTCAAGGCCGTGGAAACTTGGTCATCGCCACGCTCGCAGGCGGCGCCGAGCAGCAAACTTGGCAAAACGTTGGTCGCGCTCTGGCGGCTGCCGAAGCGGTGCTTGAGCCAGGCGGTTGCATCGCGATTTGTTCGGAACTCGCCGAACGACCCGGAATCGCACTCAGCCAGCTCTTCGGCAACGAAGACTACGGCGTCGTCGCCAGAGAAATCAGGCAAAACCCAGATGCCGACAGCGGCGCAGCGCTACAGCTTTGCCGATCCCTCGATCGAGGCACGGTCTATCTGCGCAGCAAGCTCAGTCGCTCCGTGGTCGAAAGCCTTGGCATCACGCCCTTCGAGTCGGACAACGAGCTAGAGCACTTGGCGCAAACGCTTCGACCTTGTGTGGTGCTGAAAGAAGCCCAAAGGTTGATGCCCTCGGTCATCGAAGTGGAGGCGTGAACAGCAAGATGAGCTTCCCAAACGATTACGAAGCGCTCACCGCAGGCCACGGTTACGTCGCACTGAAAGACTGGTCGACCGTTACGATGACTGGCGAAGATCGGCAGTCGTTTCTGCACAATATGTGTACCAACGACATCCGCCGCCTGTCAGCCGGCAAAAGCTGCGAAGCCTTTTGTACCGACGTCCAAGGAAAGATCGTTGCGCATGTTTTTGTGACCGCGCGCGAGGATCGGCTAGAGTTGCTAATGGTTCCAGGACAGGCAGAAACATTAATCGCCCATTTGGATCGCTATATCATTCGTGAAGACGTGGTGCTGGCAGATGCCACGAGTGATTTAACGTGGCTGTTTGTCGGGAGCGGCGAAACCGCAAGCGAGTTGGCGGAATTTGGCGTTGTTCAAAGTCGCTTTGCGGGGCTTGAGGGATCTTTATTGGGTGCTGCTGCGGGGCAACTGCAAAAGGTGCAGGACCGACTTCACGATGCGTGCTGCCAAGAAGTTTGGGAAACACTTCGTATCGAGTCGGGGCTGCCGCTGTTCGGTGTCGAATTCGATAGCACCAATCTCCCGCAGGAAGTCAACCGCGACGAGCTGGCAATCAGCTTCAACAAAGGTTGTTACCTTGGCCAAGAAACGATCGCTCGGATCGACGCCTTGGGCCACGTCAATCAAAAAGTAGTGCTGCTGAGATTCGAGGGCGAAGCAGCGCCGCCCGTGGGCTTGGAGCTTTGCGTCGCAAACAAAAGCGTGGGACGCGTGACAAGTAGCTGTTGGTCGCCGAAGTTCAAAGCCTCGCTGGCGTTGGCGAAGGTGCGTCGCAACGCGAACGAGTTAGGTTCCAAATTAGAAAGCGATTTCGGCAACGCGACAGTGATTTCGCCAGTAGCAAAAGAGAATTAGCCAGCAACTCGGGGCGTGTCGGCAACGCGGATCTCGTCCAACTGTTTCAGATAGGTTGTCAAACGGTCGAGAGCATTTTCAGCAAGTTTGTCATCTTCATCGTCCTGAACTTGCCCTTCCAAAACAAAATCAGCCTCCACAATTCGTTGTAAAAGTTTACGAAGCCGTTGCAGGACCGTGCAGCAAAAGGTTTGTTGCTCGTCAGTAGTCATTGCGTCGCGGAGCAAGGCCGATTCGCTGTCACTGCGCTGACGATGCAAACGGACGAGCCGCCCTGCTTCGGCTTTGACGAGATAGTCGTCCACAAAAGCCCGCCGAAGTTGGCCAGCAGAGTTGAAATGGTAAACCGGGTCTTGATCAAAGTAAAAACTTGCCGCTCCACCGGCGCGGAACCCAGCAAAGACAACTTCCGACCGCTCACCCGAGGAGACTTGCAACTGCACACGAGTCGTAAACGCCGTCGCGTCGCGCAACAGGTCTTCGCGATCTTGAGATTTGCTGGCCATAGTGTCTTAGAAAGTGTTTTGAAATGCCATTCGACTGTAGCCTCCGGCTCTGCCGGGGGACGGAAATTAAAAAAACGCTACCAAAGGCACTATCCACCGGCGGAGCCGGGGGCTAAATCGGAATTTCAAAACACGTTCTTAGCTTACCGCAATTTCACACTCCAGCGAAGCCTGGCAAGAAGAAACTTCGGCAATGCGCCGGATTTCGTCTCGGATTTCAAAGAAGGCGTCGACCACTTCGGGATCCCACTGCGAGCCGGCACCCGCGCGGAAAATGGCGTCGATCTTTTCGTCGGGCATCCCTTTGCGATAGGGGCGATCGCTCGACATCGCGTCAAACGCATCAGCCACCGCCATGATCCGTGCCATTCGCGGCGTTTCGGTGGCTTCCAAACCATGAGGATAACCGCTGCCGTCCCACGCTTCGTGATGATGAAGAACCATCGGCAAAACTTTGTCGAGCTGGCGGACGCCTTTGAGAATTTCGTAGCCGAGCTGAGGATGGAGCTTGATTTGTTCGTACTCTTCGGGCGTGAGTTGCCCTGGTTTGTTCAGCAATTGATCGTCGATACCGATTTTGCCGATATCGTGCAGCAGCCCTGCCAGATAAATCGTGTCGCGATCTGCTTTGCCCAGACCAAGACGCTCAGCCAGCGAGACCGAAAAATAGGCGACGCGATTGCTATGCCCCGAAGTGTAGCGGTCCTTGGCATCGATCGCCGAGGTCAACGCTTGCACCGAACTGGCAAACAACTGCGACTGCTCTTGGTAAAGCCCCAGGTTACTATTATGGATCCCCAAAATCGTACCAACACTGCTCAGCAGTTGGATTTCCACCGAACCAAATTCGCCAAAACTCGCCTGATCGCTGCCGCGATGATTCAGCGCCAACAGCCAGCCGCGAGGTTGCTTCCCACCCTCGATCGGCACGCACACAAGCTCACGAATCGTCGGGCAATGCCAAGTGGGCAGCGTTGTTTCGGCACGATTGAGCAAGACAGGTTGGCGGAGCGAAGTAGGACCGAAGCGCCGAATCAGCTCGCAAAGTTCGTCTCTTTCCACCGGGCACTCGCCCTCGGTCAAGACCTCCCAATCTGCCAGATTGTCCTCAGCCACTTCGCTGTCTGCTACTTCGCCTTCAGTCGCTCTTCGCAGCACGATCCCCAAGCACTGCGCCGGGATTGTCCCTGCCAACCAACTCAAAGCATTTCGCCAGAGTTCCTGCTCGCTTTCCGAGAGATGCAGTTGCCCGGTCAGGCGATGCAGCAAATCGAGTTCGGCGTAGATATCGTCGGTATGGGCATTCGCCTCGGCCACCTCGCTTTCGAGCCGATGCAATTGCTGGCGTTGGGTCAAGTTTTCGAGCGCCGTCTCGGCCATCCGCTGGAGTACGGCGGACGGCCAAAGCGTTTTGCCGGTCGCCCAACGCAACGCACGACCGACATCAATGCCAAACGCCCGTGCAGCCGCAGACATTTCCTCTTCGCTGGAAATCTGCTGATTCACAAACACGCCGATGGCCACCAAGTTGGCACCCACGCCCAAACCGTGCAGTGGAATTGCCAGCATCGTCAGCGGGGCCACTTCTTCGACGATCTCCGGCGTTCCGCGTCGGCTGACTTCGGCGAGGAGTTCCATACGATCGTAGAAATCGCAACTCAATCCCTCGTAATCCGAATAAACCAAGTCGCCCGACTCGACGTCGACCAACGCAAAAGGTTCGCCAAACGCTTGCGTCAAGGCCGCAAGAGTCGCTTGCACCCCCTGACCCGAGGCGATCCCCAAGCCTTCCGGCGGATTTGCCGTCTTATTTGTAGTCGCCGAGTCTGCGGTAGCAGCGATTTCTAGCGAGAGGCTCAACTGGGGTGTCCCGTCCAGCGGATGTTTGGCGGTTAAAGAACTGCATTACAAACATACGAGGTAACTCAGCCAACGGCGGGCAGATGTGAAGGACTTCAGAGGCAACGCGTAAGAGGCCGAACGAATATGCCAATCGCACCGATTACGCCGCGCGAAGGCTGCTGCTAGGGCAACCGAGTCGTGAAGGGTTTCCTTCAGTCGCTGCTATTTTCGTGTTCAGCGCGTCGCTCACGATAACGGCGACTGGCCCGTTTGAGAGTGGCTCGGTCTTCTTCGGAGAGTTGCTCGAAGCTCGTATCGCGTAACCGCATCAAAATCGCGTCGACTCGTTTATCTTCGTTGGCTTCGCGCTGACGACGCTTGCGATCGATGGCCTCTTGCTGCTTGTCTTGCAAGTGTTCGACCAGCACCGCCTGGCGATCTTCGTCTTCCCATTCGTCGAGCAGCCATTCTTCGTCGTCCGAGTCGAATTCATCAAGCATCAGCCCGACGTCGTAGCGACGCGAGTTCGTCTGTCGGTATCCACCATACAGCAGAAAAACCGAGAGGACTGCGGGCGGAAACCAAGTCGGCATACGAGCCGAAGTAAAATTATCCGCCACAGAACTATCGGGCATCAACAACACCGCCAACAGCGCCGCAAAGACGGCTGCTCCCAACGCGATTCGGGAGGTTGCAATCGTCGCGGACGGACGACCGACCATTGGCCACAAAATACCTCGCATCAGTTCGGCACCATCACACGGGTCGACCGGCAATAAGCTTGTTAGCAGCAGACACCAATTGATCCAAACGGTCAGTTGCGCCACCATCACCAACGTCGCCGCAGTCGAACTGAAGAGGGGCGCAGAAATTTTCGGGTCGCACGGATTGAGTAACAATCGAAAAAGTTCTTGATCGCCGGCCAACGCCAAACCACAGCCTGCCCCGACGAGCAAAACCAGATAGGTCATCGGTCCGGCAAGCGCTGTCACCAAATGCGCGGGGGGATCAACCGGCAAGTGCAACTTGGTCAAGCCGCCGATCGGTCCCAATACCAACGAAGAGGGATGGCCACCAACACGCGACGCGGTCACAGCCCGCGCCAGTTCGTGCAAGGCAACGCTAGCCATAAAAACCAACAGTGCCCACATCGCGACCGAGGGTTCCACGAGGCTTGACTTCACCGCCAGCAGCACGGCCAACGTGGTCAAGGGCCAGAGAATGTGCACACGCAATTCGACCCCACCAGGTCGACCCACGTACAAGCTCCAATTGTCCGTCGAATGGTTTGTCATGCCAATCTCTTCCTGACATCAAAACTGCCAAAAATCTGCCAATAAACGATACCTGCGAAACTCCGAATCGGCCCGCTAAACCGAAACTGTCGAACTACTGCTTTCTCCGCAAAAAAGGCCCTTTACCAGAGCTATCATCTTATCAAGCAAGGCCACGCACGGCAAACCGCGTTCTAGCCCACCCGTGAAAATGGGGATTTCTGAATTGCCTATTTTCGCTACTCTGACGAAAATCATAATAACGAAGCCCCCTTTGGCCTACTCCGCCACAATCACCCCGCAAATTCCCAACGAATCCAGCATGTCCACCCATCCCAAAACCGTTCTGGTCACTGCCAAGTTTTCTGTCCTCGAACACAGCCTCACCACTCCCACGCAACCGACCCCGCTGGTGCGGCACACGGTCGAACACCGAGGTGCCGTAGCGATCATCCCGCTACTCGACGACGATCGCGTCTGTCTGATCCGCAACAGGCGGATCGCTATCGGCAAAACACTCGTCGAACTACCTGCTGGTACGCTCGAACCGGACGAACCACCTCGACACACCGCCGAACGGGAACTCCAAGAAGAAACCGGCTACCGCGCCGCTCGCTGGCACGAACTCAACGGCTTTTTTATGTCGCCTGGCATCCTCAACGAACGCATGCACCTGTTCGTCGCCCGCGACCTCACCCCCGGCCCACCCGCACGCGAAGCCGACGAAGCAATCGACAACCTCGTTGTCTCCTGGGACGAAGCGATCGCGATGGTACTCCGCGGCGAAATCGAAGACGCCAAGTCGCTCGCCGGTCTACTCCTCTGGGACAAGTTGCGGCAAGACGGCTAGTGCTTTGTCACAGCTAAAAATGAGGGTTCGAGACTTTGGGCTGTGACAAATCACTAGAAATTTGCGTTCATCAACGTTTATTAGCGGTTCAAAACAGTTGCGGTCGTGAACGGTTAGGAAAAAACGGATACCGACACCCCACTACAGCCAGACCTGAAATGAGGGTCCAGAAGAGTCGGGAGATATGCCAACAGTCCTGACATACAAGCAATCTGGTGGTCGGGTCAGCAAAACGGCTCGCTTGCAGCTTGCGACTCACGGTAAGAAAAACAGCATCAAAATGGCGAAATACCGCATTGAACGGGCTTAACCAAGTCAGGTCGTAGTCTCATCTCTTGGGGAAAAAAACATTTGACAAGGAATTCGCGTAGCACTAGCATACAAGGAGTAAGACGCTAAGGTGGTCGTAGATTGCTGGCGCTGATGCTGCATCCATACGGAACGGTGCCTTTCTCCTCTAGCGGCTTATCTTTCAGGAGATTCATGAAATGTTATTCCGCCGTAAATGGTTGTTCGGCCCGAGGAGTCTTGGTTTCACACTTGTGGAACTTTTGGTTGTGATCGCCATTATCGGCGTACTGGTGGCGTTGTTGCTTCCTGCAGTGCAGGCGGCGCGCGAAGCGGCCCGGCGTAACACCTGCAAGAACAACCTCAAGCAACTCGGCTTAGGCTGGATGAACCATCACTCGACGGTAGGCCATTTCCCAACGGGTGGTTGGGGGGCCGACTGGGCCGGTGATGCGGATCGTGGCTTCGGCGTGGAACAACCAGGCGGCTGGGGCTACAACGTGCTGCCCTTCATCGAGCAGCAAGCCCTGCACAATCGGTCAAGTGATGGCAAGAAAGATGAAATTACCCAGCAGCAGCGCGTGGGAACGGCGTTTACGATTACCCACCCGTTGGACGCATACACCTGTCCTAGCCGACGCCCTGGTGAGACCACGTTTTTAGGTGGTAGCGGAGGTACGCCCAATAATTCTGCCCCTGTAGAAACAGGGGGGCGCAACGATTACGCTGCGAACAGTGGTGCTTGGAATACTGGATTGGGAAGTGGCCCCAATAGCTTCAGGGCATATGTAGCGGGGCGCTGGAGAGGCTCATGGGGAACTGTCGGAGCGACAGGTCTGCTGCGAGATGGCCCTGTCACAGTCGGCGGAATTCGCTACGAGGAGATCGATGGCGTTAGCTTTACTCGCAGCAAAATTGCTCTGAAACACGTTAGCGATGGGTCTTCCAACACTTACATGGTGGGCGAAAAAAGTATCGACTCTCGGTATTACCTCACGGGCGAAGATGGTGGTGACAACGAGTTCTGGACTAACGGCTATGACAAAGACAATTTCCGAAGAGGCAACGTCGGCCCCTTTGTGGATCAGGACTTTGATGCCTCCAACATTGGCGGCGCACACACGGTGAGCTTTGGCTCTGTGCATCCCACGGCTTGGCATGCAGCTTTTTGCGATGGCAGTGTCCACTCGCTCACGTACGAAATAGATAAGGATGTCCATCGCTGTTTAGCCAGCCGAAATGATGGTGTGGCAGATTGCAGCCCGAAGTAGTTTTGCCAGAACACGTTTGTATGGCACGTGATCAAGGAGTTCAAAAAGGCTCGCCTGATGCGCCTAGCCAGAGTTTGCGGGTGAGGGTACTTTCATTCGGGTTTTTGTCGCTATTTCACGTTTGACGTGGCATCGACAAGTTGCTTCTCCTCGCTTGATCTAACATGTTGCATAGTCAAGGCTTGCGTTGATTCTTGCACACTTATTGCACACTTGAATCGAATGGGTTTCAGCGCAAAAAATTATTTTTCTGACAGGTGCATTTTTCTTGCATGTAACGGTATTTCTGATAGTATGGAGTTGCGGTGGTTGAAAATGTAAGTGGCGTGTTAGGGTCTGGGTAGTCTAGTGGACTGCGTATTGCGAGGGGCGAGTTTTCTTGAGTTCAGGGTTCCTCTGCCCGCTCTTTTCGGTGTTTTGCACCTAATACGTCAAACTATCACGTCAGAGTTTTGTTCAAAGGAAGAATGGCTTTCAAGGAAATGTTTCGCTTGTTGGTCTGTTCGTCATCTTAACTTTTTTGGAGGAAGCGCGATGCGTCTTTGTACTTTGGTACTCACACTTGGAGCTGCGCTGTGCATGGCTAATGCCACACAGGCTGCTGCTTTTGATCTTGTTTGGGACGGTGGAGATGGGATGTGGTACAGTGTCGATCCAAACGGGGCGGCAGGAAATTGGAACGGTGGTCAAAACATCATTAACGTGGTGGGTCGCGAGAATGGGCAGGAGGGATACAAAGATAGCACAGGTGCTACAGATATTTTGATTAGCAGCGGAAAAGTCAGTTTCGATGGCTTTGCCATCAGTCAAGACTTTCGTGTCCTACAGGGTTCGAATATGACAATTACTGGTGGTGCTGTTTGGGAACAGAATACCCTGGACGCCGATGAGGCCGTTGAAACAGTTCCGGGGTTTGGTCCGTTGTTCCGCTGGGAAGAAACCCGCTGGACAGAAATGGAAATGAGCAACTTGAATCTCGATAATGGTACCTTCCGCCGCTCAGGAGGGACGACTTTTGATCCCACCGATGCTGGTGGCGGTGCGTTGATTTTTGGTTCCTGGAAAGGGAACGACAATTTCGGCGATCGTGACGGCGACTTAGATGTCGATGGTCAAGACTTCTTGGATTGGCAAATCAATGGTGGAGGAAATGCTGGTAACCTAAGAAAAGTCCTCGGAACCTATGGCCAAAACCCTGTCAATCAGACATCCAACATCAATATCACCAACGGTGGTAGCTTGGAGAATGAAGGGCAATTGTGGCTCGGTTCGGATCTTGACGATCAGACGAATATCAATCTGAATATCAACAATGGCTCGGTTACTGCCATTGGTGGTATTGATGCCGAGGTGGTCGGTGGAGATGTTCCGGGTGGAGATGCTTCGATTGTCATTTTTGATTGGCTAGGTAATGTGAATGTGAGTATCGACTTTACCGGTCCTGGTACGATCACTACCGATGAAGGTGCGATCAGGCTGATTAAAGATCCAGGGACTGTGACAGACATGACTTACGAAGATCTCTGGAATGCCGGAATCCTTACCGCCAATGGTAGCAATGCCGGTGCGTTCGGTGACAGCTTCACGGTCACAGGTAACTGGGGCGATGCGGTTTACACGCTGACTTCCAACGTGGTTGCCGCTTCTTCGGGTATCAGCGCAGTGCCTGAGCCGACCAGCATCATGCTGGCTGGCCTTGCGGTCCTTTCGCTGGCAGGTGTAACTCGACGTCGTCGAGCGTAGGCCCCACGTTTTGAAATTGTCCTCCTAGCCATGACGGGTGCAGCCGATGAGCTGCACCCGTCCGCTGGGGCGACGATACTACAGGGCGAGAGCTTTAGGGATTCTAGGGACACGATTAAGGACATTATCTTGTTGACGTCTATTGGGGTAGCACGCCGACGGGGCGTTTGGCCAGTCAAGTCAATGACTGGCCTTTTTTATAGAGCCATTTCTTTGAGGTAGGGAATATTCTGGGATCCATTTTATGAACGATAGTAAGCATGATGCACCAACGATCAAGAAGATCTTACGTAACACGACTGTCGCATTGGCCCTACCCATTCTTGTTTTGGGTACGGGGATCTGGAGTCTGGCGGGTTGTTCGGGAGGACCCTCGCGGTTGGCAGCGCCCTCTTGGGACGCCGAAACGATGTCTGAGCAAGCGATCGCAGATTTCGACAAAGACGCCGATGGGATGCTGTCGACCGAAGAGCTAGATGCCGCACCTGGACTAAAATACAATGCGCGACAGCTCGACACCGACCGCGATGGTCTCTTGAATCGCGCGGAGATCCAGGCCCGAATCGCGCAGTATCAAAAAATGGGAGTGGGCCTAACCCCTTTTTCTTGCAACGTGTTGTTGAACAATCGCCCGTTAATCGGTGCCAAAGTGAGGCTGG
>JAADGD010000210.1 GCA_013152515.1 Planctomycetota bacterium
GCGTCCATGTGCGCAACGAGTCTCTTTACTTCATCATTCGGAGTTCCTTGTTCGATATTCGCCGATGATTTTATGCAAGCGGCAATTCTTGCAAGTGCTTGTTACGCCACTGGTTCGGACTAATTCAACGGCATTGCCGCTAAGCCCCTCCGCCGTCGCCCTCACATCAGCCCTTCGCCCTGTCGTTGAGGGCTTATGTGAGGGTGAGAGTGGAGGGACGACCCCTCTGTCGAGCCTGAACTGAGGCCGGAACCGATACAACTGTTCACTCAAATCAGCCACTAAAATTCCCGAAGAACCAAAAAACAGGCTGTACAAAAGAGGTTTTCTACAGAGCAGGAAAAAATAGATGTACTACCCAAGAAAGTGTCGAGTGCTGCTACAATGGCGATGATTCCTGTTTGATAGAGCCTTGCTCATCTCATAGGTCTGGGTCATAGGCTGGGGCGATCACGGTTTACTTTCCACTGTGTTAATATCCAACAGAGAGATTCTAGGATGTCGAAACAATCCAGACGAGTTAGTCGACGACAGTTTGTGAAGACCGTTGCTGGAGCGAGTGCTCTGTTTGCCGCACCGCAGGTCATCCCCAGCTCAGCGTTGGGCAAAGATGGTGCGGTTGCGCCCAGCGAGCGAATTGTGATGGGGGGAATCGGTATCGGGAACCGAGGAACTTACGACCTCAGTTGTTTTCTGCCGCAGCCCGACGTGCAGTTTGTTGCCATTTGCGATGTCAAAGAAAAACGACGCCTAGCCGTCAAAAAAATCGCCGACAAGAAATACGACAACGACGATTGCCAAATGTATCGCGATTTTCGTGATCTACTGGCACGCAGCGATATCGACGCGGTACTGATTGCAACAGGCCCCAACTGGCACGCCACGGCCGCCGTCTACGCGGCCCGCGCTGGCAAGGACATGTACTGCGAGAAACCGTGTACAAAAAACATCTCACAGAGCTTGCTGTTGGCCGACACGATGCGTCGCACGGGCCGCGTTTTCCAAGTGGGTACCCAGCGACGAAACTTGCCACACTTTGCTTTTGCCTGCGAGTTGGCGCGCACTGGACGACTTGGCAAACTCCGCAAGGTCTACGCGCATCCGGCTGGCATGACGACCAAGATGAGTGGCTGGCTGCCGCCCGAAGATGCGCCTCCGATCGAAAAAGTCGATTGGGATATGTATCTCGGCCCCGCCGCCTATCGGCCATTCAACAAAACGATGCTCAATGGTTTTCATTTTGAAAAAGGTGGAGGTTTCATGGGCTGCTTTGAAGAGTCGGGCCGATTTACAGGTGGTGGTGTGCTCGAATGGGGTTCGCACTGCGTCGATCTCTGCCAGTGGGCAGCCAATGCAGACAGCACCGCACCGATCGAATACAACCCGCCAGAAAACGGCGAGATCGTCTCGACGTACGCCGATGGAGTTCAGTTGATTCTCCGTGAAAAGGACTGGTTGCCGCTCGGCTCTTGCCCGGTCCGATTCGAGGGAGACGATGGCTGGATCGAGACTGGCGACAGCGGCAAGTTCGTACTTAGTTCGCCCGAGTTGCTGGCTGGTCGAAAGGTGGAAGAAATCGGCGGCTACCCCGCTACATTCCACGTACGCGATTTTCTCGATTGCGTGAAGACGCGCAGCCAACCGAAGGGCAGCGCCCCCACGGCATGTTACTCGCATATCGCCTGTCATGCCGCCAACATCGCTTTATTCCTTGGGCGAAAGCTCAAGTTCGATCCGGTCAAGCACGAGTTCATCGACGACGAGCAGGCGAACCGCATGCGTGGCGAAGCACTACGGGCACCGTGGCGGATCTAGATTCGGCCATGATTCATGCAATAGGCATCACGTGCAATTTTCGAGAGACTGCTCGATTCAAGACAAGGAAACGAACATGTTTACGATACGATACCCTCAGTTGGCGATCATTTTTTTAGTGGCGGTCTCCTCGTTGTCTTTCCCTGTGACTTCTGTCGCCGAAGAAGAACAGCCATTGATCGACGTGTTGCAGTCGAATGCACCGCAGCAAGAAAAGGCCCTTACGTGCAAAAAGCTGGCAATCTGGGGCACGGCGCGGGCTGTTCCTGCGTTGGCGGCGCTGTTGCCTGATCCCGAACTGACTTCTTGGGCACGCATTGCCTTGGAAGCGATTCCCGACTCGGCTGCCGACGAGGCGTTGCGCGAAGCGATGGCCGAGCTAGCAGGCCGTCCCTTGATTGGTGTGATCAATTCGATCGGTGTGCGACGCGACACGCTGGCGGTCGAGGGCTTGATCGGGCATCTGAAGGGTTCCGACTCCGCCGTCGCAGCGGCTGCCGCGGTTGCCTTGGGCCACATCGGCAACGAAAAGGCAACCACGACCTTGCGGCGCGCTCTGGCGGACAGCCCCCAAGAGGTCCGTTCGGCTGTGGCTGAAGGATGCATTTTGTGCGCCGAGAAGCTGCTGGCCGATGGCCATGCGGACGCGTCTGCTGCGTTGTACGACGAAGTACGCGCGGCTAAGGTGCCGAAGCAGCGCGTTGTCGAAGCGACACGAGGAGCTATCTTGGCACGCGCGGCCAAGGGGATTCCGCTGTTGGTCGAACAATTAAAATCGAGCGACCACGTGATGGTCTCGGTCGGGTTGATGGCCGCGCGCGAGCTTTCGGGACCTAGCGTGTCGAAAAAGCTGATGGCCGCGCTCGGCGAAGTGCCTGCCAAACAGCAGACCTTGTTGATATTAGCGATGGCCGACCGAGGGGATGCCGAAACGGTGCCAGCCATGCTGGAAGTCGCCACTCGTGGACCCGTTGCATTGCGGATTGCGGCTCTTGAAGTTCTCAAAGATTTAGGAAATGCGTCTTGCGTCACAGCGTTGTTAAGTGTGGCCACTGAGAAAGATAAGCACCTTGCGAAAGCGGCTGTGGCTGCCCTCAAGGCGATTCCTGACGAAGGTGTAGACGCGGATCTGGTTGCGAGACTGGCAGACGCCAAGAATGCTGAACGCTTGGCCTTGCTCGAACTTATCGGGCTACGGCGCATTGATGCTGTACCGCCGTTGTTAGCAGCCGTGGACGATGCGGACGCAGAAGTACGTTCGGTCGCGTTAGTCGCGCTGGGCGAAGTGGCTAAGCTCGACAACGTCGCGGTATTGATCGCACGAGTCCTCAGTCCACCTCATCCCGAGGATAGCGAGGTCGCCCTCAAGTCTCTGCAGGCTGCCTGTGTACGTATGCCCGATCGAGAGGCATGCGCCAAAAAACTGGCGAAGGCTATGGACAAAGCGCCCGCCAGTGCGAAAGATGCCATTTTGGAAACTCTCACTGCGATGGGTGGAGCAAATGCATTACAAGCAGTGGGTGCAGCGGCAAACTCGAAAGACGCCCATTTGCAAGATACCGCGACGAGACTGTTGGGTTCGTGGATGACTATTGATGCGGGGCCGGTGCTATTGAAATTGGCTACCGCCTCTGACGGACGGTATAGGGTACGCGCGCTCCGCGGTTACCTCCGACTCGTACGCCAGTTCCTCATGCCTGACGCACAGCGGGCAGCCATGACGCGCCGGGCCTGGGAAGCCGCAGAACGCGATGTCGAGCGAAAGTTGGTCTTACAAATCGCCCAGCGTTATCCGAGCGTTGACATGTTGCGGCTGACGATCGACGCTGCCAAGAATCCTGTGTTGAAAAAAGAAGCAACCGCCGCGGCCAATTCCATTGCCAAAAAAATTGGTGACCAAGTCGATATCAAGCCGTTGATGAAGCAGTTACCGCAGTAAGGCGAGCGGTAGTTGAAAACGTACTCCTACAAAACCGCAGCTAGCGCCACTGCGGCTGATTTTATCGGCCGCACAGTTTTTATCAGCCGCTGTGGCGCTAGCCTGCGCTGGCCTGGCCTGCGATTCTCCGAGGGCAAATTCTCAACCGCCGCTCGCCTTACGGCTCTGCTCGAATCGTGCGGCAGAAAAATCGTTCTGATCGCTGTAATCCTCTCAATTGTCTGCTTGGACTGCATTCGTGCGCAACTCGACAACGAAAGAGTACAAAAAACGTACTTCTAAGTCTGCTCGCGGCTTTGACTCTCGTGGGGGGTAACCTAGATTTTCCTAGCTGGATTTCCCAAGATCGGGCTGCCGAGAGTCAGGTGTTTTTCGTGCAAGCCCATAGCTTGCTCGCCTGTCTTTGAGACTTCGATAGAAACATAGGCTTACTCATGATGCTGCCCCTAGCAGTAGCGATGGACAACGTACTAATCGACGCTTCGTTAGCCTTGGTGGCACTGTGCGTCGGGTTTTTTAGCGCGCTGTGGTATGTTCGTCACATTGCTCCTTCGCGTCAAAGCGATAACGAAGCTGCGCAAGACGCCCAGGAAAAAGAAGCCCAGGACAACGATGCCGAACGGGCCAATATGGCGGCGCTACAGTTGCGCGATTTAGCCAAAAACGTGGCCAGCGATGTCGGTGATCATTGCACCTTAGTCACCGACATTTCTGACGAACTAGGCGAGATAACCGATGGCTCGCCTGGGTCGGGCGCGGCCGTTGCACAAGCGGTCTCTAAAATCTTGACTGCCAACGAGAAGTTACAGAACCGATTGGCGGATGCTGAGCAGAAAATACAGACGCAAGCCGAAGAAATTCGCACACAACAATCCGAAGCCCTGACCGACTCTTTGACAAAATTAGCCAACCGTCGCGCCTTCGATAATGCGATCACCAAAAGCATCGATAGCTTCAACAACCAACGCAGGCCATTTAGCCTGCTGATTTTCGATGTCGACCACTTCAAGAACTTTAACGACACTCACGGCCATCAGGCAGGCGACGAAGTCCTACGCTGCGTGGGCCGTACAATGACCGAAACGGTAAAAACCACCGATATCCCGTGCCGCTACGGGGGCGAAGAGTTTGCCTTAATTTTGCCCAATACACGCATCGATTCGGCTCGTATTGCTGCCGAGCGTGTTCGCAAAGCGATCGAAGCGATGGACGTTGAGTTCGAAGGAAAGCACTTGAGCGTCACCGCCAGTATCGGTGTAGCTGAGATGCTTCGCGAAGAAGATGACATCAAGCTGATTCGTCGCTCCGACGATGGTGTCTATGCCGCCAAAGAGGCGGGGCGCAACCAGACTTACTGGAACGATGGCCAACAATGCCTGCCTCTCAACGCACCTGCACCGCAAGAGGTAGCAGATGTAACCGACGAAACACAGAAAGAAAAGTCCTCCAAACCAACGACCTCCGACAGCGATCTGCCAAACCGTGAGGTTTTCTCCGACGAATTGCAGCGTCGCGTTGCCGAAAGCCACCGCTTCGGCGTTTCGCTATCGGTCATGCAAATCAGCCTCCGCGACTTCGCCAAATTAGAAAAAGAATACGGCAACGCCGTCGGTCAATTGCTCCTCGACTCGGTTGCACAGTTCATTCGCTCTTCGCTTCGAGACATGGACTTGCTGGGGCAATTAAATGCAGGCGAATTCGTCGTCATGTTGCCAGGCAGCTCCGAGAAAGAAGCTCAGTTGGTTGGCCAACGCGTAGAAAAGGCGATTTCTAACTGCGCCATACCACTCGGAGGCAAAGAACTTCGCCTGGAAGTCTTCCCCGTTGTGACCGATGTCTACCCCGACGACGATGCTCAAGCGATGATCGACCGTGTGGATCAGATGGCGCAAGTGGCCCAAGAAGCGACCGTCGTCTAGCACCGCCAAGCCCCGGAGCCCTCGGCTTCTGCCCTGTTGTTTTTACACAAGTTTTTGCCCTAAAAGGCACGCCGTGGAGGATGTGCAGCGAGAGCGAGGACGACGGCGAGACTCATTGAGCCGTTATTCAAAAAAGGTTCCATCGCTATAATCTGCTGATGAGCCAGCCAAGGTCTTTTGTGCAAAAAAAGTCCGAATCCAAAGTGAACAAGTACACGGCTGCAAGATTTTCGGTTAAGGATGTTGTTGTTAGATGTGCCCTTAAAAAGCACCTCGAAAACACGCTCACTTACTTTCGCCACGGCATTACTAACGCCATGAGCGAGGGCTTCAACATCCGCATCCAATCGATCAGGTCCCAAGCAAGAGGGGGTTCCGTGCCTTGGCAAACTATCGCACGAGGATTCTCTTCTAGTGCGAGAAACTCAAGATGATACCGACTGAAATCAGCCACTAAAATTCCTGAAGAACCATTTTTTTTCGGCCTATTTCTTCATCCCCTTCGGATGCACCCACTCGGTAGTTCCGTCGGCCCAGTGTTCTTTTTTCCAAATCGGTACGCGTTCTTTCAACGTATCGATCAGCCACTCGCCGGCGGCGAAGGCGGCATGGCGGTGCGGGCTGGCAGTGACGATTGCGACCGAGGCCTCGCCGAGAGGGACGCAACCGAGACGGTGGACGATCGTGCACTCGACGAGCTGCCAACGCTGGCGAGCTTCGGTTTCGAGAGCCGTGAGTTCTTTGATCGCCATTTTTTCGTAGGCGTCGTAATGCAGCTCAATGGTTTCGCGGCCGTCGGTCTGTTGGCGGGTGACGCCGAGGAACAGCACAACGGCCCCCGCCTGCGGCGATTGCGCACTGGACAGTAACGGGGCGGTGTCGAGCGGTTGTTGGGTTAGTTCGGGCATTGGCGTTTCGTTTTAGCCGCCGCTAACGGGCGGGATGCAGGCGATTTCGGCGCTGTCGGGAATGTCGGATTGGTCGGTGGCGTAGTCGCCATTGATGGCAAACAGCGCATGCGGCAACAGCGGGCCTAGAGCTGGGTAATCGGCTAGCAGCGCTGCGCGAAGTTGTGCGACGGTCGCCTCAGCCGGAAGCTCGACTTCGATTTGCTCCTGACCGGCAAGTTCGCGTGCGCCGGCAAAAAGTTTGACAGTTGCTTTCATAGAAGACAGGGGCTGGGGTGTGGGGGATTTAGGGATTAGGGGCGTTTCTCTTGGAGATTCTCCTCATCCCCAGTTCCCAACTCCTAGCCCCCAACTCCCTTCATGATACCACCAGATCCTCGCTAGGGCTATCAAGCAGGCTGCGCAGCTCGGGCATGAGGCCGTAGGCGAGGGCGACGAGTTTGATGGGATGAATGGTCGGTTTGGAGGTGCCTTGCTCCATTTGGATTTTGCAAGTGCTACAAGTCGTAGTGGCAGCTTGGAATGCCCCGGTGCGGATGGCGGTCAGCAGCGGTAGGCCAGCACGGAGGCTGTTGCGGTAGTTTTGGCGTTGAAAGCCGTACATGCCGGCGATTCCGCTACAGCCTTTTTCGAGTGGTTCGACGCGTAGGCCAGGAATCAGATCGAGCAGGCTTTCTACGGGCGTACCGACTTCGAGCGCTTTCATGTGGCAGGGCGTGTGCAAGCCGAGTGTGGTTGTTAGCGGAGAGAAATCGAGTTGCAGTTTGCCCCGTTGATGACATCGCCATAGGTAGTGGCAAGCCTCGAAGGTATTTTCGGCAACGAGTTGGGCGTCGTGATCTCCGGGCAGGAGCGTGAGGTACTCGTGCGTCAGGGCGAGGACGGCGGAAGGTTCGGTGGCGACGATTTTGTAGCCTTGTCGTACCGCTTCGGCCAGCAAGGCGACATTTTGCTCGGCCATACGCCGGGCAGGGTCGAGAACGCCGCGGGTAATGAATGGCATGGCTGCCTGTTGTTGCGATTCGGGGACGTAGACTTCGACGCCATTGTGCTGGAGAACGGCGAGGAAGGCTTCGGCGAGCTGGGAGTCGCAGTAGTTGGCGTAGGTGTCGACGAAGTAGAGAACTTTTTCGGCGCTGCTGCGTTGTGGGCGGTTGAGGCGGCGAGCGGTTGCTTGTTGCAAGAAAGGGCGAGGAGCGAAGCGTGGGAGTTTTCGTCCTTGGGCGATGCCGAGCAATTTTTCAATGAGCCAACGCGCGACCCGATTGCCGACAGCCCAATTGGCAACGCGCGAAAAACGCGACGCGACGGCGCAAAGCGTATCGACACGCGTTAGCAGCCAGTCGTGTAGGCGTTCGCCATTGGTTGCGACGTAGGCGGCTTTGGCTTCGAGCATGAGTTTGGGGATATCGACGTTGGCGGGGCACTCTAAGCGGCACATGTGGCAATGGACGCACAGATCGGCGACCGCCTTGCCAGCTTCGGTCAAACCAATGTCAGGCGGTAGCGTGCCAGTAAGCATGCCCCGTGCCAAATTCGCCTTCGCCCGAGGCGAGGCCTCTTCGCGCGGCGCAAAGCGATAGATCGGGCACATCCGCGATTCCTCGCTTAGCGTCCGACAGGCCGCACAGCCGTTGCACGCACGAGCCGCTTGCATGATCTCTGCCGGTTGCCAATCGAGTTGCAATTCGGTGAGTGCCGGTTCAACCTTCTTCACCGGGAGCGTCTTGCCGCTTAGCAAAGCCGTTTGTTCCGTCCCCTCAAAAATCAAACGCCGGAGATTGTCTGTGATCTCGCCCGTCGATTCCAGCGGAACGATCTTGCCAGGATTGAGAATCTCTTGCGGATCGAAAAGCTCTTTGATTTCGCTAAACGCGTCGGCTAGCGGACCGTATTGCTCGGCGACGTAGGGCGTACGACTGAGGCCGTCGCCATGTTCTCCGCTAATCGTACCGCCGACTTGCCAAACGTCTTGGTAAAGCTGATCGGTGAGCGCCGCCATCTTGTGGACGTCGTCCTGGTTGGAGAGATCGAGGAAAGGGCGAATGTGCAACTGCCCGTGTCCGGCGTGGCCGAAGAACGAGGCGGTGACATGTTCTTTTTTGAGAATTTGCTGGGCGCGGTGCAGAAAACCAGGGAGTTCTGCTGGCGGGACAGCGATGTCTTCGACGATCGGCACAGGGCGGGAGCTGCCCTTGAGACGGTAGAGCGTGGGAACATAGTGCCGAGCCAATTGCCACAGCATTTCATGATCGTATTGGTCGTCGGCAATGTAGGCTCCCGAGGCGAGTTTCGATTTTTCTTGTAGTGTGTTGACTGTTTCTGACAATCGATTCGAGAGTTCTTCGGCGGTGTCGGCCTGATGTTCGACGAGCAACACTGCTTCGGCGGCTTGGGGGATGAGCAGCTCGTAGCGCGGGTCGCTCTCGCGAGCAAGGCTGAGATGGCGGCGATCCATCATGTCGCACGCGCTGGGCCCCAGCGGCATCACTTCCAACGAGCCGCGAGCGGCTTTTTCTAGCGACTCGAAAAACAGTAGCACGCTGCCGACATGCGAAGGTAGAGGAGAAGTGCGAAGCGTCGCGGCGGTGATCAAGCCGAGCGTGCCTTCGCTACCGGTCAACAAACGAGAAAGGCTGAGGCGATGGTCTTGGCGAAGGTCGTCGAGGCGGTAGCCGCAGCGGTTGACGAGGCTGCGTGGCTGACAGGAAGAGAGGAATTCGTCGTAGCGGTTAAGGATCGTCTGCACACCGTTGAGTAGAGACGGAATCGGCGCGGCGTGGCTGTTGATGCCGGCGGTCGAGACGTCGTGGGTAGAAAGCTGTACCAATTCGCCGCTGGCGAGGACGACTTCCAGCGATTCGACATGTTGCCGAGCCGAGCCATAGGCAGGCCAATGGCTGCCAGCGCTGTCGAGGGCGATGACGCCGCCCATCGTGGTGACGTGGCTGGTGGCGGGATCAGGGCCAAACTTTCGACCGGTGCTGGCCAGTTGGCGGTTGAGGTCGTCGAGCACCACGCCTGCCTGAACTCGCACCGTTTGTTCGCCGATTTCGAGGACGCGTCTCATGTAACGCGAGAAGTCGACGATCAGCCCCCGACCTAGCGACTCGCCGGCAAGTCCCGAGCCGCTGCCGCGCGCGTGCAGCGGGAGATTATGAGACGCGGCATAACGGACCGTCGCGACAACGTCCTCGACCGTGCGCGGGCGGACGACGCCGAGCGGGGCGACTTCGTAGATGCTGGCATCTGTGGCGAAGAGTTGAACAAACAGATCGTCACAGCGCACCTCGCCGGCAATCTGCCCGCGAAGGTCTTCTTCGATACGCTGCTGTTCGGTGTCCATCGAGAACCTTTGAGTTTTTCTCCCGCTCCCTTACGGTCGGGGTTCGCCTGCTTACGATGCAGCTTGTGGCATTCGTCATTGTTCCAAACGTGCCTCGAGCTGCCGATATTTTTCGTGCGTTTCCAAATCAAACGGCTCGTACGTGTCCATTTCTTCTACGCCTCGATACTGCGCTTGGCAGCGGTAGCACATCAGCGCGTCGCCGACGATCGAGTAGAGAGCGACATCGATCAGCGCGGTGGCGAACAGGATGCCGAAAGTCCAAAGGATGTTGGAATAGTACCAAGCAATCGAACTACCGATGATGCCGACGACGACCAGCCCGACGCCGAGACGCTGCGGAAAATCTTTGCGGACGAACAGATCGGTGCTGGGGCAGACGAGGCAGCTTTTGACACGGTTGCCTTCGATGGCCCCTTGGTCGATGGCGATTTTGGCTTGGCAGTGAGGGCAGTCGAGTTCGGGGGTATCGGCGTCGAAATGGATGCGGACCCCTTCCTCGCAGGAAGGGCAAGCGTAGGTGATGTTCACGGGGTGGTTGGTAGTTGGTGGTTGGTGGTTGGCAGCCGCGTTGCCACGCAACGCAAGGGAAATCAGAATCGACTAAGCCGCGCCTTGCGTTGCGTGGCAACGCGGCTGACTGCCCACGATTATAGCGGAAACAGCGACTCGGTCGAAAGTAGCAAGGCCATCGTTTCGCCAACGAAAGTGCCGATCACCGCAACATAGAGAATGCCGGTCGCACTTTGCGTATTCGGGACTTTTAAGGTTTGCCAAGCCATCCACGTCATGGCGGCTACACCTACGAGGCCAAAAGTCCAGCGGAGCAGGACGAACAGCATCCATTGGGTAGAGAGCTGCTCGGCGTAAGAAAACTCGCCCCAAAGCCCCCATGCCGATAGGACGAATTGCAGCAGTAGCGCTAACCCCATCGCGATGATTAGCCGTCGTAGCGGAATCAGATCCATCGTTGGGGAGTTTAAGTACCAGTGACCCAGCAGCATGGCGGCCATAGTTAGACCCAGCAGGAGACCTGAGCTAACGTGGGCGAATAGTCGAAGGAAATCTGAACTAATGACTAACCAATGATTGTGTTCTGCGATAGCTTCTAGCTCCGCAGTCGTGATGTCATGACCTTCGGGAACAGGCAGGTCATAATTCTCAAGGAAAGCGGGGGCTTCTTCGCTCCATTGCGAAAACTGACCGATCGTTACAAAAAGTGTACCGCCCAGCGAAGTCAAGGCGACGAGTGACAGCATCAATTTTCCGGGCTTCGGTTTCTCAAACAACCAATAGACGGTACCCAGGTAGCTAAACAATACCGCAGCGACAGCGTACCATAGTGCCTCGGAGGCAAGAGAAAAGCTCAACAACGCTGCCAGCGAAGCCAAGCCCAACGTGACGTACAGGTGATTGCGAAAGTATCCGCTCGTGCGTGACGAGTTTTGACGACGTGATGAACATCCCCAACGCCAGACCGAAGGTGAGTCGTAGCAGGAATTGGATGAGTAGGGCCATAGGAGAATTTATTTACATGTCGTACTTGGTAGCCCTCGG
This sequence comes from Planctomycetota bacterium, assembly GCA_013152515.1. Classification (GTDB taxonomy): domain Bacteria; phylum Planctomycetota; class Planctomycetia; order Pirellulales; family Lacipirellulaceae; genus Bythopirellula. The sequence continues at coordinate 11,485 of JAADGD010000210.1, forward strand.
CTCTGCCGGGGGACGAATCGGAGTTTGGCTCTTACGAAAGTAAATTCCCCGGCAGAGCCGAAGGCTAGTTGTGTTTGCCATAAATGAGTGTCATCACTTCTGAGCGGCTTGAAAGGTTTGTGCGGAACAAGCCCTTCATGGCTGACGTGACGCACAGGCTGCCCGGCTTGCGGATCCCACGGATCGACATGCACGAGTGCGACGCTTCGAGTACGACGGCAACACCTTTGACGTCGAGTTCTTCGATCAGCAAGTTGGCGATCTGCTCGGTCATCCGTTCTTGCACTTGCGGGCGGCGCGAGAATTCTTCGACGACGCGGGCCAGTTTGCTCAGGCCGACGACTTTGCCGTTGGGCACGTAACCAATGTGGGCTTTGCCGTAAAAGGGCAGTAAGTGGTGTTCGCACATGCTGTTGAAGGCGATGTCGCGCACGAGAACCATCTCGTCGTATGGTTCGGTGAAGAATTTTTTGAGATGGACGCTGGGATCGGTGTGCAGGCCGCTAAACAGTTCGGCGTACATGCGAGCGACTCGCGCCGGAGTTTCGAGCAAGCCTTCGCGGTCGGGATCTTCGCCGACAGCCGCTAAAATCTCGCGCACGGCACGTTCGATGCGTGGGAGGTCGACGTTTTCTGATGCCAGGGCTTTGGATTCGTCGGTCATATTGGTTCGTTGAGAGCAGTAGCCGCGTTGCCACGCAACGCACAGCGCGCTACAGTCGACTCCGCTTAACCTTGC
>JAADGD010000155.1 GCA_013152515.1 Planctomycetota bacterium
TGGTTCAACTAGCTGATTTCTGTACCAGTTTCGTCGATCCAAGAAAACTTTTCTATCTAAGCCGGTGGTCCGATAATTGGGGTCCACTTCATACCGATCAACTTACTACCAGATAGCTTAAAGCTACTAGGCAGCTTTCAGGAGATGATGGCCAATTGACTAGCGATGCCGTCGTCGAACACTCGTCCCAACAAGCAAGCCGAGCAGGCCAATGACCACGGTGGCTGGCTCAGGCACAGTCGTCGCAGATGTTACAACAGGTACACCACTTCCACGTTGCCGCTGCCAGGTTAAGAAGTCGGCGCCATCAGAGTCGCCGTCTCCGTCCGCGTCAGAGCCGCCATTGACCCCAAATTCACTTTTCCACTGGATCAGGTCATCTCCGTCGACATCTCCGTCATTGTCAAAGTCGGCAGTGAACCCGAGGCTCAAAGGATTGGCGAAGTCGACCCACGCGAAGTAGAAGTCGCTGTCACGAAGTTTCAGCCAGTCGCCAAATTGGTTCTCCGAATTGGGGCTAGAAGTTGCAGCCAATTCACGCGATTGGATGATGAAATCGCCTGAGTTTGGGTCGTATTCGTAGGATAAAAACGAACGATCCGCTTTATCAGTTGTTCCCGCCATGCGGCTGGCGACCGAGAGGATGAGCATCCCGTTGTCTTCGTTTAGCTTCGCCCCCCCTGGCGAGTCCAATACTGTCAAAGCATATTCACCATCACTGTTTCGAGCGAGGCTGAATCGATCGCTGCCAGCCGATTTATTAAGGCTACCGTCACTGCCATCGGCGTACCCGCCAACGAGATTATTGGCGTCGTAGGGAACATATAGGAACTGGAACCTAGAGTTGCCTGACAAGGTAAGCCCGCTCGTGTCAGCGTCTTCGTCATCGCGAATCGTGACGTCCCACCCGCCGGCACGTGGCGCCCCGGCAGCGATTTGCGTCATACTGCTGGAGTTCGACGAAGCGACAAACAACATGCCATCGTTGGCCGAGTCGACGCCAGGCAGTAAGACCTGAGCCGAGCCTCCCGACCAATTCACCGAACTTGTCGGTATGTCAGGATTCGAAGCATTGAAGACGGCCTCCCCGCCTGTGTCCGAGTCGACCCATGCGCCCTGCCACCCTTCTTGGTAAGGGAACATGGCGGCAGCAATATTAAAACTTGCCTCGTGGTTATTATTGTCAAAACCAGCGACGCCCATGATGAGGTCACTCGACCCGTTCCCTCCGTTTCGGAACTCCCCATCGTTCATGCGGAATCCCCATCCTTGCGCAAAATCGGCGGTACCATCAATGAAGTTTGCCACACCGTTTGTAATGCCAACCGGACTGCCACTCGAGGTATCTAGGTTGTCGACACCGTTGTGTCGAACCGTGGCAAGCAACGCCCCTTGATAACTGTTTACCCTCCAAGCAAGAGTGGCGTTGGAGAAAGGTTGTCCATCTGCCAGCGGCTTCCACTCCCCATGCGTCGCCGGCGGATAATAGCTGGGGTCGTTTGGGTCGAACGGGCCAATTGCCAGGGCCACGTCCCCTTCGTTGTGTCGCACATCTGTCCATGCGATCGGCCCAGCGGACGGAAACGTCGCGAGCAAACTATTAGAACCGCTGCCGCCGAGAACACTTCCAGCCACCGGCGCGAAGTTCACATTCGCCGAGGTTACTGTTTCTGGGAAAGTGCCAGGAGTTTCTGTGCCGACGGGCAACATACCCTCGGGATCCGAGATCACCGGAGGCTGAGCGCTGGCCACGCTAATTATCGAGAGTACAAAACCTAAGCCCAGAGCAGTTGGGATTCCACAAGACCATCGTTTGAGAGAATTTATCACTGTAGCCTCACTATGTTGAACAATCATGGACAAAATAGAAACGACGCATGCACTCTACATATTCCCAGCATCAACCGCCGCGCATCCTACACCATAAAGCTAAAAGATCCACCTCTTTTTTGAAAGATATTGAATTATTAGGTTTTACGTGATTTTCGAGTGCGAATTCAAGCTGGCGCGTATAAACTTTCATTGCGACATATTATAATTTTTCGCTATCAAATGTTGTAATTAGAGTTTTGAGTTTTCCCGTAAAACGCAGGAAGAATCCAATGTTTGCCCTTCAAAACCGAATTTGCGGTCACCTATTTCTTATCCTCTTGGCAGTCGTGTTTCAATGCCTTGACGTCGTTGCGGCTGACGCGATTGTATTGCACACTCGTAGTCGATGTGAGACTTCGGAGTGGACGCCGCCGGAAAGTCACTCGAAAGTTCCCACTCCGGTGAGCGACAGGCCTTTCACGATCGAGTACAAGACGGCTGAGTGGGATGCTGGCAAGACGGCGATCATCATTTGCGACATGTGGGACACGATGTGTTGCAAAATTCCAGCCGACCGCGTTGCGGAAATGGCACCGCGGATGAGCGAGGTGATTTCCGAGGCCCGACAGAGGGGTGTTCTCATCATCCATGCCCCAAGCGGGTCGATGGATTACTATCGCGACACGCCTCAGCGGGCACTCTGCGAAAACGCACCGATTGCAGAAAGCAAGTTTCCGTTGAAATGGAATTACCTCAACAAAGAACTGGAGCCGCCGCTGCCCATTGATGATTCTGATAATGGCTGGGAAGGCCCGGTGGAAAAAGGCCGACCACAAACGCATCAGCACGACGCGATCGAGATCGGCGCAGGGGACGCGATTGGCGATAGCAAAGACATTTATTACCTGCTGCGTCAACGGGGTATCGAGAATGTCATTCTGATGGGCGTGCATACGAATATGTGCATTTTGGGCCGTCCGTTCGGTATTCGCCAGTTGACTTACCTCGGTTTCAACGTCGTGCTAATGCGAGACATGACCGACAGCCTTTACAATCCTGCGAGGGAGCCCAAAGTGAGCCATTATCGCGGCACGGAACTGGTCGTCGAACATATCGAAAAATACTGGTGCCCAACAATCACCAGCACCGACTTTCTTGACAAACCGGCCTTTCGATTTCAGGGGGACCCTCGGCGACACGTAGTCTTTTTGGTGAGCGATGACCATTATCATGCCGATAAGACCTTGCCTGAGTTCGCCCAGTGGCTGCGTGAAGAACACGGCCTGCACTGTTCGGTATTGCATGGACAGGGCGGACACGATCTCCCCGGCATGGCGAATTTGGAAACGGCAGACGTCGCGGTTGTGTTCGCGCGACGATTGGGATTGCCGGAGAAGCAAGTCAGGGCACTACAAGATTTCGTTGCGGCGGGGAAGCCGCTGATTGGCTTACGCACGGCGAGCCACGCTTTCACCATGCATTTGAAAAATCCTAAAAACTTTGAGGTTCCCGCTGGTCGAGCAGAATGGAAAGATTTCGATGCAGAGGTCTTAGGCGGAAACTACAATGGCCACGGTCCGAATGAATTGGGGACCGAGGTAAAAACGGTGGCCTCCGCCTCAAAGCATTCCGTTCTCGCTGGCGTCTTGCCATCGACTTGGCACAGCACGTGCTCGCTGTACTACGTAAAGCCAATCGCCGAAGATGCGACGTTGCTGATGACGGGAAGCATCCCTAATCGGACAGAACCGTTGACTTGGATTCGATCGGCTCGTGACGGGCATGGAAAAGTTTTTTATACCGGCTTAGGGCACCCAGACGACTTTCGCCAGCCTGCTTTTCGCCAGTTGATGGTCAACGCAATACGTTGGGCCGTTCGTGACTAGGCACTAGGTGAGGATTTCCTCAATCACATGACCGTGGACGTCTGTCAGACGGCGATCGATGCCGTTGTTGCGGAAAGTGAGTCGTGTGTGATCGATGCCGAGCAGGTGGAGGATTGTGGCGTGGATGTCGTAGCAGTAGGTAACGTTTTTGCCATCGGCAGGTCGCCACGACCACTCGTCACTTTCGCCATAGGTAGTTCCCCCCTGGACGCCACCGCCGGCGATCCAGTTGGTGAAACCAAAAGGATTGTGATCGCGCCCCTTACTCGCTTGCGAGCAGGGCATACGGCCAAATTCGGTGGTCCAGAGGACGATCGTATCCTCCAACATGCCCCGTTGTTTGAGGTCTTTGATCAGCGCGGCAGCGCCGGTCGCCATGCCGCGCCCTAACGGACCATGATCGCGCTGGATATCTTCGTGAGAATCCCAATTGCGGCGTGGATGACCGTTGTCGGCACCCGACCAGATTTGCACGAAGCGAACGCCTTGCTCCAGCAAGCGGCGGGCAACCAGACAATTGCGTCCGAAGTACTGTACTTCTTGCTTTTCGTTGATCTCAAGTTCCACCTTGGGATTCACGTCGAGCGACTCAATGCCATACATCTTGAGGATATGGGCTGGCTCGCCGGAGAGGTCCATCACGCGAGGCGCGCTGACCTGCATCCGAGCGGCCAATTCGTAGGATCTGATCCTGGCTTCTAAACGTGAATCACCTGCTCTTTCGGCCTGATGTGTGCGGTTGATGGCTTCGAGGGCGACGAGCGTATCGACATCGCCTTGCGAAGTGACGTAGCTATTTGGCGGAGCGAAAAGATCGGCGATCGGGTTGGCGGCGCTGGGCCGGATGGCTGTGCCTTGATGTTGGGCAGGTAAAAATCCCGATCCCCAGTTGGTAGGACCATTGGGTGGAAACCCCCTTGGGTCGGGAAGCACGACGAAGGTTGGCAGGTCGTCCGCTTCGCTCCCCATGCCGTAGCTGAGCCAAGCGCCCATGCTAGGAAAACCAGGTAGAATAAACCCTGTGGCTTGCATGAAAGTGGCGGGGCCGTGAACATTCGACTTGGAAACCATGTTGTGGATAAACGCGATGTCGTCGACGCAGTCGCCTAGCGGGGCAACACAATCGTTAATCCACTTGCCCGATTGGCCTCGTCGTCGCCACTTCCACGGTGCCTGCATGACGTTGCCGGGCTTTGATTGAAAGAGTTCGACTTCGCTGCCGGGATCCCACGGCTGGCCATGCTTTTTGGCGAGCAGCGGTTTGTAGTCGAAGGTGTCGCATTGGCTGGCCCCGCCTGACATGTAGAGTTGGATGACGCGTTTTGCTTTAGGGGGGTGGTGCAGAGCGATTGTAGCCTGGGAGTCGGTGGCTAGAGAGTCTTCCTGTTGAAGCAAACTTGCTAGTGCGATACCGCCAAGTCCGCCGCCGTACTTCCAGAGAAAATCGCGACGCGAAGTGAGATTAGCTACCTGAGTTTGTCGAAGGTTTTGGTTCATCGGACCATGCTCAGTCGATAAAGAGGAATTCATTCGTATTGAAAATCAAACGACAAGCATTTGGCAAGCCATGCTTGTTGGCGATGTCGGTGAGAATTTGCGTTTCTTGCGGCGTAGGCTCTCTGCCGAATGCGAGTCGCGTGGCGCGAGCGATTTGATCAGCCGTCGAATCACTTGGTTTGTTGATTTGTTGGGCAAAATGCTCTGCCATCGTCACGACAAAATGATTGTTCAGCAGGGCTAGTGCTTGGAGTGGCGTCAGCGTTTCGTTGCGACGGGCGACCAACATCGAGGGATCGGCACAATCGAGCGTCTCCATGAACGGGTCGGGGGCTGAACGGACAATGAAGCGATAGATAGTGCGACGATGCGAAGCAGGGTCATTGGGATCGTACTCTTCGTATTTGTAGCGTGGCGAGTGATCGTCCTCGAAGCCAAAAGCTCGAAAGCCGGGACCATACATTTTGAAATCCATTTCGCCTGCAACGACAAGCATTGCATCGCGAAGCGATTCGGCGTCTAGCCGACGTCGATTCATCCGCCATAGATATTGATTGCTGCGGTCAATTTTTGCGTGATGCTCGTTGTGATTGGACGATTGACGATACGTGGCGCTATTGACGATGAGGCGGTGGAGGTTTTTGATCGAGCGACCTTCATCCCGAAACGTAACGGCGAGCCAGTCGAGCAATTGTGGGTGCGTTGGCAACGTGCCCATGCGACCGAAATCGCTCGCCGTATCGACCAGCCCGCGCCCGAAATGGAACTGCCAGACTCGATTGACGATCGATCGCCAAGTGAGCGGGTTTTGTTCGTCGAGAATCCAGTCGGCCAGCGCGGCTCGGTTAGCCCCTGTGGCGAATAGCGTGTTGGGAGGGAAATACGATTTCAAGTGCGACAGACATTGGATAGTGCCCGGCTCGACTTGCTGCAGGGGGCTCGAAACACTACCGCGCTGGAGTAAATGAACCGGTCGTGGTTTTCCCTGTGTAGGCTGAAACTGCCCTTGCCCAGCAAACGAAGTCGTCGCGGCAAAGACGTATTTTTGCTTGGGTAAGGCTTTTAGTTGAACGTCCACTGCTTCGAGGGACTTTTGGAGGTCTGAAAGTTGCTCGTCGTTTCTCTCTTTTGAGTCGTTGTTTGCTTTGATTTGGCTGGAAAGGTCTTTTCGTGTTTCTGACAACGAAGCTCTCCGGGCTTCTACGGCCGAATCGACAGCGTATTGGCGATCGGCACGATCGACCGTGGCGAAAACGGCTTGCAGTGAGTAGTAGTCGATTGCCGTAAAGGGATCGAACTTGTGATCGTGGCAGCGGGCACAGCCGACGGTGGCGCTGCAAAAGGTTTCGATTGTGTTGCGAACCATGTCGTCACGGTCGAGATTTCGTACACGCTTTTTCTCGAGGGTTCCCGCGCCGACTTCGATCTGTCCTACCCAATCGAAGGGACCGGCGGCGATGAACCCCAACGCGACAATGCCGTCGGTTTCGTTGGGATAGAAGGCGTCGCCGGCCAGTTGTTCGCGGACGAAACGGTCGTACGGTTTATCGTCGTTGAAGGCGCGGATAACATAGTCGCGATAGGGCCAAGCGTTGTTACGGACTTTGTCTTTGTCGAAACCATGTGTATCGCCATAGTGGACGATGTCTAGCCAATGTCGCGCCCAACGTTCGCCGTAATGTTTTGAAGCCAACAGACGCTCGACCAATTGTTCGTAGGCTTGTGGGTTGGTGTCCTTTACAAAGGCGTCTGATTCTTCGGGAGTTGGTGGCAGGCCAACGAGATCAAAATACAGGCGGCGCAGAAGCGTGCGACGGTCGGCTTCGGGTGAGGGCGATAGCCCCCGTTCGCGCAGCATCGACAGAACGAAAGTGTCGATAGGTGTGCGGACCCATACGCTGTCGGATTCGTGAAGCTGTGGGACTGCTGGCTTGTTGAGTGGCTTGAACGACCACCAATCGGTGTCAACGACATTTTTGTCAACGAGTAGGGTCTCGGCGGGCCACGGCGCGCCTTGCTCGATCCAGCGTTTGATTGTCGCGACTTGCTCAGCCGAAAGGGGATTAGCGTCTTGGGGCATTTCGGGCTGATCGCCTGAAATCATTTTCAGCAGCAAACTTTCTGCTGGATTTTCTACGACGACAAGTGGTAAGTCGTTGTCGTTGAGGACCCCCTCAGCATATGTGAGATCGAGGTCACCGTTGGGGTCGGAACTTTTATGACAGCTTACGCAGTGTTGCTCGAAGATCGGTGCGATATCACGAACGAAATCAACGGCGGGCGCGGCGCTCGTCGGTAATATCGTAGCGTAGGTCATCGTGTAGACAAGGCATATCGTCACGGCAAGTCGCATGATATCATGAAACAAACAGGTAAGTTTCTTACTTCGCACACGGAACGAGTTTGCAAAAATCCGAATCCAAGCAAGAGTCGCAAATGGCGCTCCCAGCATCGTGCCAACGAAAAGTCGCTGGGTCGGCAGGTAATGCGAAGGGCTAGTTATTGGCATGTTAAAGAGGCTGTTAGAATGATCAAAACGGATAGAAGTTCGAGTAAGTCATTATTGGATCCTCACCTATTGTAGCCCCATACCCTCCTGACGTCTAAAGCAGAGGAGAAATTTCCCTTGCGTAGGACTCTGGATTCTTTTCTGCCTGTCTTCCCGTGTTTTAGCATCGTGTTTTAGCATCTATGAATGAAAGTGTTCCATGATTCATCATTCGAATACCAACAATATGACAAAAATTACCGCCTTGATAATCATTTCTTGCGTCACGCTTCAATCGGCAACTGCTGAAGAAACTGTGCCAGCCGGTAGCTTGCGCGTGCAGGCACGAACCCGTGCGCAGGCTTTAGAATCGTTTGAAGTACTGGACGGATTTCAGATGCAGCTCGTCGCGCACGAGCCCAACGTGGTCGAGCCAATTGTGATCGCCTATGACGAAAATGGGCAGATGTTTGTCGCAGAGTTTCTGAAATTCCCTGCCACGAAGGGAAAAAGCGACGGACCAGACGGGCGCATTCGGCTGCTTCGCGATCTCGACGGCGATGGCAAGTACGAACACAGCCACGTGTTTGCCACCGGGCTGGCGTGGCCGACCGGCATTTGTCCCTGGAACGGTGGCGTGTTTGTCGTCGCGGCACCCGATCTGTGGTATCTCAAAGACACCGACAACGATGGCCAAGCAGATATCCGCAAGAAGCTCTACACAGGCTTTGGCATGATTACCGAAGAAGGCACGGCCAACAATCTCATCTGGGGTCTCGATGGTTGGATCTACGGTGCCGGTTCGAACAGTGGTGGCCAAGTGAAGCCCGTTGATCAACCCGATGCTAGATCCATTTCGCTGAGCGGTCGCGATTTTCGTTTTCATCCCGTGACGGGCAAGTTCGAAACGATCTCTGGTTCTGAGCAGTTTGGCAACACCTTTGACAATTGGAACAACCGCTTCATCTGCCAGAACTCCAAACCTGCGGTACATGTGGTCTTGCCGGCTCACTACTTGGCGAGAAATCCCTACTTGCCCGTTGCGGCTGTACGACGCAACATCTGGAAGGGCAATAGCGTTTATCGCGCTAGTCCAATCGAGCCGTGGCGTCTGAAAAGAACAAAAATGCGTTTGGCTGAGAATCCAAACTACTCGAAACCCTCGGTTGCTCACGATGTTTTTACTGCTTGCACGGGCGTCACGATTTATCGCGGTGCAGCCTATCCAGAAAAATATCGCGGCAGCTTGTTCGTCGCGGAGGTACAAAGCAACCTGATCCATCGCCGCCGAATGCAGCCCGAGGGAGTGAGCTTCGAATCACTTCGGGTTGACAAAGAAACCGAGATGGTCCGTTCGCGAGACAACTGGTTCCGCCCCGCCAACCTGACCAATGCTCCGGACGGAACGCTGCATGTCGTGGACATGTACCGCGAAGTGATCGAAACACCCGATTCGCTGCCAGAGGAGATCATCGCTAATATCGACTTGGACAGTGGAGACGACCTTGGCCGTATCTATCGCTTGGCTCCCCCCGGTTTTGAAGTTCCCAAGCCACCGCAGCTTGGCGCAGCCACGACCGAAGAATTGGTTCTTGAATTGGCGAACCCTAACGGTTGGTGGCGAGATACTGCGGGGCGGTTACTTTCTGAACGACAAGATCGTCGTGCCATCGAACCGCTGCATAAGCTGTTGCTTGAGACAGAGTCGGATTTAGCTCAGCTTCATGTGTTGCACGTACTCGAAGGATTGAATGCTTTGAGCGTCGACGATCTCTTGCTGGGCCTCACCTCGAAGTCTGCCGGCGTGCGAGAACACGCTGTTCAACTTGCCGAGTCGCGTTTGAGATCGAGCGAACCGTTGCTCAAGCAAGTCTTGAAGCTGGCCGACGACGCCAATATGCGTGTTCGATTTCAGGTGGCTTTCAGTCTGGGCGAGACCGACGACCAACGTGCGGCTGTGGCGTTGGCGAACATTGCGCGTCGCGATGCCGGAGACACTTGGATGCGAACCGCTGTGCTCAGTTCTTCGCTCGAGTTGGCTGCGGGCATGCTTGAATCGCTACTTGTCGATAGCCAGTTTGCGGTAACCTCCGAGGGGCAACAATTCCTGCGACAACTGGCATTAGTGGTCGGCGGTCGCAATCGGCAGCCAGAAGTCGTGGGTGTACTGAAATCAATCGAAGCAATGAACGATGCAAAATTGGCCAAGGTACGTCGCACTGTCATTCTCGGTTTGGGCGAAGGTTTGCGTCGCTCACGATCGGGCTTGAGTCGATATGCTGCGGACTCCCCTGCGACTGCCACACTGCTGTCTGTTTTGATTGACAGCGCAAACCAGACGCTCGCAAGCGATTCGTCCACTCCACGACAGCGAGAACAAGCTCTTGAGATGCTCGTTCATGGCCGTTTTGAGGAGGTGGAAACGGCTCTGGTCGACATGCTCGATTCACGTCAAGCTCCAACTGTTCAATTGGCTGCGGTGCAGACGCTCTCTAGTTTCGATGCCACAGACGTCCCCACCGTGTTGATCGAAGCTTGGCAAGGCCTTTCGCCAGCGGTGCGCGGTGAAGTTGTCGAAACGCTACTCGGCAGACACGATTGGATCGTCGCCTTGCTTGATGCTGTCGAAGGCGGGCAGATTTCTTCGAGTTACATTTCACCGGTTCGCAAAAGGCGACTTGTGAAGCACAAAGATACTAATGTCAGTACTCGCGCTGCACAGCTTTTCGGCACGACGGCCAGCCCACGGCAAGAAATCGTCGACGCCTACCGCCCAGCCCTCACACTGACCGGAGACGCCCAGCGCGGCAAACTCGTCTTCGAGCAAAACTGCATGACGTGTCACAAGGTCGGTGGTCGAGGCCAAGACGTCGGGCCGAATCTGGCGACGATTCAAAACCAAACGCCAGCAGCCTTGATGCTGCAGATTCTCGATCCTAGTCGCGAGGTCCTCGCAAATTACACGCAATACGTCATCGTACTCGACTCGGGTCGCGCCGTGTCGGGGCTGATCGCCGGCGAAACGCCGACCAGCATCACACTCAAACGGGCCGAAAACATACAAGAGACCCTGCTTCGGCAAAACATCGAAGAGATCATCGGCTCGGGACAATCTCTCATGCCCGAAGGACTGGAGCAGAAAATCAACCATCAACAGATGAGTGATCTGCTTGCGTTTCTGCTAGACCTGCGCTAGGACATCGATTGGAATACCTATGGTTCACCTCGCATCACTCGAGCGAAGGCCTTAGTACTACAGCGCTAAGTAAAAAGCTAAAGACCACGGATAGCACTGATATTCACGGATGAAGCCTTGATGAATTGAATTGATGTTGTAGACAGTTCAAAGACACAGCAGCAAACCTGCCAAAAGTCTCCAAAATCAGTGGTATCCGTGCAATCCGTGGTTTTTGACTTAGCGCTGTAGTATGAAGAGAGCGGCAGAGGTGTATTTACCCTTTGAGAACCGACGGCTGGCGCGGCATTGCCGCAACCAAAAACTACAAAAGCCTCTCGCAGAGACGCTGAGACCTTGGCGCGGCCTCTGGCCGCAACCAAAATCCCCCTCCCTCTTTAGGGAGGCCCATTACCTTGGAAACTGGGGGGAGGGTTTTGAACTCGG
>JAADGD010000095.1 GCA_013152515.1 Planctomycetota bacterium
TGGCAAACCGGCATTTCGACGTTAGCTTGCCCAAAATCTCGCCCAGGCTCTGCTAGCCGTGACAGCATTTGCCGGAGTTATGATCAAGGCCAGCCAGTCTCAATGACCTGCTTAAGGCCACGCACCGTCTTGCGGTACTCGCCACGGGCCTGTTTGATGAGGGCGTCACGACGCTTTTCGGCTGCTTTGCGCAGTTGTTCTATGAGTGTCATGCCCGCAGAATAGCGGATAAAATAAGCCGTTCAACTTAGCAACACAGTCGTAGGACAGCACCTTAATTCGCCCAGCTGCGGTGAGGGCGAATTGCCTAAGTCGTTACCCAGTAACCGTTAAACAGGATTCCCAAGAACCAAAACAGCCGAGTATTGCACCGCGATTTTAAGAATTTTGCACCGGTGCAAAAAGAGTCGCAAGGACATTCGAAAGTGAGGGCCAACCCGGCGATCTGTCAGATCGCGGATACTGCCTACTGCCTACTGCCCACAACCTTACCGCCTTACCGAGCCGTTATGTCGCGGACCTTCGTTTCCATCACTTTGGTGTTGCGTTCGACGGCGAGGATAATGGTGCGTTGCTCGACGCCGTCGCCAGAGCTGGCGACGATGGGGATAACTTGCCGTTTGTCGGGTAGGCTGACGCGCACGGCGAAGGTGCCATCGGCGCGCAGTTGTATGGGCTCGCCTTTGAGAGTGACGTGAGCATCTCGATCGGCGGCGCCGTAGACGATCACTTCGGCGTCGACGGCGAATGGCATCTCGCCACTTTTTTGTAGGATGTCGCCAGCTCCACTGCCGTAACGCGTATTCATCGGAGTTCCCAGCGGTCTACGGAGGCGCTCTTCGAGCAGCTCTTGCAACTCGCGGCTGGTGCCTTGCGGCGAATAGCCGCCGCTCATCGCAAAAATGCGATCGGCTTGCTCTGCGACATGCGTCCAATTGTCGTCGACCGCGTCGCTCGTACCGGCAGGGGGAGTTTGAACGGTGTTGCTGCGGGTGAGGCAATAGAAGGAATCGTTTTCGGCTAAATAACCGATTTCCATACGGTATTCCTGGGGAGGATCCTGGACATCAATGTACCAATTGCTGACACCTCCGTGGATGACAATATCTTGCTCCAAGTTCGATGTGCCGGCTTCTTCCATGCGGTACACCCGCAGGACAGGCTGCGCCGCGTGCCAGTGCTGGCCCATCGCTGCCTGTGCGCGGTCGACGCTACGTTGGGAGAGTTCCCAAAAGGCATGCAGCCAATACGGGTCGCGCACCATCACGACCAAGCGGTCTTCTTTGTGAGTGCTTGCGGGCTGATCGGGGCAGCTTTTCGCTAGATTCTTAGCGCTTGCCAATTTACGTTTGAGTTGATCGATTTTTTGTTGGACACGAGGGTTGGTTTTTCGCGCAATGCCGTTGGTCGCTGCATTTCCATTTGCACCGTTCGAGCCGTTTTTGGAGAGAGACCGCTTGCGCGCGAGTTGGACGAGCTGCTTGACCAATTCGTCTTTGCGCATTGAGTGCCAGCCAGCAATACCATTTTGGCGGGCCATTTGGGCGAGATCTTTCGCGGTATGTGATCGCAATGTGGCGGCGGTCATCTTTGCCGTCCTCCGTAGCTAGTCAGGTTCTTCGCAACAGCCCCAAAGAGCCGCCCATGAGAACATGCAGAGAGCAAGGGGGATCATCCCTGACAAAAAAATGTGCCGAGCGAAGTCCGCAGGCTTGGCACAGGCTCTTTCTAGAAGGCTGCCCCAAACTGGTTTATCTACACACGGAAGTTCCCACCGGGCTTCCCTGAACCAGTCGGGTCATCAGTATCGTTTCGGGAATGCGAATCCAACGTCACATGCCCCGCAACTGATATAATCGATAGTAACCTAAACTGCCGAAAACCGCAAGTTTACTGCCCCCGAGAATCTCCGCAAGTCTTTCTGTAAACATGACTTACGGCGAGACAGAAAGTTTTGTCGCTGCTAACGATCGGTTTAGAGCATCTCGGAGAACAGGTTTTTCTCGGCAGTACCAACGGTTTCAGAGGAGTTTTGAAGAACGTTTACCCCCCGGCATAAACCATTATCCGCTCTAGGTTTGGACATAGGAGAAAGACTTTGTGAAAAAATGCACGAATACCCCGTTTGGCCGTTGACACTTGTTTTTCCCGCAAATAGATTGTCCACATCAGTTACGAGCGGTTTTTTGCTCCGAATCTGCAGACAGATTTCGAGTTTCGATGTAACTCTTTGCTAACTAGTGAGTTGCGTCGTTTTGCAAGGTAGGGAGCTAAAGCTTGGCTAAGCCACCTCCACAACACCCTATGGCTGCTGCCATGCAGTGGGTGTCTCGGATTATGGCGGCAGGGCTGATGATGGTGTTGCCTGGTTTAGCGGGTCAATGGCTTGATGGGCGGTTAGGAACAGGTTTTCTTGTTCTGCTAGGCTTTGCAGCCGGTATGGCGTTGTCAATTGCCTACCTGATTGCCGTCACCAAACCAGCACGCAAAAAAAAACGCTAACTTAGCGAAACCATTTTGACTGCTTGTGTTGATATGTTACGGAGAAGTTTTTGGTTTGGTTGTCGTAGTGAAGAAAATTTTCAAATACCTCTTGATGCTGAACGTCTGCCTTGCCTTGGCTAGTTTGCTGGGCAGTGCATGGGCAGCTCGCGCGGTTGGCTCTGAAGCTTACTTGGCTGGCGCGATCGCGATGGCTAGCGTGGGAGTGGCTGCCAGCTTGGCCTTGCTGCTTTCTTTTTTGCAATCGCGTCAATCCAGCACCGGTGGTGGCGTGTCAAGCGTACTATTGGCGATGTTTGTTCGTATGGGTTTGCCGATGGGGGTTCTGCTGGTCATGCAAGGACTGCACAGTCCACTGCTTGAGGCAGGATTTATGGGACTGCTTGTTTTGAATTATTTGGTGGCTTTGCCACTCGAAACACTCATGAGTTTGAAGTTGCTACGAGAATCGAATCCCAAGGGTTCTATCACGAAAGTTTCAGGTAGAGCCGTCTCCGGATAGCTTTCAAGCAACCTAAAAGAATAGACGCCAAAAAATAAACGCGAGCTATTGCTCGCATTACCCGATATATCGAGTTCTATGACCGCACTTTTACACATCAAAGATAGCTACTACTTCGAGGTGCCGAAGTTTTTGTATCGGTCGGACCGCTCAGATCGCGGCGATTTCCCTGATTATTGGGTCCGTCTTGACGATGAGTATCAAGATTGGGAAGCGGTCCGTCAGATCGAAGCGATTTCTGGAAATGCCGCGTTTGAGAATATTCCCAATCAGGCGGAGCTATTGGACGCCTATCACGGCTGGCGTCACGAAGGAAAGAACTTCGCCAAACCATTCGATCGATTCTTGGAAGAGTCCACCGAGGGCGGCTGGTTTCAACAGCAATTGGCTCTCGGCAAGTACGCCAAGCAACTCAAAAGCGAATCCGAGTCGCTGGAGTCCTACAAAGCCCGACAGCAGGATGCCAAGCCTCTCCAAAGCATTTGGACTCAGATCAAAACCGATGCGGAGGACGTTGCTGCGTTCAACCAAGAAGCTCCCGCATGGTCCGCCGACAAGATCGATGATTACAACTCGCACTTGAATGGTAAAATCCTAATCCCCCAGCCATTTGGGCAACTGAAGAACAACTACGAACCAGAGTCGGGTTTTTGCATCTCCAAGTTCATGATTCTTGAACTCGCTGTAGCCGCAATCTTAGTTTTTCTGTTCTCGAAGCTGGCAAGCTACGTGAGCAACGGTCGACCGGCCAAAGGAAAACTCTGGAACATGCTCGAGACGTTCTTGCTGTTCATTCGCGATGAGGTGGCTCGCCCAGCAATTGGCAAGCACGATGCCGACCGGTTTGTGCCGCTGCTGTGGACGATTTTCTTGTTTGTGTTGGGTTGCAACTTGTTTGGGATGCTTCCTTGGGTGGGTGCCCCGACCGGCAGTTTCAGTGTGACGCTTGGCCTTGCGCTGGTGACCTTTGCGACGGTGATCGTTGCGGGTTCGATTCGATTTGGCGTGGTTGGCTTCTGGAAAAATCAAGTCCCCAGCATGGGCTTACCGTTGCCACTGGCTGTTGTCCTGGTACCCATGATTTTTGCGATCGAAGTGCTGAGCCTGCTCATCAAACATGCTGTCTTAGGAATTCGTTTGCTCGCCAACATGGTCGCGGGTCACTTGGTGCTGTTGGCAATTTTGGGTATGGCTGTTGCAGCGGCACCGAACACCAATTGGGCTTTAACAGCGGTGATCACGGTAGTGAGTTCCGTATTGTTTAGTTGTTTAGAATTGTTTGTGGCCTTTTTGCAGGCCTATGTTTTTACATTTTTGTCCGCCCTGTTCATTGGTTCAGCCGTGCATCACCACTAGTATGCCTGTGTCTGAAAGTGAGTAGGAAAACATGAGTAATCAAGGAGTTAGTTCTGTGATTAAGGTAGTCAAGATTGTTGCCCTAAGTTTGTTCGCCGCTTTGGCCGTGGCCGAGCCTGCTGCCGCTGCCGAGGGAACGACCTTCTCCGGAGCGTTTGGTGTTGGATTGACCGTAATTGGTGCCGCTTATGGTATCGGTCGCCTTGCCGGCTGTGCGCTCGAGAGCATGGCCCGTCAGCCTGAGGTTGCCGGCCAGATTCAGACGGCCATGATTATTGCCGCAGCATTGATCGAAGGTTTTACGTTCTACGCGTTGGTGATTTGCTCGGGCCAGAACCCTTGGCCTCCTGTCCAATAGGTTTTGCCTAGCCTGTCGGCTAAGTTTTGCTTGGCCAGCGGGCGGGGTTTTACCTGTCGACTTGTCGAGATGACAACGTAAAGCGTCATGGGAAAGATTATGAAGAATAGATTTTGCGCCCTCCAGGGGTTATTGATGGTGGCCGTTGTGTTGCTGCTCACCTCAGGACCCGTTCATGCTGAGGAGTCGGCACACGATTCTCAGGCTGAGACGGTTACGCAAGAAGCGGATGACCATGCAAGTGGGGATGCTCACGCAGACGCACATGCGCACGATCCGGGGCATGGCAATGCCGGAGCAAGTCTGGAAGATCCAGGGGAATTGCGTGCGGACCTTGCCATCTATACTTTTGTAGTCTTTTTGTTGCTGCTGGCGTTACTCGGAAAACTTGCTTGGCCTTCCATTGCGGCGGCACTTGTCGAACGCGAAAAGCGTATCGAAGGCAATATCGCCGCTGCCGAAGCGATGCAAGCCGAGGCAAAAAACATGCTTGCTCAGCACGAGGCCAAGCTGGCAACTGCTGCGGACGAGGTTCGTGAACTGCTCGAAGAAGCGCGTCGTGATGCGGAGCACACCAAAACGCAGATCATCGCGGAGGCGAAGCAATTGGCTGGCCAAGAGCGTGATCGGGCGGTGCGTGATGTCGATCTCGCTGCGGAGCGTGCAATGCACAAGCTGGTCGAAACGAGTGCGAACATGGCGGTTGATTTGGCTGGGCAAGTGGTGAAGCAAAACATCACGCCCGACCAACAAGCGGCGCTCGTTCGCGAAGCACTCAGCAAGTTGGCTTCCAGTAGTCCCAGCGAGAATTGATCGGGTAGCAACAGCATGAAAAAAAAAGAGACCAGCCGTGAGACAGTTTTCGATGTTGACGTCGAAAAGCTTGCGCGTATTTACGCACAGGCGGCTCTCGATGCGGCTGGTTCTGATGAGGACGAGGTTCTCAGCGAACTGCAAGCGACAGTTACCGAGGTGCTGGATAAATTTCCTGACATGGAAGAAGTCTTCGGCTCGGCGCTGGTTTCACAGGACGAGAAGCTGGGCGTGCTTGACCGCGTTTTCGGTTCGCGCGTGTCGACGACGACTATAAATTTCCTCAAAGTGTTGACCAAGCACGACCGACTGGGCATGTTGCGTCAGGTGGTGCGTGTCGCGGGGCAGTTGTGGGAAGAGCGGAGCAATCGTGTTCCGGTCCAATTGGAGATGGCCCTCGATTTGGATTCGGCGTTGCAAGCGGAGGTGGTTAGTTCGCTTCGCAGTTCGCTCGGCATCGAACCAATCGTCACAACAAAAATCAATCCTGACCTGATCGCCGGTTTTGTGGTCCGCGTCGGAGACAAAGTCTACGATGCCTCGGTCAAAACCAGCCTCGAACGCTCGCGTCAAGCAATGATTGACCGAGCGATCGAAGCGATACAGAACCAGCCGGAGCAGTTTTTAGAAAAGTAAGAATAGGACGCGGAGGAACGCCGATTAAACGGGTTTCCACAGATGAAGAAGGAAAGAAATCTACAGAGACTCAAGTTTTGGCACAAGGGATGAGAAGCATAGAAGTATGATCGCAATTTAATCAGCAATCCGCGTTCATCTGTTGAATCCGCGTTCATCCGCGTTCTATTCTTCAACACATAGCTGAATTAATAACAAAATCAAAAGCCTTTCGGAGAGCTTCGATGAAGTTCAAAAGTGACGAAATTTCCTCGGTCATCCAAAAAGAGATCGAACAGTTTGCTTCTCATATCGACGTCCGCGAAGTCGGGCGTGTGTTAGAAGTTGGTGATGGTATCGCTCAGGTCTACGGCCTGTCGGATGTGATGGCCAGCGAAATGGTCGAATTCGAGAATGGCGTCAACGGCTTGGCGTTCAATCTGGAAGAGAACTCGGTCGGCGTGATCATTCTCGGTGATTACTTGGAGATCAACGAAGGCGAAGAAGTTCGCAGCACCGGCAAGCTGCTCAGCGTACCGGTTGGCGACGCGCTGCTCGGTCGTGTGGTCGATCCGCTCGGCAACCCGTTGGACGGAAAAGGCCCCATCAATACGACAAAGCGTCGCAACGTCGAAACGATTGCCACAGGCGTCGCCGAGCGTCAGCCCGTTTGCGAGCCGCTGCAAACCGGCATCAAGGCGGTCGACGCGATGACGCCGATCGGGCGTGGCCAACGCGAATTGATCATCGGCGACCGTAAGACGGGAAAAACTGCCATTGCGATCGACGCGATCGTCAATCAGCACGACTCGGGCGTCAAGTGCTTTTATGTGGCGATTGGCCAAAAAGAATCGACCGTCGCTGGTGTGATCGAGAAATTGCGTGATGCGGGTGCAATGGATTACACGACGGTCATCGTCTCGGGTGCGAGTGACCCGGCCCCACTGCAATACATCGCTCCCTACTCCGGCACGGCGATGGCTGAAGAGTACATGTTCAACGGCGGCCACGCTTTGGTCGTGTACGACGACTTGAGTAAGCAGGCGGTTGCTTATCGCGAATTATCACTACTGATGCGTCGTCCGCCTGGACGCGAAGCGTATCCTGGTGATGTGTTTTATTGTCACAGCCGACTGCTCGAACGATCTTCAAAATTGTCTGACGCTTTGGGTGGCGGTTCGATTACTTCGCTGCCAATTATCGAAACGCTCGAAGGCGAAGTTTCGGCTTACATTCCGACCAACGTGATCTCGATTACCGACGGACAGATTTATCTGCAGCCCGACCTCTTCTTCGCAGGCGTCAAACCGGCGATGAATGCGGGCATCTCGGTTTCGCGCGTCGGTGGTGCGGCTCAGATTAAAGCGATGAAAAAGGTCTCCGGCGGTTTGCGTCTCGACCTCGCGGCCTTCCGCGAACTCGAAGCGTTTGCCCAGTTGGGTACCGAACTCGATCCCGACACGCAGGCACGGCTCGATCGCGGCTACCGCATGGTCGAGTTACTCAAGCAAGGCCAATACAAACCGCTCAACGTGATCGACCAAGTGCTGGTTATCTTCGCCGGTACGCGAGGCTTTTTGGACAAGCTGCCTGTCGACAAAGTGCCCGACTGGGAAGAAAAGTTCCTGACGTTCATGAAAGATCAGAAGTCGGAAGTTCGCGACGAGCTAACACAAAAACAAGACCTCGACGATGAACTGACCGAGAAGATCAAGGCTTGCATCGAAGAGTTTGGCACGCAGTACGAAGGTTTTAAGCAGCCCGAAGAGGAAACCGCAACGGTTTAGTGCCTTTTTAATGTTTAGCACGTTCCGGCGTTGCGTAGCATCACGACTAATAGACTCACTCCTAACGACTAACCCCCTACGTCCTTTTCAATGGCCAACCCTAAAGAACTCGATAAACGTCGCAAGTCGATTCGCAACATTCGCAAAATTACGCGAACGATGGAATTGATCGCGACTGCGCGATTCAAAAAGGCAATGGATCGGGCCTCGGCAGCGTCGGCTTACACCGATCGCATCACGCAGCTTGTGTCCGACTTGACCAAGACCGGCCTTGAGGTGAGTCATCCGTTACTTGAGCAGCGTGAAGAGACGAACAACGCTGCGCTGCTAGTGTTGACTGCCAATCGCGGCCTGTGTGGTGGATTCAATGGCAATCTCATTCGCGCCGGACTCAAGCGTTGGGGCCAGTTGCAGGAAGAAGTGCCCAACTGTCGGCTAGAAGTCGCTGGCAAACGGGGTATCGGTGGTTTTGAGTTTCGTGGCCACACGCCGGAACAAGCATTCACACATTTTGATGACAAGCCCTCCTTCGGCGAAGTCGACGTGATCGCCAGCCGTTTTCTCGACGAGTATACGACCGGCAAGATCGACCGGCTTGATGTCGTGTACATGAAGTTCCACAGCATCGCCAACCAAGAAGTGACGATAGAAACTTTGCTGCCGCTCGGTTCGCTCAGCGAGGAATCGCCGGAATCTGAGGATTCCGACGGCGAGTCGCAATACGAGTTCCTCCCGTCGCCTGAGAGCATTCTCGAAGAAGTTGTACCGACCAGCTTCAAAGTCAAATTGTTCAAGTGTTTCCTCGATTCGGCAGTCAGCGAGCAAGTCTCGCGGATGGTGGCGATGAAGGGGGCCACCGAAAACGCCGGCGATTTGATCAAAAACCTCAGCATGCAATACAACCGCGCCCGCCAAGGTCGCATTACTTCCGAACTGATGGACCTCATCGGCGGCGTCGAGGCCCTCAAATAATAGAAAACTGAATTTACCGGTGATTCAGCGTCGTTGCCGACGACGCTAACGTCGGGTTTTTGCAATTACAAATCCTAAATCTGAAATCTGAAATTCACATGGCAACAGCAACAAAAAACATCGGCCACATTACCCAGGTGATTGGTTCCACCTTTGACGTCGAGTTCGAAGAAGACCAACTGCCGGCGATTTACAATGCCGTAAAGATCGAGTCGGAGCACAAGGGCGTAAAGATCAACCTCACGGGCGAGGTGCAGCAACAATTGGGTGGTGGACGTGTTCGTTGCGTAGCTCTAGGCAGTACCGACGGCCTGATTCGTGGCGAAGAATGTGTCGACACGGGCAAACCGGTTTCGGTACCCGTCGGCGAAGCGACTTTGGGCCGCGTGTTCAACGTGATAGGCGAAGCGGTCGACGGACGTGGCGAGGTGAAGGCTGACGAAATTTGGCCTATTCATCGCAATGCTCCCGATTTGGCCGACTTGTCGACCAAGACCGAGTTGTTCGAGACGGGCATCAAGGTGGTCGACTTGCTGACACCGTTTGTGCGTGGTGGTAAGGCGGGGCTGTTTGGCGGTGCGGGCCTCGGGAAAACCGTTATTCTCACCGAGTTGATCGCTCGTATTGCTTCGGCTCACGGTGGTTACTCGGTGTTTGCAGGCGTGGGCGAGCGGACACGTGAAGGAACCGATCTTTGGCTCGAAATGCAAGAGGCCAAGATCGGCGACACCGGGCGTAGCGTGATTGACCAAACTTGCATGGTCTTCGGCCAGATGAACGAGCCGCCAGGTGCTCGCTTGCGTGTTGCCCTGTCGGCATTGACGATGGCCGAATACTTCCGCGACAAGACAGGTGCCGACACGTTGCTGTTCATTGACAATATCTTCCGCTTTTCGCAAGCAGGTAGTGAAGTCTCCGCGTTGTTGGGCCGAATGCCGTCTGCTGTCGGTTATCAACCGACCCTGGCGAGCGAGATGGGTGCCTTGCAAGAACGTATCGCTTCGACCGACAAGGGAGCCATCACCTCAGTGCAAGCCGTTTACGTACCTGCCGACGATCCGACCGACCCTGCCCCGGCGACCGCGTTTGGTCAGCTCGATGCGTTCCTCTATCTGGAACGCTCGATCTCGGAGAAGGGCATTTATCCGGCGGTCGACCCGCTG
Source organism: Planctomycetota bacterium (assembly GCA_013152515.1). Lineage (GTDB taxonomy): Bacteria > Planctomycetota > Planctomycetia > Pirellulales > Lacipirellulaceae > Bythopirellula. Next base: position 10,069 of record JAADGD010000095.1, read on the forward strand.
GCCTCCTCCAGCCGAATCCTCGATCCACAGTACGTCGGCGATCGCCACTTCAACTGTGCCCGCCGCGTGCAAACGACTTTGCAGCGTTACCGCGAGCTACAAGATATCATTGCCATTCTCGGTGTCGACGAGCTTTCCGAAGCAGACAAGCTGATCGTCCACCGTGCCCGTCGCATCGAACGTTTTCTGTCGCAGCCGTTTTTGGTCGCCGAAGTTTTCACCGGCAAGCCGGGCGAGATCACGTCGCTCGACGACACGATCCGCAGCTTCGAGGAAATTTGCGATGGCAAATGGGATCACCTGCCCGAGAACGCCTTCATGTACGTCGGTGCGATCGAGCAGGCCGAAGAACAGTGGAAGAAAAGCCAAGAAAAATAAAATGGCGAATGCCGAACAGGCGACCCCCGACCGTAAAGGACGAATAGGCGAACCCCGACCGTAAAGGACGAACAGGCGAGCCCCGACCGTAAGGGACGGGAGCACGAAGAACAAACCTTCTCGTTCCCAGGCTCCCGCCTGGGAACGAACTGCACAAGAGGCTCTGCCTCACGGGAAGCACAAGTTAAATCAAGATCACGAGGCGGGAGCCTCAAGTACATCGTGTTCCAAGGCAAGAGCCTGGAAACGAGAAGTTAGGGTTGAACACTTTCCATGTCGGATAAAACTTCAAAATCTACGCTCCGCTGCGTTGTCGTGACGCCCGAAGAAACGGTACTCGATAAGGCGGCTGAATTCGTCGCGCTGCCCTTGTTTGATGGCGAGGTCGGTATTGGGTTGCATCATAGCCCGATGATCGGTCGACTCGGCTGTGGCGAACTGCGCATCCGTAGCGGTTCGGAGACCGATCGCTACTATGTCGATGGTGGATTTGTGCAGATCGCAGACAATGTCGTATCGGTGTTGACGAATCGCTCGCTCGCTGCCGACGCGGTCGATGCTGAAGTGGCTCAAGAACTGCTCAGTAGCGCACTGGGCAGTAAGGTTGCTGGCGACGATCAGCTCGCCATTCGCGACCGCACGTTGTCACAAGCACGAGCGCAGTTGCGTATGGCTCGTAAAGCGAGCTCGTAAAGCAAAGTAGTGTGGCACGCCTCTCCGAGTCGTGAGTTTTTCTACAGACTCACGACTCGAAGAGGCGTGCCACACTACTTTGCTTTACGAGCCATACGCAACTGCGCTCGTGCTTGTGACAACGTGCGGTCGCGAATGGCGAGCTGATCGTC